>CBDUNF010000001.1:0-82272 GCA_965368515.1 uncultured bacterium
TCGGACATCGTCACCGGGTATGTGATGCAGCCGGGGGAGCGATTCTCGGTGAACGACTACGTCGGCGAGCGCACGACCGAGAAGGGCTTCGTCCCCGCCGGGAGTATCCAGCAGGGGCACCTGAAAGATGACGTCGGCGGTGGTGTTTCGCAGTTTGCGACGACGATCTTCAACGCTGCGTTCTTTGCTGGTCTCGAGTTCGACGACTACCAGTCGCACACCATCTATCTGAGTCGGTACCCGTACGGACGGGAAGCGACGATCAACTATCCCGATGTCGACCTGGCCTTCATCAACAACACGCCATACGGAGTTCTGATTTGGGTCGAGTACACCGATACCTCGATCACGGTGCAGATGTACTCGACGAAGTACTGGGAGGTCGAAGAGACGGGCCAGAGTAGCTGGCGCTCCGGAGCCTGCCGTTCGGTCGAAACCTTCCGCTCCCGTACGAATCCCGACGGCTTTGTTCTGGAGGATTCAGTGATGGCGAGATACCGGCCGGGAGAAGGCTTGGATTGCGCAGGGAATCCGACACCGCGACCGTAGATCGTGCCGCTGTGCCGGAGCGGCCACGTCGCCGGTATGGCAGACTTGACCCATGGATCTCAACCGTGACGGCGGGCTCATTGCCCTGTTCATCGTCCTATTCCTGATTGCAGTGGTTCTTGCGGCGGCCGAGACTGCGCTGGTGCGCGTCTCTCGGGTTCGGATCGCATCGCAAGCCGAGGAAGGTGGCCGGCGCGCCAGGCGGACCTTGCGGCTTCTCGACGATCTGCCGCATGTGCTCAACACGATCTTGCTGGTGGTTCTGCTCGTTCAGATCGGCGCGGCCACCATCACCGGGATTCTGGCAGACCGCTGGTTTGGCAGTCTCGGGGTCACGATTGCCTCGTTTGCCCTGACCATGTTTCTGTTTGTGTACTCGGAAGCCATCCCGAAGACCTACGCCTACCGCAACGCCGCGGCCGCCATCATGGCTCTGGCATACCCGGTTGGACTCCTCACCAGCCTGCTGCGTCCTGTCGTTTCGGTGCTGGTGAAGTTCGCCGACCTCCATGCGCCCGGCAAGGGCATAGCGACAACGCCAACAGTGACCGAGCGCGAGTTGCGCAGTCTTGCGTCTGCTGCGGCCACTGAAGGCGAGATCACCGATGCTGACCTGAAGCTCATCGAGGGCGCCTTCCGGATCGGAGACCGGGTCGCCGGGGAAGTGATGGTGCCCCGGGTCGACATGACTGCGGTATCGGCGTCCGTTGCGGCTAGCGAAGCTCTCGAGGTCGCGTTGGCGAGTGGGCACCGCCGCCTCCCTGTATACGACGGGAGTATCGACAACGTTATCGGTGTCGTCAGGCAGCGCGACCTGGTGGTCAGCCCTGACAAGATCGTTGGCGATCTCGGGTACCCGCCGCTCCTCGTCGCCGAGTCGAAGCGAGTTCTCGACCTTCTCGGCGAGATGCAGACCGGCGGCACGCACGTTGCTGTGGTCATCGACGAACACGGTGGCACCTCTGGCATGCTGACCATCGAGGACATCGTCGAGGAGCTCTTCGGTGTTGTGAGCGAAGAGGGAGCCGTGTCCGCACCCCAGCTGCGCCGTCTCGGCAACGGTCGGTGGGTTGTCGACGGCGGCATGCTCACCGAAGACCTCGAGGCCGCCATCGATATCCGTCTCCCCCAAGGGGATTGGACAACCGTCGGCGGCATGGTGATGGGTTTGGCGGGGCATCTGCCCCGGATCGGTACCGAGCTCGCAGCCGGCGATCTGATGATCACCGTAACCGGTGTCACCGGTCGGCGGATTCGCCGCATCGAGATCGAAATCCCCGATTAGGAGCCAGTTTGCAGCAACTCGTGACGATCCACTCGTGGACCCGCTGGCTGGTACTGGTTGCAATGGTTGCTGGGATCGTGCTCGGCCTCATGCGCTATCGCAAAGGCGGCGCCTGGAGCCCTCACTACTACCAGCTGATGGTCATGGTTATCGACATCCAGGTGGCCATCGGAGCCGTCATCTGGATCTTCTACGACGGGTGGAAGCGCGGGTTCTTCTTTGGCGTACTGCATCCGGTGTCGATGCTGCTGGCCCTTGGTGTGGCTCATGTCGGGTTTGCGGTCGCCAAGCGGCGGGAGGACGTTCGATCGTGGTTGATTGTGACGCTGGCGTCGGCTGCGTCTCTGATCCTGATCATCACGGCGATTCCGTGGGATCGGCTGTAGACCCTGAAGGCACATCCGGCAATAATTTCACCTTTGTGCCACAGCTGGTTCGGCTCCGGACTCGTGTCGAGAAACAGTTCGACATAGCCAACGTTGATAAACCCGAGGTGGTGTGCTCGACCAGCATTCTCCCCACACCGGCGCCTCGCACTCCTGCGGCAACAACCAGAGGCTCGATTTCGAGTGTTCCCGCGTCAATCCCGGGCTGGAGGCCGGCCATCCCCATTACGACGCCCTCCCTCTCGGCAAGACAGATCCGGTCCCGACCCGCCTTCTCGAGCTGTTCGTCGAATTGCATTCCTGGGTCGTCACCACCGATGCCGGGGCTTTCGTAGATCTTCCTGTGCAACTCCGTCAGTTGGGTGTCAGCATTCGGCAGTCGTCGAGATCGGAAGATCGGTACCCGCGGATGGCGATGTCCATGTCGCACCTCGCTCGGAATAAGGGCTGTGGGCCCCCGCTTGTAGCTGTTGATCAGATCGTGGTCCCGAGACTACGACGTGAAAGGCCTGCAATGACGACCACCATTCTTGGAATCTCCGGAAGCCTGCGCCGGGGGAGCCTCAATCGCTCCCTTCTCCGCGCTGCAGCCGAACTGGTGCCGGCGAACACCCAGCTCGAACTAGCCGACATCTCTGACTTGCCGCTCTACGACTGGGACGTTGAACAAGAGACCGGCTTTCCTGCCTCGGTGCAACGCTTCCGCGACCAGATCGACGCCGTCGACGCGGTGCTGATAGCCACGCCGGAGTACAACAACTCAGTGCCAGGGGCCCTCAAGAACGCAATCGACTGGGCGTCACGCGGTGGTCCGGATTCGCCGCTGACCCGAAAGCCCGCAGCCATCATGGGTGCGGCAGGACGGCTCGGCTCGGTGCGGGCACAGATGCACCTGCGGACGATCCTCATGCACAACGATCTGCAAGTGGTGCAGAATCCCGAGGTACTCGTTCCCGGTCGCGAGGCGTTCGAAAACGGAGAGCTTGTACACGAGCGCTACCGAGACCAGGTGCGGCGACTGCTCGAAGCCCTCGTCGAACTCGCTAGTTGACCCGGGCGTCCTTCACGAACAGGTTGCGCATCAACGGATCGATGGTGCTGAGCGTGCCGGACACAGTCACCCTGGTATCGAGCGCAGGGGCCGACGCCGCTGGTGTGTCGAACACAACATCTATGTCGGTGTTGCCGTAGAGGTCATTGTTCACCGTGGCTACGGTGACCGTCACGGTCACGGTGTCTCCAACTCGTCGCGCCTGTTTGACCTTGCCCTCCCAGTTGATGCGACCTTCCGCAAACTTGCTGTTGAACTTGCTGCGGGACTCAAAGCTCAGGTCGTTGCCTCCGAATAGCTCAGTAGCCAGCTCGTCAACGTCCACCTCGTCGACCGCCGCAGGCCGGTTGGGCGTGCCCAGCGCCTGCTTCCAACCGGCGACATCAGGATCTGCGGGAGCGATCCTCTCCAGATCCTTGATCCGCTCTCCGGCCTGGTTCTCGTCTCCGGCGGCCGCAAGAGTCTCGACCTCGAAGATCCGCTGGTCGATGTCCTCGGGATTCTGCTCGACGGCTTGCCGAATACGCTCGGCTACATCCGCAAGCAAGCCCTGGCCGCGGTCGTCGACGTTCTGATCGCTGACACCCGCCGACGGTGAAGTGAGCAGTTGTGCGGTGGCTACCAGGCGCTGAATAGTCGAGGCGAGTACCTCTTCTCTGCTCTCAAACTTGCGCGACGTGAGCCCAATGTGGTCCTCCGAGATGACCGTGGTCGGATACGAAGCCATCAGGCGGAACAGCCCCGATCGCACCGAAGGTGTCAGAAAGGCGACGAGGCGATCTCGATCTGATGTCTTGACCTTGAACGCCCCGTCGAACACGGGGTCTCCGATCTGAACGTCCTCGATGCCGAACAGCTTGCCGATGAAAGAGAGGCCACCCTCGCGCTTGAGCGTGAAGTCGAAGCCGACCGAGGGGTAGCGGACCTGATATCTCGTATAGGTCGTGGAACTGTTCCCGGATCGTTGTGTATAGGTGTCGATCCGCACCGGCAGGCCGTTCAGTTTCCCCGAGAGTGTCGGGCGAGAGAGCCTGCCTTTCGCTTCGACGTGGAGCCCCAACTGTTGGGCGACCCGGCGCCAGGCTCCGACGCTGTTCTGATGCGACTGGTACGCCATGTAGGCGATGCCGACGATGATGAGAATGACAATTGCGAAAAAGGGCATGGGCTCAAGTCTACGCCTGCGGGCGCAGCCGGCAGGCTGCGCCCGCAGGTTTGAGTTCCGCTACGCGGAACTCAGCCATCCATGTCGGATCTCTGTGGAGTATCGCCGCGGTGTGCGGGATTGCGGTACGCGGGCAGGTTTGGGTTACGCGGTGCTGGGTATCGTGCGGTGGTGCATCGTGTCCGTGATCACTCGGGAACTTCATATCTCTCTGAGGTGACTGCCTTGCTCCAGCGTGCCAGGAGAGAGCATCCGACGAAGGGTCTATGGGAGGCTGCGGACCGTCAGTGGTGGTGGCGAACACCCCGAAGCACCGACGACCAACCGATGCCGTTCTGGTACGACGAGCACGGCCCGGTTGCGGCAGCTGTGACCACCGCATGGTCATCCAGTACGTGGCTCGATCTGATCACTCTCCCGTCGGTGGAAGCCTCCCTGATTCGAGAGATCTTTGAGCGGGCTCAGGAGCTCACCACGGATCTTGCGCCTGTCGAGATGCTGGTTGACGACGAGGACGAGGCCCTCATCAGGCTTCTCAGTGACGCCGGGTTCCATCAAGGGTCGGGGGACGTGACGGCATGGCTGAACGCAGCGACGAGACCCGAGGTCAGCACCCTTCCGGACGGTTACTCGCTCCACAGCCGAGCCACCCGTGCATCAACCGTCCACCACTTTGCTCAACGCAACGGTCCTGAGGTCGAGAGTCGGCTGCGGCAGACTTCGCTTTACCGACCGGATCTCGATCTGTTCGTGGTTGACGACGAAGGCCGTGTCGCGGCCTATGGGCTGTTTTGGAACGACCCAGCTACCGGTGTCGGCCTTGTGGAGCCAATAGGCACTGAACCGCCCCACCGAGGCAAGGGGCTCGCCCGGCACGTCGTGGCTACCGGAGTTCACAAGCTCCTTGCGGCAGGGAGCCAGCGAACCAAGGTCAGCTATGAAAGCGACAATGCCGCGGCGGTTGCCCTGTACCTCGGTGCGGGGTTTGAGCCAACCATGACCTGCTCCCTATGGAGCACCTCCCCAGACTGACCCGCCCATTGGCAGAATTGCCGAGCGGTGGATTCGCTTGCAGGCGAGCCTGGGCAGTCTTGCCCTCGCCCACTTCGGCTCAGCCTGCCCAGCCCTAGTACCCGCCGCCGAGTTTGGTGTGGTCCCAGGTGATGGTCTTCATGGGTTCTACGACCACAGCCGTGTTCTTGGACGCAAACCGCCCAAAGGCTGCTTCGAGAGCGTCGGTGTCGAGCTCGATCGGTGCATCGTTGATCATCGGGTACTTGGCCGCGAGCCCACCGTAGATCGACAGCACATAATCGGGGTCGGTGACAAGAAGCGCAGTCCCTTTGATCATCACGCCTTGCAGCTGTGAGTAGTCGTCGCCCGTCTCCACCAAGACTGTCAGTTTGGGGTTGCGTTGCAGATTGACGATCTTCTGCGACTTGGTGAACGAGCGGAACACGACCTTGCCGTCGTCCATGACGTACCACATGGGTGCGAGATGCGGCCAGCCGTCAGCGCCGACTGTGGATACCTCGAGCACCGTGTTCGTGCTGAGAAACTGTTGAACCTCTTCCGGGGTCATAGTTATGTCTTTGCGTGCCATAGGAGCAACATAGCCGGTCGGCGGAATGCCGTCGCAACGGGTAACGTTCTACGAATAGCAACCCGTACGGGCGACCAGATTGGCGGCCGATACACCGGTTGACCCAAACACAACTGAATCCACCGACCCTGAGACCAGCCGCGGCGGTTCCAGGGACGCCCCTGGGCCGAGCCCCGGTTTGACGCAGCCAAACCGGAAGCTGCCCAAAGGGCAGCCCCCAACCCATTCTCCGGGTGGGGAGAAGGGAAACGACATGACCAAGAGACTCACCGCACCGGCGATCAAAGCCCGCAAGGGTGGCGAGAAGCTGACGATGGTCACCGCATACGACGAGCCCTCGGCCCGTATCGCCGATCGCGCCGGCGTCGACATCATTCTGGTGGGTGACTCGGTCGCCAACGCTGTCCTTGGCCGTGCGGACACGCTCGCTATGTCCGTTGATGAGATGGTCTATCACACCGCTGCGGTCATGACCGCAGCCCCCTCCGCCCTTGTTGTCGCAGACATGCCGTGGCTCAGCTATCACACGACCCCGAAGGAAGCGGTTCATAATGCCGGTCGCTTGATTCGTGACGGGGGAGCGGGCGCCGTGAAGCTCGAAGGCGGACGCAAGCGGCTCGACGTTGTTGCTGCGGTACTGGGTGCTGAGATCCCGGTGATGGGTCATCTCGGACTCACTCCCCAATCGGTTCACGCTATGGGTGGATACCGGGTTCAGGGCAAGCAAGCTGCCGCCGCGTACGAACTGATCACCGACGCGAAACTCCTCGCCGATGCGGGTGTGTTTGCGATTGTGCTCGAAGGCGTTCCAGACATGGTTGCCAAGATGGTCACCGACGAGATCGCGATTCCAACAATCGGGATCGGAGCGGGTGCCGAATGTGACGGTCAGGTACTTGTGTTCCACGACGTGCTTGGTCTGCACGACAAGCGTACGGCCAAGTTCGTTCGACAGTACGCCCAACTCGCAAACGTTGCGGTCGAAGCGCTCGAGCAGTTCTTTGCGGACGTCCGTAGTGGAGAATTCCCCGGCGAAGCCGAGACCTATCACATGCCGGACGAGTCGGCCGAGATCCTCAAGGAACTGAGCGAGACCGCAGGCGAGCTCCCCGGCTCCGGTGTCGCCACCGACAGCTTCCTCGCCGACGAAGCCATGGAGCAGTAGCGCGGGCACCAGCGCAGTGAGCGGGTGGACTACCGCCGCATGCCTAGAACAACAAGGAAGCGGCCCCCGATTGGGAGCCGCTTCCTCGTTAGTAGTGGTCGCTTCTAGCCCTTCACCGAGCCCGCAGTAATACCTCTCACGAAGAACCTCTGCAGTGCAAAGAACACGAGTAGAGGCCCGACGGTGATCACAAACGCTCCAGCCGTCAGCAAGTGTTCTCGAGCTCCAAACTCTCCTGCCAGCGATGCCACCACGATCGTGCCGGGCAGCGCCTCCCTATTGCCCCCGATCATCGTGAGGGCGATCAGGTAGTCGTTCCAGGTCCAGAGGAACTGGAAGATGGCGAACGCAGCCAGCACCGGAACCGATAACGGGAGAACCAGCCGCCAGAAGACCTTGAAGTGATCGGCGCCGTCGATGGCAGCCGATTCGAACAGGTCTTTCGGCAGGCCTGCGATGTAGTTGTGCAATAGGAATATCGCGAACGGCATCGCAAAACCGGTGTGGGTTAACCACACCGCCGGTATCTCGCCGGATAAGTCCAAATCCGGGAACAACTGAACCGTCTTCTCAATGAACGGCAATGTCAGGGCGACACCGTTCGAGTAGGCCGATAGCAGCGGGATCAGCGCCACCTGCGTGGGTACTGCCAACAGAGCCACGGTGGCGATGAACAACCACTCCCGGCCCTTGAAGTCGATCCAGGCGAAGGCATACGCGGCAAAAGCTGCGATCGCGATCGGGATGATCGTGGCGACCACTGCGATAGCGACTGAGTTGAGCAATGCGTTGCCGAGGCCTGCACCAACGTCGGGGAAGAGCACCTCGCGGTAGTTGTCCAATGTCGGGAAGTCGAACCCGTTGGCGTTGTCTCTGAAGGCATTCCAGAATCCGCTGCCGCGTTGTGCGTCTCGAGTTCGGAACGAATTCACGAACAAGCTGAAAGTCGGGATCGTCCATAGGATGACAAGGATCCAGAGGAACCACGTAGGAATCCCACGGAGGAACCCGTAAATACGCTTCCCCAGGGGACGACGCTGTGTGACGGCGCCGGCGGGTCGTTGCTTGGTAGTTGTCATCCCAGCCTCTCTCTCTGCATCCGTCGAATATTGATCGCCATTACAGGAAGAACAGCGATGAACAGGACGACGGCCACCGCCGAGCCCATGCCGAAGTCAAGCTGAGTAAAGGCTCGTTCCCACATCTCATTGGCAAGCACCTGGGTATCGAAGTTGCCATTGGTCATGACCTTCGGGATATCGAAAACCTTGAGCACCGTGACGACCAGCGTGGTGACCACAACCCCGATCGTGGGATAGATCTGCGGGATCGTCACTCGCCAGAAGGTCTGCGACTCGGTTGCGCCATCGATGCGTGCTGCCTCCAGGAGATCCTCGGGCACCGCCTTGATGGCGGCTGAGAAGATGACCATGGCGAAACCGGTCTGGATCCAGATGAACACGACCATCATCCAGAAGTTGTTCCACGGAGCTTCCTGGATGAAGAGCACCGGATCTGAGAGCACCCGGATCTCGCCGTCGAATTCGAATAGCTCGAATCCGCCGATACCGGGTCCGTTGAACTGGTAGATCAACCATCCCAAGCCGGCGACGATGGCCAGGCATCCCGCCACGATGCCGTTAGAGCCTGCCTGCCAGCCGCGCCAAGCCAGATATCCCAAAGCGGCGATAAACGCCAGCAGCACGATGGTGACGACGAGGCGCGCCGTCCCGGAGTTGCTCCACTCACCGATCATCACCCAGAGCGAGTTGAGGACGCCGCTCTGCGGATCCTGGGGTGGTCGGGCAACGTAGATCAGACGCCAGATAATCGAGGCGCCGACGAAGCTGATTGCCATCGGCAGGAAGATCAACGACTTTGCGATGTTCTCTCCCCTGGACCGATCAGCGAGAACAGCCACCGCGAGGCCGAGGGAGACGGCGAACGTGATGACGCTCAAGATCCACCAGAGGTTGTTGGGAATCGTTCCCCTGATATTGGTAAAGATCGCAAAGAACAACAGCACGACACCGCCGGCCATCAGCGATAGGTTGCCCGGGTTGACCGAGAAGCCGGCCCCGATCTGCCTACCCGACAGTTTGCCTGCGACGATGCCGAGTATCCCGACCACGACCGCAATCCAGAAGAGAGAGCTGGTAAGGATGTCGCCCGCCTTATCGAAGTTGATAATGCCGGGATCACTAAACAGCTCTGCATAGTTGGAGAATCCGGTTGGGGATAGGTCGTTCGGGTTCCCGCTCAAGAAGCTCAACCAGATGGTTCGCCCGAGTGGAATGACCAGAGCGGATCCCACGAACAGGAGCGCCGGGGCCAGGAAGATGTACTTTCTGCTTCCGAGCGCGATCTCGGCACGTTTCACCCGGGACGGCCGAGGTCGCCATCCCACGGCCAATCCAACCAGGAGGCCGAGGACGATTGCGACCACGATCATTTCGACGCGGGAACCATCGAGCGTGGCTGCCACCCAGGCACCGAGCAGCCAACCGAATGCCGCTCCGGCTATGAGCGACCGTGTCAGCTTCTCCGGGTCTCTACCTTTCAGCACCCAGATCAGGAATCCCAAACCGACGCCGATGAGCAGGCCGACGATCACACCGATAGGGTCGATCGAGGGCTTGATCGTTTGGTCGGCGGCGACACCAAGGAGCACCCCGAGCGCACCACCTCCGGCTGCACCGACGATCATCCGCTGGGTGCGGTCCTGGATCAGGCTGAGGGCCAGCCCGGTACCGCCGCCAATCACTAAAGCGACCAAGGTGACTACAACCGGGGAATCGATCATGCGATTACCCCAGAGCAATAGGAACACCACGCCCGACAGGAGACCTCCCGTGATGGTGCTGTAGCGCGGGTATTTGTCCTCGGTCAGGTCAAACACCTTGTTGACCCCGATGAAGATCAGGGCGCTCAAGCCTATGGCACCGACGATGCCTAGGACGGTGACGACAAGTCTGTTCATGGTTCTCCCTTGTCCGCTCCCGGTTGGTTCAATCTAGTGAACCGATCTTGCTGGCGCCGAAAAGACAGAAGCCAGCCCGCAATGCGGGCTGGCTTCTGTGTCTATCACGCTTGAACCGGACTAGTTGGTCGGCCAAGCAGCGTCGATGGCGGTAAATGCATCCTCAACGCTCTTGTCACCGTTGACTGCGCTGGTGCCTTCAGTCCAGAAGGCTCCTGAACCGACCGCGGCCGGCATCAGGTCCGAGCCATCGAAACGGGCCGGAGCCGCGTTCAACAGGATCGAGATGAAGCCGCCCTCGAGCTCGTTCCACAAGCTCAGGTCGACACCGAGGTTCGAAGTCAGGAAGCCAGAGGCGTCGCCGCCCTTGATCTCCCGCTGCGCCTTCTGACGCTCTTCGGCATACTCGGTGGAACCAAGGTACTCCATCACTGCCCACACCTCGGGGGCGTCACGGAACGCTGCTGCCGAGTTGCCGGCGGTCAGCGTCGGGGACGAGTCCGTGTCGACGTTCGGGAAGTAGAACGTGCCGATCTGGCCGCCCTCACCAACGGTCGTGCCTTCAGGCAGGAACGCAGCGAAGAATGAGGCCTGGCGAACCATGGCGCAAGTGCCGTCGACGAGCGGCTGCCCGTGATCAGCGCTGTGTGCCGTAGCTGAGATCGAACCGCCAGCAGCATAGGTGTTGCCCGGCGTGTTCCAGATGTCCAGGATCGCGTTGGCCACAGCCGTGACTCGCGGATCCGAGAACTTCAGCTCATTGGAAGTCCACTGGTCGTAGGCCTCGGGGCCTTCGAGCCGCAGCATCATGTCTTCCATCCAGTCGGTGAAAACCCAACCGGTGGCAGGTCCGGATTCGATACCGATGCACCAAGGGGTTTGGCTAGCAGCGATCATCTCATTGCTGAGAGTAACGAGCTCATCGAATGTCGTCGGGATCGCATAGCCGCCGTCGGCGAAGACCTGCTGGTTGTACCAGACGATCGACTTCAGGTCGGTCTTGACCTGGAAGGCGTAGACATCGTCCTCATACGTGTAGGTCTCGAGCGTGCCCGCCGGCCACTGTGGCCTGACGACAGCCTCGACAGCATCCGGAATGGGTAGCAGGAAGCCCTGCGCAGCAAAGTCGAGGACCTTGCCGGGCTGCGGGAACATTGCGATATCCGGCGGGTTGCCACCGGCTGCCTGTGCGTTGATCTGGTCCGAGAAGTCACGAGCACCAGTGTGGGTGATCGTCATCCCGTTCCGCTCGGCAAAGACGTCGAGCGCCCGCTGAATGCCGGTCGCCTCGTCCGCACCATCCTCAGAAGAGAAGATCGTTACGCTTGTTCCCGCGAGGTCCACCATTGGGGCCTCTGTTGTATCGGGTGCGGCAGTGGTATCGGTTCCACCATCGCTTGGCGCGGCCGTCGTTTCGGCCGCCGTTGTGTCTGAGGGTGCCGCCGTTGTGCCTTCATCCGCATCGTCGCCGCACGCAGCAGCAAAGAGAGCGAAGACAACAAGCAGCAGCAGCCACTTGAATTGCTTCATGGAGTCCTCCTCCTTGAGCATCGGCCGAGCGCCGATGCAGGGATAACCATACCGACCGCTACCGGTCGCGCAAAGTCACGACGGCCCACTTCTTTCCAAGAATGGAAGCGCATCCACAGTCGGTGGAACTTCGATTGGTTAGGGCCAGGTAGTAGCCTCGACTGGAGGCGAGTTGGTGCACGCTGTTTCCCCCGAGGACACACACCCGCAAGCCGGGTAGAAAAACGGAACCGGTTCCATTGCTATGCTGGAGCCCAGCCCCGGAGAAGCCATATGGCCCAAGTAGTCGTATCCGAATTCATGAACGAAGCAGCGGTAGAGCCGCTGCGCGAGAAGTTCACCGTTCTATTCGACCCGGGATTGGTCGATGACCGCAACCGCCTGTTGGCGGAGCTGAGTGAAGCCGAGGCGATCATCGTTCGCAATCGAACGCAAGTCGATGCTGGCTTGCTGGCTGCCGCTCCCCGGTTGCGAGCCGTCGGACGGCTTGGTGTTGGTCTCGACAACATCGATCTCCAAGCGTGTGCAGATCGCGGAGTTGTGGTCCACCCCGCGACCGGTGCCAACGCACTAGCGGTCGCCGAGTATGTAGTTGCCTCACTCCTTATGTTGTTCCGCGGTGCGTACCAGTCGAAGGATCGGATGCTCGACGGATCCTGGCCCCGAGCCGACCTTCAAGGTCGGGAAACTGCGGGCAAGTCTCTGGCGCTCGTCGGGCTCGGTGAGATTGCGCGCCTCGTTGCCGTGCGTGCCTCCGCCCTCGGAATGAACGTTGCCGCCTTCGATCCGTTTATTGCCGATACCGACCCGGTCTGGGATGACATCGATCGCCGCGAGACTGTCGATGCGGTGCTCGCCGGCGCAGACGCGGTGAGCGTTCACGTTCCGCTCACCGACGAGACCCGACACATACTCAACGCGTCGAGTCTCGGTGTGCTGGCCCCGGGCGCGGTTGTCGTGAATACCGCTCGTGGGGGCATCGTTGACGATGCTGCCCTCGCAGCCGCGATTCGCGCCGGGAAGATCGCCGGCGCCGCGCTTGATGTGTTCGAGGTCGAGCCGTTGACCGCTGTGGCCGCAGAGCCGTTTGTTGGACTCGACAACGTCGTGCTGACCCCACACATCGCAGGCCTCACCGCAGAATCGAATTCGCGAGTTAGCGACGTGACCGTCGCCAATGTGTTAGCAACCCTGACGAGCAAGTAGGAGAGATAGATGAAGTTCTTCCTCGATAGTGCCATGACCGACGAGATCGAATATGCCCTCGAGATGTGGGACATCGACGGGGTCACCACCAACCCACGTCACGTTCAGGTTTCCGGCAAACCGTTCATGACCGTCATCGCCGAGATCGCCAAGATCTTCGACGGGACCGACAAGCCGATCTCGGTCGAGGTCAATCCTCACTTCGATGATTGGACAGAGATGGTGACGGAAGGCAAGAAGCTCGCCGCCCTGTCTCCCAACTTCATCATCAAGCTTCCCGCCACCGAGCCCGGATACAAGGCCGTCCACGAACTGGCCAAGGACGGCATCCAGTCGAACCTGACTCTCGTATTCTCGGCAGCCCAGGCACTCCAAGCGATGCGCATGGGTGCGGCGTTCGTATCCCCGTTTGTCGGCTGGAAGGAAAGCAACGGCGAAGAGATCACTCACTTCATCGACGAGGTGGCCGCGATCCGCAACGTCTTCGGATACGACACGGAGATCATCGTTGCGGCCGCCCGCAACGCCAGGCAGATCACCAACTCTGCCGTCGTCGGTGCCGACATTGTTACCGCCGGCATGCCGGTGTTCAAGGACAGCTTCGCTCATCCCTACACGGACGTTGGACTCGGCAAGTTCCAGGCTTTCTGGGACGACACCCCGTACGAGTAGCACCGTGACCTCACCCCGCAAGAGACTCGGTGTCCTCGCCCTCGCCCGGCCTACCTTCGACGTTCCGTACGCAGAAGAGGTTGCCACCGCCGCAATGGAAACGCTGACGGGTCTCGACGCCGATCTGCTGGGCAACTCCGATCTCTTGTTCGACGCTGAGTCGACCGAGAAGGCGCTGGAGCAGTTCGTCGGTGTCGAACTCGACGCGTTGTTGTTGCTCCAGGTTTCGTTCACCGACTCGTCGATGACCGAAGCCATCGGGGCCCGTTTCGATGCCCCCATTGTCATCTGGTCGTTCCCGGAGGCCCGGGTGGGTGGGCGGCTGCGCCTCAACTCGTTCTGTGGTCTCAACCTGGCTGCCTACGCACTGATCAAGTCCGGTAGCGACTTCGACTACGTGCACCGCCTTGCGGACGACGCTGGTGCGATCGATGACATCGTCGCCCTGCTCGCTGGTGACATCAAGCAAGATGCAAGTCGGCGGCGCCCCCCTCGATCCGCCTCACCAGCCGCGCAACAGACCGCGACCGCGGTTGCAGCGACGCTGGCGACGACGAGGATCGGTGTCATTGGTGATCGTCCCGTTGGGTTCGACCCCTGTGGCTACGACCAGGAGACATTGGCGGAAGTCACCGGGGTGATGGTCGATCGCAAAGAGCTAGAAGACCTGTTCGGGAGCGCAGCAGCGACGCCGATCGAAATCGTGTCGGCTACGCGGGAACGTGCGGTCGAGCGACTCGGCAATCTCGACGATCTGGACCAGGAAGCTCTCGACAAGTCGCTCAGCCTCTACGGGGGACTGAAGACGTTGATCGACGCTGGTGGCTGGTCCGGTGTTGCCACCCGGTGTTGGCCGGAGTGCTTCACCGACTACGGAGGCGCCGCATGCTCTCCGCAGAGCATGCTCATCGACGATGGCATCCCCGGAACCTGCGAGGCCGATGTATATGGCAACGTGACCGCCCTGCTGCTGCAGCACACGGCGGGCGAACCATCGTTCGTTGCCGATCTGGTTGAGATGGACACCGACGGGAAGACCGGAGTTCTCTGGCATTGCGGTCTGGCCCCCATGCACATGGCACCCGATGACGGGTCTGCGGTTGGGACTATTCACTCCAACCGGAAGCTGCCGCTGCTCAACGAGTTTGCGCTCCGCCCCGGTCGGGTCACGCTATGCCGTCTGAGCCAGGCGGGTGGGGTTCATTCCCTGGTCATCGGCGGCGGTACGATGCTCGATGAGCCGCTTGCATTCTCTGGCACCGCTGGTGTCGTCGAATTCGACCGGTCGGCATCCGAAGTCGTGGCAACCATCGCTAGGGAGGGCCTCGAGCATCATTTCGGAATTGTGTACGGCGACTATCGCGAAGAATTAGAAGCCCTAGCTGCAGGCTGGGGCATCCCCGTTATCGATCTCTAGAAAGGGACGGAGAATGAGCAAAGTAAAGGTCGGCGTCGCCGGCTACGGAGTAATTGGGAACCGGCTCGCCGCTGGTGTCGCCATGCAAGAGGACATGGAGCTCGTCGGTGTTGCCGATGTCGCCCCGACCCTTCCCGTTCGTGCGCTCAAAGAGCGCGGGATGCCCTTCAAGTTGTTCACGGCATACGATGGCGCAGAGGTTGCGCTCGAAGAAGCAGGCATCCCGGTGTCCGGTGGCTTCGATGACTTGCTCGGCGAAGTCGATGTGATGCTCGACGCCGCTCCCGGTGGCATCGGAGCCAAGAACAAAGAGAAGTACGTGGCTGCGGGCGTCAAAGCGGTCTTCCAGGGCGGCGAGTCCGGAGAGGTGGCCGATGTTTTCTTCCACGGCACCGTCAACTACGAGAAGGGGCTTGGCGTTGACTACTTGAAGCTGACTTCGTGTAACACCACCGGCCTCATCCGTGCGGTCGATGCGGTGCACAAGGCTGTCGGTGTAAGCAAGACATTCATCACCATCATCCGCCGTGTTGCCGATCCGGGTGACACCCATCGTGGTCTCACCAACGTCCTGCAGGTGGAGCCAATCCCAAACCATCAGGCCGTTGACCTCGAGAACATCATGGACGGCGTTGCCGCCACTGGTCTTTTGGTCCACACCCCTGTCACCCACGGTCACATCATCACCATCTCGGCAACGCCGAAGGAGAAGATTTCCGTCGAAGATGCGATCGCCGCCTTCAAGGCGTATCCCCGCATCAAGGTCGTCAAGATTGCCGAAGGGTTCGACTCGAACTCATCGCTGTTCCAGTGGGCCCGCTACATGGAGTACCCGCGCGGTGACATGTACGAGATCGGTCTCTGGGAGGAGATGGTTGGGCTGTCCGGCGACGATGTGGTGTTCGGCATCAACATCCCGCAGGAGTCGGTGACGATTCCCGAGACCATCGACGCCATTCGTGCGTCCATGGAAATGCAGGCGACCGGTGTTGAGGCTGTCGCCTTGACCGACAAGTACCTCGGCATCAAGTAGCAGGAGCGACCAGTGACTGAAGAGATTCGCTACGGCGTGATCGGCACCGGGATGATGGGTTTGGAGCACATCAACAATGTGAACGCCATCGAAGGCGCCCACGTCGTGGCTATCTCCGATCCGGATCCCCAGTCGCGCAAGTTCGGCAAAAACACAGCACGACTCGACGATGACATGGTCTTCACGGATCACAAGGACCTGTTGGCGGCAGGGGTGTGCGATGCGGTGGTTCTCGTATCACCCAACCACACCCACGCCGACATCATGGAGGACATACTCGCCACCGACGTTCATGTGTTGGTGGAGAAACCCCTGGGGACCACCGTCGACGAGTGTCGCCGCATTCTCAAGGCTGCGGAAGGGCACAGGGGCATCGTGTGGATGGGGCTCGAGTATCGGTACAAGCCGCCGATCCAGGCTCTGATCGATGAGGTTCGGTCCGGTGCGGTTGGCAACATCAAGATGGTCGCGATCCGCGAGCATCGCTTCCCGTTCCTCCCCAAGGTGGGAGATTGGAACAGGTTCAACCGGAACACCGGCGGCACATTGGTGGAGAAGTGCTGCCATTTCTTCGACCTGATGACACTCATTGCCGAGTCCAAGCCGACCCGTGTCTACGCGTCCGGTGGTCAGGATGTGAATCACCTCGAGGAGCGCTACGACGGCGAAGTCCCCGACATCCTCGACAACGCCTATGTGATGGTGGATTTTGCGAACGGCATTCGGGCACTGCTGGACATCTGCATGTTCGCTGAGGGTTCCCGCAACGAACAAGAGCTGGCTGTCACCGGGGATATCGGCAAGGCCGAGTCCTTTGTGCCGGAGGCGATCATTCGGCTGGGCCGTCGCGCCGAACGCTCGTCCATAGAGCATCCGGTGTCTGATGATCACGTTGCGTTTCATGGACTCCATGAAGGCGCCAGCTATCTCGAGCACCTCGACTTCATCGATGCCATCCGCAATGACACGCCGCCCAAGGTGACGCTAGAAGACGGGCTGATGGCGGTTGCCGTCGGCCAGGCCGCCCACCTGTCGATCGAGGAGAGCCGGCCGGTGATGCTGGCCGAGGTCCTCGGCGACTCTTAGGAACCAAACAAACCGGGAGTGAGGAAACAAATGAAACCGGACATCGTCATCCACGACCCCACCGACTCAGTCGGTGTTGCGGTAGTGGAAGGGATCGAGGCAGGCCAGGAATTGGCCGTCTGGATCATGGACACAAATGAGAACACATCGATCGTCTCGAAGGACCCGATCCCGCTCGGGCACAAGATCGCCATGGTCGATCTCGCCGAGGGCGATACGTTGATCAAGTACGGATATGACATTGGCAAGGTCGTGGCGTCCACCCCTACGGGTCACCATGTCCATGTTCACAATGTCAAGACAAAGAAGTGGTAGGGGGTCGACGATGACAGCAACAATCAAGGCATACCGGCGCGAGAACGGTCGCGTCGGTATTCGCAACCATGTGATCATCCTGCCGGTCGATGACATCTCGAACGCATGCGTGGAGAAGGTCGCCAACAACATCTGTGGCACCCTCGCATTGCCGCACGCCTACGGTCGCCTCCAATTCGGCGCCGACCTCGAGCTCACCTTTGACACGCTCATCGGTACTGGCGCCAACCCGAACGTTGCCGCCGCCATCGTCATCGGCATCGAGCCAAAGTGGACCCAGCGCGTCGTCGACGGCATCGCAGCCACTGGCAAGCCCGTCGCCGGGTTCTCCATCGAGGAACACGGCGATCTCGAGATCGCTGCCGTTGCCGGACGCAAGGCTCAGGAGTTCGTGCAATGGGCGACTGAGTTGCAGCGCGAAGACGTTCCGCTGAGCGACCTGTGGATCGCCACCAAGTGCGGAGAATCCGACACGACCTCCGGTCTGGCCTCCAACCCGACGGTCGGGAACATGTTCGACAAGCTCGAACCCCAGGGCAACTATCTGTGCTTTGGCGAGACTTCCGAGTTGACGGGTGCCGAGATGGTCTGCGCCGACCGGGCCGCCACGCCTGAGGTGCGGCAGAAGTTCCTCGACACGTGGAACCGCTACAACGACATGATCAATCTCCACAAGACGAGTGATCTGTCCGATAGCCAGCCGACGGCAGGCAATATCGCCGGCGGTCTCACCACCATCGAAGAGAAGGCCTTCGGCAACTTCCAGAAGATCGGCAAGGAGTGCAAGTACATCGACGTTCTCGAGCCGGCGCAAGCGCCGACCAAGGGTCCGGGTCTGTACTTCATGGATACATCGTCGGCGGCTGCCGAGTGCAACACGCTTCAGGCCGCAGCCGGTTTTGCGTTGCACATTTTTACCACCGGTCAGGGCAACATCATCGGTCATCCGATCATGCCTGTGGTCAAGGTGACGGCCAACCCGAAGACCGCCCGCCTGATGGCCGACCATGTCGATCTCGACGTATCCGGTCTGCTCAGCGGTGAAATGGTCCTGGACGAAGCCGGTGATCAGCTCATCGACATGGTGATCCGCACCGCCAACGGTCGGAACACCGCAGCCGAAACCCTCGGCCATCGTGAGTTCATCTTCACGAAGCTGTATCAGTCGGCCTAAGACAACAAGGAGCGTCCCTCCCCGGCCTTTCGGGCGGCTCCCCCTCCCGAACGGGAGGGGGAGTTACCTCTCCCCACTGGGGACGTGCCGTGCGAAGCAGAGGCGGGGAGGGGGCTGATGAGATCAGCTGCAAGGTCGATTACATCGAACTCCATGGACAAGGAACATCATGATCCGCACCGCGACGGAATTGGAACAACTCGCAACCAAGGTCTTGGTGAAGGCAGGTACCGCCGAACCGGCGGCTCGCTCGACGGCGAAGGCACTTGTTCGCGCCAATCGTGACGGACTCAGCTCGCACGGGCTAGCCCGGCTCAAGGCTTACTCGGCGCAGGTCGCGGCCGGCAAGGTTGCCGGGGCAGCGGTCCCTGAGCTGGAGAAGCTTGGCCCCTCGGCCGCTCGTATCGATGCCAAAGAGGGCTTTGCTTTCCCTGCGTTTGATATGGCGATCGAGGCTCTGGTCGAGATGACGTCGGAGACACCGGTCGCCGGGATCTCGGTTACCAATTCTCATCACTTCGGTGTCGCCGGTCACCATGTCGAACGCCTTGCCAAGCACGGGGTCGTTGGCCTTGTCTTTGGTAACTCACCCTCCGCTATTGCACCGTGGGGTGGCTCCCGACCTTTGTTTGGAACCAACCCGATTGCGTTCGGGTTTCCCCGTGCCGATACCGATCCGGTCGTGGTGGATCTGTCCCTTTCCAAGCAGGCTCGGGGCAAGGTGATGCTCGCTGCTCAGGAGGGCCGCGACATACCTGAAGGTTGGGCGATCGACTCCGATGGCAACGCGACGACGGATCCCAAGGCGGCTCTCGGCGGTTCGATGTTGCCTCTTGGCGACGCCAAGGGAGCGGCGTTGGTGTTGGCGGTCGAGATCATGGCTGCCGCGATGACGGGTGCCCACTTCGGATACGAGGCGAGCTCGTTCTTCGACGACAAGGGTGGCCCGCCCCGGGTCGGCCAATTCATTCTCGGCTTCAATCCAGGTCCGCTGAGCGGTGGTAGCTACGCCGAACGACTCGAAGTGTTGCTGTCCGCCGTCACGGACCAGCCGGGGACCCGGCTGCCCGGAGCTCGCCGTGTCCGCGTGCGTATCGAGTCGGCGGCAAACGGGATCGAGATTCCCGATGATCTGTTCCATTGGATGGAGAGTGCGGTCGGGTAGCAGCAGACTCCCCACTCAGTTCGTGCCGCGGCGAAGTTCAGGCGTCTGTACCAATAGGTTGAGCCCCGCGGCGATCGCGAGTCCGATAAATGCGCCGGCGATCACATCAAGCGGATTATGGGCGCCGAGGTAGATGCGGGCCAGGCCGTTGAGCGCAGCTAGCGAGTAAACGATCGCCATGCCCCGGCGGCCGACATATGGGGCCAGGAGCCCCGCAAGGACAAACGCAAAGATGGCGTGGCCGGACGGGAAGCCGAGCGGTGAGCTGTTGATCTCTCGGATTACCGCATCGGGGACCGAAAGGAAGGGCCGCTCTCGTTCAATGAGAGCCTTGACCAGCCACCACTCGATAGCGAACTTGAGCGGAATCGCCAGGCCCAGGGCAATGCCGAGACGGTACCTGCGGATCGCCAGCGCGGCCAGAGCAGCGAGAGCGACAAAAGCAAGCGAGCCAAAGATCTGGAAAACCCACATCGGAGTCCTCAAGACGTTCGGCAAGCCGTTCACGGCATCGAACGCGGTCCTCTCGATATCGCTGACGTCGCCGTCGCGGACCACCCACATGCAGACGGCGAGTCCGAGAATCCCAACGGCCGCCACGGCGTAGTAGCGCCGTCTGTTGCGGGCAAACTGCACGGGTGCGCCCGACCGCAGGTGGGTGAGTGCCATTCCGCGGTGCGGAGCGTTCATTCTGGACATCCGCCCTCCTCGCAGTGGCAGGGTCACCCGTCCAGCGTAGATCAACCGAGTGGGGCGTTAGCGGACGGCTTAGGGGCCCTGGTCGCTACTCGTCAGATTGGGCTTGCCGGGTGAAGTAGTGGAATGGATACCAGGTGAGCACGTAGGTCCAGCCGTCGGCCTCGTACCGCTTGATGACCGGCGCCGCCTGCAGCGCGGTCACGCTGATGTTCTCGTGGGGGACTCCGCGAGGCGAGAAGTACAGCTTGTGGGGTCGTCAAGATGTCCTTGACATGGATGATCCACCTCGGCGGCTTGCGGCGCTCGGACCTCAGGTAACCAACAGCACGAGCGCACCGGTTATGAGAAGGGTGGTTGTGATGCGATCGAACATGTCGCGGTCGAGCCTGCCGACCACGGCTCGCCCGATGATGACTCCGACCGGGATCGCAAGCCAGGCGTACCAGGTTGATGCGATCAGATCACCGTCGAACAGGCCCGCCAGGAAATAGGCCGGCACCTTCAGCATGTTGGTGACCGTGAACAGGGCGGCAGAGGTCGCAACGAATTTCCGGGGAGGTAGGTCGGTTGTCAACAGGTAGGCGAGCACCGGCGGCCCGCCGAGGTGGGCAACGGCGGAGCTAACGCCTGCGACGAACCCGGCCGGCCAGGCTCGCGTCATTGCGAGATGCGCGGCCACCCGGGTCTTGGTGATGAGGTAATACGCCGCAAAGATCAACATCGCAATGGCGATGAGGTTGCGCAACGCCGGCTCGCTGATGTTGCCGAGAATGGTGCTGCCCAGGGCGATCCCCACGACGCTGGCCGCCAGCAGCCGAAGCACGATCGGCGTGACCCACTGTCGCCAGTGAGCGGTGATGGTGAACCAATCGGCGACAATCAGCATGGGCAGCAACAGCCCGATCGCATCGTCTGCCGGCAAAGACAGCGCAACCAGCACCGTGACAAACGGTGACAGCGTCCCTCCGACGCCAGCCTTGCTGAAGCCGATCAGAAACGCAGCGATGGCGGTGACTATGAGCACCGCGGCACCCTACACCCCGATGCTTCTTGCGTATCTGGTGTCCATATGTGGACGTGGTGTCCGCCAGAACTGAGAAACCCGGGAGCTCGACTACCCGGGCTCGTTGCCCGGCTTCCACTTGATGCCGCAGCCCATCGACGGGTATTGATCTGACGGCTGCGCAGAGTCGGCGAGCACGGCATCGACGGCGGCTCGCAGGTCGGCACCGGTGACCGGAACGCCGGAGTTGGGACGTGACTCGTCGAACCGTCCGCGGTAGACGAGGCTGCGATCGGGACCGAACAGGAAGAAGTCCGGCGTGCATGCGGCGGTGTATGCCTTGGCGACATCCTGCGACGCGTCATAGAGAACGGGGAAGGTGTAGCCGACCTCTCTCGAAACGAGGCCGAGTTGCTCGGGGCCGTCGTCGGGGTACTGATCGGCGTTGTTGGAGCTAATGGCAATGATGTCGACGTCGCGGTCGGAATAGTCGCGCCCGAATTCGGCGAGGCCTGCCTGCACATGCTTTACGTATGGGCAGTGGTTGCAGATGAACATCACGACCAGCCCTTTGGCTGACAGGTCCCCCAAGGCGACCCGGCCCCCACCCACTGTGTCGGGCAGATCGAAATCGGGGGCGGTAGTTCCCAGGGACAACATGGTGGACTCGACGGCCATTTTGGGCTCCTCTTTGGTGCGTGTCTGCAGACTAGGTGCTGAGATGCCCTGGCTAGAACGCGCTGACCAGCAGACTCCTACTGAAGAATGGTGGTTGGGAAGCGGTAGACGTCAACGGGGGTCCGCGGTCCGATGCCGCCTTGCTGACGTGCCAGAGCGATCATCTCGTCAGCGGTGTCAGCGGTTCCGGGCAGCACCAAGCTGGATCGTCCGCCAGGCTTCTGGAGAAGAACCCCGTGTCTTGCCGGGTCGATCTCAGAAGGATCCTGCACCTCATCCGGTTCTCCGAGCAGATAGATGACGATGTGCAACCGATCCACCCTGGTGTCCCTCAGTGCCTTGAGGCTCGGATCGGATATCGCCGCAAGGACGGCGGCATGTGCGATCTCGCTTCGCAAGTTCTGTCGGGTGGAGGTGACTGAGCCGATCCGCCCGCGCAGCCGTCCCTCGCGGTTGCTCCGGCGGGGCGGGTCGTACACGGCGACGAAGACGCCGGATGGAGGCGGGTCGTTCCTCTCTGCATCTAGCTCGAGGATTTGCCCGGTATCCAGGTAGTGATGGATGGCCTTCCGAGCCACCCCAATGTATGGGTGCGCACCTTCATCCACGCCGCCACCATATTGCAGCGAGGAAGCGGTGTGAAGTGCCGGTCAGCCGGTACTGAGAGTCAGATGGCCATAGCTAGTCGGCGATGCCGAGCGCCGTGGCGACCTTGTCGAGGTCGCTGGCGCCGATAACGACCCGGTTGTCGAGAGCGACGTAGAAGATGAACAGCTTGGCGCCGGCGTCGGCGATCTTACGGGCCACTCGCCCAAACTCGCCGGGTCGGGGCACGACGTCGACCAGAAGTACCTTGCGGCGATCCATCGGGATGAAGCTCGCCGCCCGGAGCACCTCGTATGCATTGTCGGCGAGTTCGTCTTTGACAACGACGTGGACGATTCGCCCTTCGAGGCGCGGGAAGGTGCACGAGGCTTCCATCTGGATGCCGGCTTGGCCGAGCGTCTCCCACAGCTCGGCAACCGCCCGGTCCTCTCCAACCACAAATGTGAGATCTTCCATGCTTGCTCTCCTCAGTCGGCCGACGTCAACGGCAATCGGGGATCCGGACCGAGCGCTTGCAAAGATGCCATCGCCGGTTCCTGCCGGGGATCGTTGCAGATGCTCCACTTGCGCTCGGGCGATGGACCCGCCATCACGTTCAAGTAGTACATGTGGTGTCCGGGGAACGCCGCCGCCGGACCATGGAACCCTTTCGGGACTAGAAATGTATCGCCGTCGCGAACGGTTACGGTCTCACCGATTTCGCCATCCATTGTGTAGCAGGTGAAGAACCCCGAGCCGTTGCTGCCGTCGATCCTGAAGTAGTAGATCTCTTCGAGTTCGACCTCGGTGTCGGACATCTCGTCATGCTTGTGGGCCGGATACGACGACCACCCACCTTCCGGAGTGAGTACCTCGACGGCGATGAGCTTGTCCGCTTCCCATGATGCGGCGTTGAGGAAGTTGTTGATCTGCCGTGATGCGGTGCTCGCTCCACGCACCTCAACTGCCACGGCCTTCGCCGGCACAACATACGGGTCGATGCGGCGCGTCGCCTCGGCGCGACACAGAGCAATCTCGCCACCAGTTGTCGACGTGATCCGCATCTCCGTGTCGATTGGCACATACGCAAAGCCGCTGATGCCCGCAAAGACGTTGTCGCGCCCGTCGACGTCAAACCGTTTGCCCTCGACCTCGACCGTGCAGCTACCTGCAAGCGGGAGAACCGCAACCTCGGCAGACCCGGTGGCCACCGTTGTGCTGGCCCCTGCGGTCAGGTCGAGTACTGAGAGACCGCAGTAACTCCATCCGGCCAAGCCGGGATCGATGTCGACAAGCATGCCCCCGTCAGCCGTCGAACCGGCCGGATGAAAGAGTTGTGCCATCACCGTCTCCTTGGAACGTTCCAACATGTTGAACCTAATCGGCGGCGCTGGGTGCTGTCAACGCGGTCGAGGCGCTTGACATACTCGTACCCGGGTGTTTAGCGTGGCTTATTGGAACGTTCCAGACAAATCTCGGCGGTCTGATTGATCTGCGGGGAGATGGAAGAGGTGACGGATGCGGATCGGTCTTATCGGTGCAGGCCGGATCGGGCTCTTTCACGGGCAGACCCTGGCGGTTCATGAAGAGGTCAGCGGGATTCTGGTGAGCGATCCGCTGATCGAGCGGGCCAAGACATTGGCCGCCGACATCGGTGCCGAGGTAGCTCCCGATGCCGATGCGATGATCGGCGAGATCGACGCCATGGTGGTCGCCGCCGCGACGGACGTGCACGCTCCGATGATGCACCTAGCCGCCGACGCCGGGATCCCCGTCTTCTGTGAGAAGCCGATCGCCGTCGATCTCCCCACAACCGATCTGGTTGTCGACCACATCCGGCAGGCGGGCATCCCCGCACAGATCGGATTCCAACGCCGGTTCGATGCGGGTTATCGCGCCGCCAAAGCCAGGGTCGACGACGGCACACTCGGACACCTCTACTCGGTTCGCACCACAACTCACGATCACGAACCTCCCCCGCCCGGGTATGTCGACACAGGAATCTACGTCGATACCCAGATCCACGACTTTGACATCATCAGGTTCGTCACCGGCCAAGAGGCAGTCGAGGTCTATGCCGCCGGGTACACGACCACCGCGGACGCCTTTGGCCCCGACCGCCCGATCGACACCGGCGTTGTCGTTCTCTCGTTGAGTGATGGAACCCAGGCTTTGATGTCGGGGATCCGCCACAATCCGGTCGGACACGATGTCCGCATGGAGTTGTTTGGCGTCGAAGACAGCGTCAGCGTCGGGCTGCACCCGAGCCTCCCACTGCGTTCCGTCGAGCCGGGCGGTCTCGCCATCGTCGAACCGACGCCGAAGTCCTTCCTGGATAGGTTCGCCCCGGCTTACAGAGCCGAGATCGAAGTGTTCCTAAACGTGGCTCAGGGACGGATCGAGAGCCCATGCACCCCCGAAGATGCCCGTGCGGCGCTGCGCATTGCGATTGCCTGCAATGTCTCACGCGCCGAGCACAGACCCGTTCGATTGGAGGAAGTGGCATGACAGACATGATGTCGCGGATAGCCGGGGCACCGATTACGTGGGGTGTGGACGGCTCCCCTGGTTGGGGCCACCTGATGGATCCCGATCGCGTCCTGGGTGAGATGGCCGCGCTGGGGTTGAAGGCGACGGAGTTGGGGCCCGATGGTTACCTGCCGATCGATCCGGCCGAACTCAAAGCGAAGCTCGATGGCTACGGCCTCGAGTTGGTTGGCGGGTTCGTGCCTGCGGTGCTTCACATTCCAGAGCGAGCTGAGGGTGACCTCGCCTATGCGGCCCGGGCGTCGAAGACGCTGGCCGGATGTGGTGCGAGCGTTCTGGTGCTTGGCCCCGGTTCCGGACTCGACGGTTACGACACATCGATTGACATGTCGGACACCGATTGGGGCATTTTCCTGGGTAACCTGAAACATGTGATCGCTGCTGCGGCCGACGAGGGTTTGACAGTTGCCTTGCACCAACATTGGGGCATGGCCATTGAGACCCCGCAACACGTGGAGCGTTTGATTGCGCAGAGCGACGTCGAATTTTGTCTCGATACCGGGCACCTATACCTAGGAGGTGCCGATCCCGTTGCGATCGCCAAAGCCGCCGTCGGTCGGGTGGCCCATGTGCACCTCAAGGACGTTGACGAAGCGATGGCCAACCAGGTTCGACGCGGCGAACTGCCATTCCGCCAGTCAGTTATTGACGGCATTTTCAAGCCGCTTGGTGATGGCGCAGTCGACATCGCAGGCTTTGTCGGAACACTCGAAGAGGCCGGCTTTGACGGTTGGTATGTCCTCGAGCAGGACAAGGTTCTCGATGCAGATCCGCTTCCAGGCGAGGGCCCGATACAAGACGCCCGAAAGAGCTTCTCGTATCTGGCGGGGTTGAGCTAGTAACGGTTTGCCCTCACGAGCGTCGTGAGGGTGGAAGGGCCCACTCATGTGGGCGCCCGACTGCGTGGATTGATCCATATAGTCGGGGAGGAAATACGGAGGAGGAACAAGGGATGAAAAGAAGTGTATGGCTGGTGTTGCTGCTGGCCTTCGCCCTGATCGTCGGAGCCTGCGGTGGCGACGATGACTCGACAACCACCGCTGCCGGTGACGACGCCACGGAGACGACCGCAGACGGCGGCGGCGACGCTGTGACCCAGCGCAGCTTGCGCATCGTTGTTGTCTCGCACGGTCAAGCGTCCGACCCGTTCTGGTCGGTAGCGGCCAACGGTGTCAGCGATGCTGGTGATGACATGGGAGTCACCGTTGAGTACCAGTCGCCGGGGACGTTCGACATGGTCGAGATGAGCCAGATCATCGATGCGGCCGTTGCGTCGCAGCCGGACGGTTTGGTTGTATCAATTCCCGATGCGGCGGCTCTTGGTGATTCGATTCGGGCCGCCGTTGCGGCTGGTATCCCGGTCATCTCGATGAACTCGGGTAGCGACGCGTTTGCCGATCTTGGCGTGCTGGTCCATGTTGGCCAGACTGAGTACGAGGCCGGGCTCATTGCCGGTCAGCGCTTTGCCGCCGAGGGAGTTGGCAGCGCCATCTGCATCAACCAGGAAGTTGGTAACACCGCACTCGATGACCGCTGCCAAGGCTTCGAAGACGGTCTCGGCGTGGACGTCAACGTCATTCCTGTGGATCTCGCCGATCCGACGGGCACCCAGGAAACTGTTGCTGGTGCGTTGCAGGCGAATCCGGTTGAGGGAATCCTGACGCTGGGCCCGACCGGCGCTGCGCCGACCCTGGCCGCGCTGACCGAGAACGGCATGCTGGGAACTATCAAGTTCGCCACGTTCGACATGTCTCCTGACGTGCTGGCCTCGATTGTCGACGGCGACATGCTGTTCGCCATCGACCAGGCGCAGTACCTGCAGGGCTACCTGCCGATCGTGCTCCTGACGAAGTACGCCGAAACGGGCGCACTGCCCTTGGGCAGCGTTGACCGTGTCATCCTGACCGGTCCGCAGATCGTCACCGCAGACGTGGCAGCAGACGTAATCGCCTACTCGGAGCAAGGCCTCCGCTAATCGAACGAACTGGCTGGGACCCGCTACGGCGGGTCCCAGCTCTATCCGCAAGAACGGAGGGAGGATTGCGTGACCACTGAAACGGCGCCGGCAACAGCGCCGGCACCACCGAGCGACGAAAGAGTCAGGCAGGTTGGACTGCTCAGCCGGCTGCTGGCTCGTCCCGAGGTTGGGGCAATCGTTGGGACGGCCCTGATTTGGGTGTTCTTTGCGATTGTCGCCTGGGACAACAACTTTGCAAGCTGGGTGACGACGGCCGCCATCTTCAATCGGGCGGCCCCGCTTGGCATTCTCGCCATCGCGGTCGCGCTGCTGATGATTGGTGGCGAGTTCGATCTGTCGATCGGCTCGATAGTGGGCTTCGCCGGCATGACGATAATGATCCTCGTCTTCCCCAGCGAAGGCGGAGGCTTTGGCTGGTCGCTGTGGCCGGCCATGCTCGTAGCGCTGGTCTTCGCCCTGACGATTGGGTTGTTCAATGGCTGGCTGGTGATGGCAACCAAGCTGCCATCGTTCATCATCACCCTGGGCACGCTATTCGTATTCCGCGGTTTGACCATCGCGGTGACACGTCTGTTGACCAACCGCACCCAGCTCGGTGGCGCTGACGAAGTGTCGGGCTTCGGCTTGGCCGACTCGATCTTCGCTGCGGAAATCGGTCTGTTCGGGGCGTCTTTCCGGATCTCCATCCTTTGGTGGATCGGCCTGACAGCTCTAGCTACCTGGATCCTCCTGCGCACCAAGCAAGGCAACTGGATCTTCGGTTCCGGCGGCGATGACAACGCCGCTCGCAACCAGGGTGTTCCGGTCACCCGGACCAAGGTCGCACTCTTCATGACCACCGCGTTCGCCGGGTTCCTTGTGGCATTGATTCAGGTTGTGCAGTTCACCGGTGCTGACACCTTGCGAGGCCGGCAGCAGGAGTTCTTTGCGATCATTGCCGTGGTCATCGGGGGCACGCTGCTCACTGGTGGCTACGGGTCTGCGATCGGGGCGTTCTTTGGTGCGCTGATCTTTGCGATGGTGCAGCAAGGCATCATCATCACCGGTGTCGACGGTGACTGGTTCCAAGTCTTCGTCGGTGGCATTCTGATTATCGCCGTGATCTTCAACAACTTCGTACGGCAGAAGGCGGCACAACGATGAGTGGCAACGGCACCCCACTTCTGGAAATCAAGAACGTCTCCAAGTACTTCGGTAGCGTCATTGCGTTGCAGGATGTGTCGGCGTTTGTGCGTGCCGGTGAGGTCACCTGTCTCCTTGGCGACAACGGTGCCGGGAAGTCGACCCTGATCAAGGTTTTGGCCGGTGTCCACAAGCCGACCGAAGGCGAGTACTTCTTCGATGGTCAAGCGATGGATTTCAGCTCGCCGCGCGACGCTTTGGATCACGGCATCGCCACCGTCTATCAGGACCTGGCCATGATCCCGCTAATGGCTGTGTGGCGGAACTTCTTCCTAGGGGCCGAGCCCACCAAGGGCTGGGGTCCCTGGCGGCGATTCGATGTGGATCGGGCCAAGGAGATCACTGTCACCGAGCTGGGCAAGATGGGGATCCAGATTCGGGATCCCGATCAGACGGTCGGAACGCTTTCGGGTGGTGAGCGCCAGTCGGTGGCTATCGCCCGTGCGGTCTACTTCGGCGCCAAGGTGCTGATTCTCGATGAGCCGACCGCGGCCCTCGGTGTCAAGCAGGCCGGTGTGGTCCTCAAGTACATCTTGCAGGCACGCAACCGGGGGATCGGTGTGATCTTCATTACCCACAACCCGCACCATGCGTACCCCGTTGCGGATCACTTCGTGATCCTGCGTCGTGGAACCGTGTACGGCGACTACACGAAGGAAGAACTCCCGCTCGAGCAACTGGTCCAGATGATGGCCGGCGGCGCCGACCTCGAGGTGCTCCAGCATGAGCTGGAGGCAGCATCACGTGAAGGCGAAGAGGGGGCCGATACGCTCAAGGAGACTGCGGCGAGGATCGGCTCCGAGCTCGAGGAGCTTGGGGAAAGCTAAGAGTGATCGGGTCGTGGCTGAGTCTCGTGCTCCGTCACGATCCGAGTCCCCAGTCGCGGACGACTATCACCGCAGCGTCTGTGAGTTGGATCCCGGCGCGATGGCTACGTCGCTCTTCCACCAACTCAACTATCGCTTCGGCGTACTGCTCCGAGGGTGTGGTCTCCCACGTGTCTGCTTCGAACCAATCAACGGAAGGCGAAAAACCCTGCGCTGCGAGAAACGCTGTGCGGAGATCCTCGTGCTCTGGGCAGGTGAATTCGACATGATGGGCAAACTCATGCAGCAGTTCGCTGCGCAGGGTTGCCGGGGTCCCCGGCACCCGAACCACGATTGTCTCCGTAGCCGGCCGGTATTCGCCACGATTATCGAGCTCCCACGCTGCCGCCAGGGTCGGAGACGGGATGCAATCACGACGACCCGGCACCGCGGCGAGAAAGTCGCTCCAGGCCTCGAGAGCCAGCTCGCGCAGGTCACCGGGGACTGTGTCGTCAAAGTGGAGGTCGGCGGAACCACCGCCGCAACCGGTGAGGCCGACGAATGCGATCAAGGCTGTCGAGAAGAGGCGGCGGAGCACATAATGACAATAACCCGAGGCTCGGCGCACGCAGCCCGAGCGACCAAGTGAGGTGTTGCGATGAATGACATCACGATCATGATTCCAGAGCGCGGTGGGGCAGTTCCCGAGGTGTGGGAGGCTCTCGGTGCTGCTGCCGTTTCTGTCGAGGCGGCGCTCTCGTTTTCCCGAGAACATCACCGCGTCGTCCATGTCGTTGTTGCTGACGAAGCGGTGGCGCCCGCACGTGGCGCTCTCGAATCTGCCGGTTTCCTCATCGTGGATCAGCGTGAAGTCCTGCTGGTCGACCTGGCGGATCACCCCGGAGGCCTCGCTGAGGTAACCCGGGTCGCGTATGACTCGGGCGCCGGCGTCTACCTACTGTCGATGGCCACCGAGAACCGGGTGATGCTTGGCGTCGCCGACCTCGAAGCAGCACACCGCGCCTTTGGCAGGGCCAAATGAAGGTCGAATGCGTCCTCCCCGCAAAAGCCGATCTGGGGGAGTGCCCGGTGTGGAGTCCGGCGGACGAACTCCTCTACTGGGTGGATATCGATGGTCGTGCGGTTCACGCCTTCGACCCATCTCTGGGCACCGATCGGAAGTGGCAGCTGGAGGTGCGTCCCGCAACCATCGCCAGAACCAACGATCCAAAGCGGTTGCTTGTTGCCGCAGAGAACGAGCTGGCGTGGCTGGCTCTGGATACCGGCGAGCTGACGTCGTGGGTGAGTCTCGAAGAGTCAAAGGAAGGCATCCGACTCAACGACGGACGTTGTGACCCGGCAGGCCGGCTGTGGATTGGCGGCATGTATGTGCCAACGTCGGCGATGAGATTCGAAGCCTTCTTGCACCGGGTTGATCCCGATGGCAGCTTCGTCACGGTCCGTAGCGAGGTCGGTTGTGCCAACGGGTCGGCCTTCTCGCCGGACGGATCGGTGATGTATTGGGCCGACACGCTGCACGGAATCGTGTGGGCATACGACTATGACATAGATACCGGGAATCAACACAACGAGCGTGTCTTCTTGGATTTCGCCCCGCTGCCCGGCAAGCCCGACGGAGCATGTGTGGATGAAACCGGCTGCTACTGGGTCGCGTGTGTCGGTGGTGGGGCGGTCGCCCGGATCACGCCGCACGGTGATGTCGATCAGGTAATCGACGTTCCTGTGATTCGACCCACCATGCCTGCCTTCGGGGGTCCCACTCTGGACACGCTCTACATCACAACCATTGGTGTCCGCGATCCGGCGCAGGACGGCCCCGGTGACCACGGTGGCATCTTCGCCTTCAACCCCGGGGTACGAGGGCTGCCTGAGCCGGTGTTCGGCGGGTAAGCCCCGATTCAGACCGGACGAAGCATCCATAGACAACCGAGACGATGGCTTCGAAGAGCTTGCGAGTTTGTTGTGTAGCTCTGGCCAGGCAGAGCACCGTTGCGGCGGGCGACCCATCGATTGCGAAGCTAGTGCCGATAGCCCGCGGCTCACTGATACGCTCGGGAACACGCAACCTGTAGGAGGGACAATGGCGTCTTCACACCGAATTGTCAGCCGAGGCACGGTATTGACTCTGGTTCTGGGCCTGCTGCTCGGGGCCGCCATCACCTCTGCGTTGGCAGCGCCGCTCGATGCGGGGAAAGCGCCGGGGCAGCGGGTGGTCGAACACCGCATCGACATCCCTGCAGGCGACCATGTGATTCCGGCGATCCTTGCGGTGCCGAGAAGGGGTGGCCCGAACGCTGAGTTTCCCGCGGTCCTAATGGTGCACGGCTTCGCCTCGCACAAGGACGAAGTCGGCGACATGTACAAACGAGAGGCGCGATATCTGGCCGGCGCCGGGTACGCCTCGCTGCGGATTGATTTTGCCGGGTCGGGCGAGAGCGCCCAGCCGTGGGTCGCCAACACCTACGACGGGATGGTCGCCGACACTCGGATCGCGCTCGATTGGCTCGTTGACCACTCGGCGACCGACGACGATCGAATCGGGATTCTGGGGTTCAGCCTGGGTTCGCGGATCTCGGCAGCGGTAGCCGGAACGGACGACCGGATCGCCGCGTTTGCCAGCTGGTCTGGTTCGGTTGAGAACGGTCGCACCGGGTTCGATTTCTTCTTTGACACCTACTACGAGGAGGCCCAGGCCAACGGGTCGGTCGTCGTTGATCTTGGGTTCACGGTCATCGAGTTGAGTGCTGAGTGGTTCGAGAGCATGGATGCGTCTCACGCCCGCGACGATGTCGGCGGCTACGTCGGCCCACTTCTCGCCATTGCGGGTACCGACGACTTGACCGTCGATCCGGTCGTATCGAGAGAGCTGATTCTGCATGCGGGGAGCCTCGACGCGACCCTGAGGATCCTCCCCGGAGCAGACCACATCTACCACGTGCTGACACCCGACCAGACTCTTGCCGAGGAGGTCATGCTGCTGACGGCACGCTGGTTCGCCGACAAGCTGTAAGCGGGCCATGCCGCACGGTCCGTATCGCCTCTGTGCGTTGCGGGCCGTGCCTCATTCTGTCAGGACCAAACGATTGGAACGTTCCAATCACCAGCGTTAGTATCGGGTGACATCGTCGGAGGGTGCGTTGGAAGTGTCGATGCCAGCAGTCTGGTTTGAGCGGGAGATCCTGCCGGATCTATATGCCGACGTGGTCACTCATGTCCAGGTGCTTGGGCCGGCCAGTGCTACCCCGGACGAGCCTTATCGTGGTCTTCCGACGGCTCTCGGCGTCGTCGCCTCCCAACACAACTACACAGCAGAGGTGATGGATCTCGCCCCCGGGCTGCTCGTTATCTCTCGCACCGGAATCGGTTACGAAAAGGTTGATGTTGACGCAGCCACCGCAAGGGGAATCGCTGTCTGCAACACCCCGGATGCTCCAACCGTCTCGACCGCCGAGCACGCCATCGCACTGCTGCTCATGGTCGCCAAGAACGTCAAACGCTCCGAGGCGGCTCTCCGAGGTGGCGGCTCGGACTTCTACGCCCGGCATGTCGGCATCGAATTGGAGGGGCTCACCCTGGGTCTCGTTGGATTCGGCAGGATCGCCCGGCAGGTCGCTGGTCTTGCCCATGGCTTTGGCATGCAAGTCTTGGCATTCGATCCGTTTCTGGATGATTCCGAGTTCGAAGGAGCGACTCGCTGCGACACAGCAGAGCAGTTGGCCGCCCAGGCGGATGCGCTCTCGTTGCATGTCCCACTCACCAGCGACAACGCTGGGCTCGTCGGTGGGGACTTCCTGCGGGTGATGAAGTCGGGGGCAATCCTCATCAATACCGCACGTGGGGGGCTGGTGGACCTTGCCGCGCTGGAAGCCGCACTCGAGTCCGGCCATCTCTTTGGTGTCGGACTCGACGTGACCGATCCGGAACCGCTACCGCCCGACCATCCCCTACTGCACAGGGACGATGTAGTGGTCACCCCCCACGTCGCCGCCGGTACTGCCGGGGCCAAGCGCAGGATCTTCAACACAGCCTTTACACAAGTCACGCAGGTTCTCAACGGAACACGACCCCAGCACCTCGTCAATCCCGAGGTGTGGAGTTGATGCTCCCAGCAGCGCATTGATAGGAGAAACAGTGAACAAGACCATCGGCATCGGTGTCGTCGGGTTTGGTTGGATGGGCCAGGCGCACAGCCGCGCCTACCGCAACATCCCCGTGTATTTCCCTGAGACCGGGCTGGAGCCCAAGCTGGTTGCCATTGCGGACAACGTGCCCGAGCGGGTCGACCTGGCAGTCAACAACTTCGGCTTCGAGACCGGCACCGCCGATTGGCGCGAGCTCCTGGACCGTGATGACATCGACGTCATCGATTGCACAGCACCAACTGGCATGCATGAAGAGGTGGCCGTTGCGGCTGCTGCTGCCGGCAAACACGTCACCTGCGAGAAGCCGGTGGGCATCACACCGATGGCAACGGCCGCCATCGAAAAGGCGTCGCGAGATGCTGGTGTGATCACCGGGTGCGGCTACAACTATCGGTGGGCGCCGATGGTGCAGTACACCAAGCAGCTCATCGATGACGGTCGGTTCGGAGACCTGACTCACTACCGCGGCCGGTTCTTCTCCATGTATGGGCGGGATCGGCTCGGCCTTCTGTCGTGGCGGTTCAAGCAAGACGAGGCCGGGTTTGGGGCTCTCGCCGACATCATGTCCCACGCCGTCGACATGGCTCAGTACCTATGCGGACCGATCAAGAAGGTCGTCTCCGTCAAGGAGATCTTCGTCAAGGACCGCCCTCTGCCCACTCCGGGTTCGGGCACACACTATGACCGGGGCAAGCCCGATGACCCTACCGGCGTGGTCACCAACGAGGACTACGTCGGAGCTCTGGTTGAGTTCGAGAACGGAGTGCGAGGGACACTCGAGGCGGATCGCTCCATCTTTGGACCGCAGAGCCAGATGGCCTTTGAGATGAACGGTTCCAAGGGCGCCGCATACTGGGACCACGAGAAGCTCAATCAACTGTCGTTGTATCTCCCCGAGGAACAGCCAACCGACGGGTTTGTCGAGGTGCTGTCGGGCGATGCCTACAAGCACCACGGCAACTTCGTGCCGGGCGGCGGCAACTCGATTGGCTACGAGGACCTCAAGACGATCGAGGCCCTCGAGTTCATCACTGCGGTTGCCGAAGGCCGTCCCAACAAGCCCGACTTTGGTGACGCGTTGTCCGCTGCGTCGGTTGCGGCTGCGATGGTGCGGTCCTGGGAATCGGAGAAGTGGGAAGACGTCGTCAGCCTTCGTATCGACTGACCCGGAGGACAAATGCTGCTCGAGAACACAACCAAGCGCAAGCTCCGTGACGGCGGGACCGTCTATGGATGTTTCATGCGCCAGGCCGAGGCGACCCTCGCCGAATTCATCGCGATGCAGGGCATGGACTTCATGATCTTCGACGGCGAACACGGGTCGCTCGAAGCCCGCGACATCGAAGGGCTCAGCCGGGCCTGTGAGTTGCACGGCGTAACACCGATCGCCCGGGTCAGTAGCAACCAGCCGGCGGCGATATTGCGCTTTCTCGATGCCGGAGCCCATGGAGTCCAGATCCCCTGGGTGAATACCGCGGCCGAGGTCGAGCAGGCAGTGCAGTCGGCGAAGTACGGGCCTCGCGGGTTGCGCGGACTCGCCGGGAGCAGGCAAGGCGGATGGGGCCTCACCGAACCGCTGGGCGAATACACCCAGCGTGCCAATCGTGAAACGATGGTGGTTATCCACATCGAAACCGCCCAGGCCGCCGCGGCGGTCGAGGAGTACGTCGGCATCGACGATGTCGACGTCTTGTTCATCGGCCCCACCGATCTGTCCCATTCGCTTGGGCACCCCGGGAACCCTGGTCATTCCGAAGTGGTCGAGGTCATGGATCGGGTCACCGAGGCCGTGGTGGCGTCCGACAAGACACTCGGCATCTTTGTTGGGACCCGGAAGGCGGCTGCAGATTGGCACGCCAAGGGTGCTCGCTACATCGCAACAGGTCTAGAAGGAATCATCAAGCAAGGAATCCAGGCATACCTACCTGGCGACCGGTAAAGGAGTCACCAATGGAGACCATCCGACTGACAACTGCGCAGGCCATCGTCAAGTGGCTGCTCGCGCAGCGAACAATCGTTGCCGGTGAAGAAGTCGGCATCTTCGCCGGAGCCTTCGGCATCTTCGGTCACGGCAATGTCACATGTCTCGCCGAGGCGCTCCAGCCGGTCCAGGACGAGCTGCCGACCTGGCGCGGCCACAACGAGCAGTCAATGGCTCTTGCCGCCGTCGCCTACGGCAAAGCTATGCGTGGCAAGCGCATCATGATCGCCACCTCCTCGATCGGCCCCGGCAGCACCAACATGGTTACCGCTGCTGCCGCTGCTCACGCCAATCGCATCCCCGTGCTGCTGTTCTCAGGCGACACATTTCAGCACCGCATCGTTGATCCGGTGCTCCAGCAGGTTGAGAACTTTGGGAACCCGACCATCACCGCAGCAGATACCTTCAAGCCGGTCACTCGGTATTGGGATCGGATCAGCCGTCCAGAGCAGGTGGTTCAGTCGCTCCCGCAGGCGCTGGCCGTCATGCTCGACCCCGCCACGCGCGGCCCGGCGTTCTTTGCGCTGCCGCAGGACATCCAAGCCGAGGCGTACGACTATCCGGCCCGATTCTTCGAGCCCAAGGTGCATTTCGTTCGTCGTCCTGGGCCCGATCCGCGTGAGGTCGCCGCAGCTGCCGCGATGCTCACCAAGGCCGAAAAGCCGATGATCATCGCCGGTGGAGGGGTGCATTACTCCGACGCGGTTGCGGAGTTGACCGACTTCGCCGAACGGCGGGGCATTCCGGTCGTCGAGACGGTCGCCGGCAAGGCCACCATGGTCCACGACCATCCGAACTATGCGGGTCCTATCGGTGTGACGGGGTCGGCCGCTGCAAACTCTGTGGCCGAAGACGCAGACGTCGTTGTTGCCATCGGCACCCGACTGCAGGATTTCACGACCGGATCATGGTCCGTGTTCAAGAACCCGAACACCCGCTTCATTGCCATCAACACTGCCGGTTGGGATGCACACAAGCAGATGTCGCAGCCGGTAGTCGCCGATGCAAAGGCAGCGCTCGCCGCACTGGACGCTGCGATCGGTGATTACAGGGCTGCGCCCGCCTGGCTGGCCTTTGCTCAGGACCGTATCGCCGAGTGGCACGACTATCTCGACTCCTGGAAGGGCCGGGAGCACGATGGGCCGCCGGCGTATGCCGAGGTCATCCAGGTAGTCAACGAGGTCTGCGACGACGACGACTACTGCCTCTCGGCGGCCGGTGGGCTGCCGGGTGAGCTAGTGATGGGTTGGAGGTCCAAGGCTGTCGGTTCGTTCGACTCCGAGTATGGCTACTCCACCATGGGATACGAGATCGCCGGTGCCTGGGGAGCGAAGATGGCTCGCGGTGACGGTGATGTCGTTTGCTGGGTTGGCGACGGCTCGTACTTGATGATGAACTCCGACATCTACTCAACGGTGATGACGGGTAAGAAGGTCATTTTCATGGTCTGTGACAACGGCGGGTTCGCCGTCATCAACCGGCTCCAGGTCAACACCGGTGGCGAGGAGTTCAACAACCTGTTGCGGACTGCACGGCACGAGCGCTATTTCCATGTCGACTTTGTCAAGCACATCGAAGCGATGGGTGCTCTAGCCGAGAAGGTAGACAACATCGAAGACCTGCCCGCGGCATATGCCCGGGCGAAGGCGGCAGACCGCAGCTACGCCATCGTTGTCGACATCGATGAGTACACATGGACCGAGGGTGGCGCCTGGTGGGAGGTTGGCATCCCCGAGGTCAGCGACCGTGAGCAGGTGCGAGTCGCCCGTGCGGAACTCGAGGCCGAGAAGAAGCACCAACGAGTCGGGATCTGACGATGGCCGACCTTGATGGCAAGGTTGCGCTGCTGACCGGAGCCGGGTCGCTGGTCGGCGGCGCCATCGGCCAGAAGCTGGTCGATGCGGGGGCCAGGGTGGTGATGGCCGGTCGCAATGAAGCGAACGGAGCCGAGGTGGTTGCGCCGCTTGGTGACTCCGGCGTGTTCGTGAGCACCGACATCACCAAGGATGAAGACCTCGATGCGCTGGTGGCGGTGGCCGTGGGTCGGTTTGGCGGAGTAGACATTGTTGTCTCCGCTGCTGCCATCTTCGATTGCGGGATGCTGGAGACCACACGGGAGAATTGGTTGCGGTCGTTCGATACCAACGTGATCAGCGGTGCAATGCTGATCGAGAAAGCGGTACCCCACATGCGGGAGCGCGGGGGAGGGGCTGTCGTCATCGTCGGTTCGATCTCCGGCAAGCAGTCGCAGCCAAATCGGATTGTGTATCCGACCACCAAGTCCGCCCTGCTCGGTTTGACCCGGAACATGTCCCAGGCGCTGGCGCCGGACAATGTCCGGGTCAACCACATCACCCTGGGGTGGACGTGGAGCCGCAACATCGAGCGCCGCTACGGCAGCCGGGAACGAGCGGACCTGTTTGCCGCGGAGTTCCAACCGATGGGCCGGATGGTGCACCCTGAAGAGTGCGGCGATGCAGTCGTCTTCCTGAGCTCGGATCGGGCATCGTTCATCACCGGCGCCGATCTTGCCGTCGACGGTGGCTACGACGCAATCGGCCCCGAAGCGATGGGTCAGCCGTTCGAGAAGGTCCCGGCGCTGCCGGACACATAGAAGCGGCGCCACCCAGCCGGCCCCTTACGCTTCTTGCGTATCTGGTGTCCATATGTGGACGTGGTCTACGCCAGAACGGTTAGGGGGTGGCCACCGCTGACCTCAGTGGCGGCCGGGCGAAGATGCAGATGTGTGACGGTTCAGCATCGATCCGCAAGTTCAGCAAAGCGGCCGGCAGTCAGGTTCCATATGCTGTCGCCCATGCCCTACGAGATGGACCTGAGCACGTTCTCGCTTGATCGGTTTGCCGAGGTGCTGACAACGGTTGAACCGCTGCCCAGCCGCCGGATCCTCGTCGACCACATCGTCGACATCACGGCACGACTTGGAGCCGAGGGCGTGTCAGACATAGAAGAGCTGCGCAAACTGTTGGCCGACAAGAAACGGTACGAAACAATCGGCGAGGATCTGGGGGTCGATGCCGCCTACCTGACGGTGCTGAACCGTGAGGTGAACTCGTACAGGACCAAACCGTTGCCGCTGGCGAAGCTCAACTTCCTCACCGCTGACGAGCTGGCGGTATTGGAAGGTGTCGGCATCAGGTCAACGAAGGCTCTCTACGAACGTTGCGCCGCAAAGAGCGATCGCTATGCGCTCGCCGAGGAACTGGCCATCGATACCGGGCGGTTGGTCGAGACGCTGCGGCTGGCCAACCTGGTGCGAATCAACGGCGTCGGTCCCTCATTTGCGCGGTTCCTCCTCGATCTTGGAGTGCGCGGCCCTGATGATCTTCGGTTGATGGAGACCGATGAGATCGTCCGGCGCTACTCGGATTCGATCGCCGGCGAGCCGAATCAACCAAAGCTACGAGGCGAGGACATCGAATACTGCAAGCGGTTCTGCGAAGGCCTTCAGGACGACGTTGAGTGAATCCGCTCGATGCCGTCGAGGATCAGGCGAAGCCCAAACTCGAACTCAGTTTCATCAACGTCGACTGGATCAACAAGATGCTGACGGACGTGAACAGCCAGATCCGGGTACTCGTCGGCCGGCAGTTCGGCTAGGAACCGGTCAGCGAACTCGTCGAGGTTGTCCATATCGGCGGCAAAACTGAGCAGCTGCATCGTGTAACCGAGGATGTGGTTTTCGACGACGTGATAGGCGTGGTGGGTGAGGTCCTCAGACAATCCTCCGTTGCGGAGGGTCGACAGGGCAACGTCCATGTAGCGCATCCGGGCGGGTCCGAGGTTGAGACGAGAGACCCACAGCATTCCCGCCCATGGGTGACGCAACAGAACTTCCTGGGCGGAGATCGCGCGGTGCCGGGTTGCCGACTTCCAACCACCCCTACCGGTGAGATCGATCTCGGCCGCGACGACGTCGATGATCCCGTCGAGGATCTCGTCCTTGTTCCTGACGTGGTGATAGAGCGACATCGCCTCCACCCCCAACTCCGCGGCTAGCTTGCGCATCGTGAGCGAGCCAAGACCGCCCGCATCGGCGAGACCGACTGCTGCCTGCAGCACACGGTCACGGCTGAGCGGGGCTCGCGGTGTATCTGTCATTTCGTCTGGCACGATTCCTCCTCAGGGGATATTACCTCTTGACAGCCTTACTTTGTATGGGTAGCTTTGAAGTGTACCCTTACAACGTAAGAATAGGGTAGGAGGAAATCGTGAAGGCAATCACCCAGTACAAATACGGCGGTCCCGAGACGCTTCAATTCGAGGACATCGCCAAGCCCATTCCCCAGGACGATGAGGTCCTGGTCGAAGTCCGGGCTGCGTCACTCAACATTGCCGATTGGCACATGATGACGGGCACTCCATGGATCGTGAGACTCATGGGCGGGGGTTTCCGCCGACCAAAGAACACGACCATTGGTAGTGATGTCGCAGGGGTAGTGGAAGCCGTCGGGACTGCGATCTCCACGTTCCAGCCCGGTGACGAGGTCATGGGCGACATCCGCAGGTCGTTCGCCGAGTACGCCGTCGCCAAGGAGAGGTGGCTGACCCATAAGCCGGAAGGTACGAGTTTCGACCAGGCCGCCGGGATTCCGTTGGCGGCGATCACTGCACTCCAGGGCCTGCGCGATCACGGCAAGCTACAGGCCGGGCAGAAGGTCTTGGTCAATGGTGCGTCGGGATCTGTCGGCACCTTCACGGTGCAGATCGCCACCGCCATGGGGGCGGAGGTGACAGCCGTGTGCAGCACCCGCAATGTCGATACGGCCCGCTCGCTCGGGGCCTCGCATGTCATCGACTACACCAAAGAGGATTTCACCAAGGTGGCCGAGCGGTTCGATGTGATGATCGATATCGTTGGCAACCGTTCTCCGAAGGCATGTCGTGATTTGCTCGTCGCCGGCGGAATCTACGTCATCATTGGCGGTCCCAAGGGGCGGGTCCTGGGCCCCATTCCCAGGATGATCAGGGCGAAGTTTGCGTTCATGGGCCGCAGCCAGCACATGGTCTGGTTCGTGGCGAAGGTGAACCGGCCGGACCTGGATGTCCTGAGCGGCATGGTCGAGGAGGGCAAGCTCGTCTCGGTTGTCGATCGCACTTACTCGCTCGACCAGGTGCCGGACGCCTTCCGCTATCTCGGCGAGGGCCATGCCAAAGGCAAGCTCATCGTCACCATCTAGCTGAGGCTGTTAGCGGTCGGCCATGTCCTTCTTCAGCACCCGGAGGACATCGCCGATCGCGACGTGCGACTCGATGGGATGGCGGAGGGGAGCTTCGTCGATCAATTCGTAGTGGTTGCGCCTACCCACTTTCTCATGGCTCAGGTAGCCGTCGTGCTCGAGTTCGGCGACGATGCGCTGGGTGGCCCGCTCGGTGATCCCGACCTTCATGGCGACCTCGCGCAGCGTAATGTCGGGGTCCTCCGAGATGCTGAAAAGCACATGGGCGTGATTCGTAAAGAACGTCCATTTTGCGTTCATCACCGAACCTCCTTCGTCATTCGTATCTTCTAGCTTTCCAATTATATACGCTCTAGATTTCGTGTAAATTGGTTCATCTATGGTCTCCCTCCTTCTGATACATCTCGTTGTCGCCGTCTGCCTGGCGATCTTCCGTCGCTCGATCGGGCGGGGGGCCTTTGTTTTGGGTGCGATCGGCCCGGCCGCGGTCCTGACGTGGGCAGCAGTGAGCGCCGGTGACATCGTTTCCGGTACGCCGTTCGAGCAGTCGATCTCTTGGGTAACCAACCTCAACCTCGTATTTGGGTTCCGAGTCGATGCGTATGCCCTCGTGTTCCTGTTGGTGATTGCAGGCGCCGGGCTGCCGATCTTTCTCTACGCGAGCCGCTACTTCTCCTCTTCACCGCAGGCGACGACTTTTGCCGCAACGATGACCGTGTTTGCCGGAGCGATGGTCGGTCTGGTCGGTTCCGATCACATGATCTCCCTGTTTGTGTTCTGGGAACTGACCACCATCACGTCGTACCTGCTGATTGGATTCGACGACGGGAAGGCAGCCGCCCGGTCCGCCGCTCTCCACGCGGCTCTTGTGACTGGGGCGGGTGGGTTGGCCATGCTTGGAGGTATGGTGCTCCTAGCGGGTGAGGCCGGCACTTACTCGCTGTCGCAGATTGCCCAGAACCCGCCGGCACAGTCCGGCTTGGTCACCCTTGCATGGGTCTTGATCCTGCTCGGCGCGGTGACCAAGTCGGCTCAGTTCCCTTTCCATGCGTGGCTCCCCGGCGCCATGGCGGCTCCGACGCCGGCGAGTGCCTTTCTGCATTCCGCGACCATGGTCAAGGCGGGGATCTTCCTCGTCGGCCGCTTTGGCACAGCCGCGATTGCCACAACCGATTGGTGGCAGCCTGCGGTCCTGGCAATCGGGTTTGCGACGATGATCATTGGAGGATGGCGAGCCCTGCGCCAGTACGACCTGAAGCTGCTGCTCGCCTTTGGGACCGTATCGCAACTCGGATTCATCTTTCTCCTCGTTGGCTCGGGTGCTCCCGAGCTGATCTTCGGCGGGGTGGCCATCCTTATCGCTCACGCTCTCTTCAAGTCCACGCTTTTCCTCGTTGTTGGTGCGATTGATCATGAGGTTGGGACGCGTGATCTACGCCGTCTGTCTGGCCTTCGCACTGCGATGCCAACGTTGTTCTGGACGGCGACCGGCGCCGCGTTGTCGATGGCTGCGGTTCCGCTGTCGCTCGGCTTTGCAGCAAAAGAGGCTGCATTCGACGGTCTACTCGGGCAAAGCACGCTTCTGATCGCGATCGCCGCTATCTCATCAGTGCTGACCGTGGCTTACACCTCGCGTTTCCTCATGGGGGCGTTCGGTCGCCATCACGAAGGAGCCGAAGCGGTTGGAGCCGACGTGTCGGGGCCGCGCAGCGTGCTGCTCTGGGCCCCGGCCGCGATCGCAGGGCTGTCTGTTCTGCTCGGTCTCACGCCGGGGGTGCTCTTCCCTCTGGTCGATGAGGCAACTCGAGTTGTCACGGGCGTTAGCAAGGCGGGCAAGCTGGTCATCTGGCCGGGCCTGGTGCCGGCGCTCGCCTGGTCGGTGGCTTCGCTGACCGTCGGTGGGCTACTTGCCTGGCGAACCGGCGGAGTTGATGCCGCAATGGTACGGGTCGGTGTGGTCGCCGGTCATCTGCCTACCGCGGACGGCGCGTACCGTCGCTCGATTCCAGCGCTGCTTCGTTTTGCCGATCGCGCTAGTGGTCTTCTCCAGAACGGCTCACTGCCCGCGTACTTGGCGACGATCCTGATCGTTGCGATCGGTGCGCCGACAGTTGCCGTGCTATCTAACCGGCCGACCTTTGCCGTTCCGCAGTCGGGGACTCTGCTCGAATGGATCCTCGGCTTGCTAATCGTTGCCTTTGCAGTGTCGCTGGTCTTTGTCCGGCGGCGGTTCGCAGTCGTGATCTTGCTCGGGGGAGTGGGCTACGGAATCGCCGGTCTCTATTCCGTGCTCGGCGGTCCCGATCTCACCCTCACTCAGCTTCTGGTGGAGACACTGGCTATCGCCCTGTTCGCCTTTGTGTTGCGCCACCTGCCCGCCGTTTTCACCAAGCCGGCAACCGCCCGCCTTCCCCGCTTGGCGGTGGCCCTCTTGGTTGGAGCGTTTGTGTTTGGTGCGGGGTTGTTGGCCAACGCCGCCCGAACAACCGAGACGGTTTCTGCAACCTACCTGGCCGACGCGGTGCCGAAGGCTGCTGGCGGGAACGTCGTCAACGTGATCCTCGTTGACTTCCGTGCGTTCGACACTCTCGGCGAGATCACCGTGTTGGTCGCCGCGGCACTTGGTGTCGCGGGCTTGGTGCTGCCGGTGATCCGCGGCCAACGGAGCCGAGCATGAACCGCCCATCTCCAATCCTCGAAGCGGGTGTCATTGCGGTCGCCGGGCCGATGCTCGTCTTCTCGATGTACTTGCTCTTTGCCGGACACAATCAGCCCGGCGGTGGCTTCGCTGCCGGCTTGGTTGCCGGAGTCACGGTTCTTCTCGTGTGGGCCGCAGGCGGCACCGACACCGTGCGCCGAGTACTGCCGATGCGTTCGACTCTGCTGATGGGTCTTGGTCTGCTCGTCGCCGCGCTGACCGGTTTCGCCGCGCTGTTGGGCGGTCTCTCCTTCTTGGAGTCCGGTTATGTCGAGTTCTCTCTCCCCGTTGTGGGGAAGGCCAAAATCGTTTCTGCCTTGTTCTTCGACATCGGCGTCTACCTCGTCGTTGTAGGCATGGCGCTCGGCTTGATCCGTGCCCTCGGCGAAGAGGGGGTTCCGCGATGAGCATCATCACGCTTGGTGTTGCGTCGCTGCTCTTCACCGTGGGGACGTACCTCGTCCTGCAGCGCATGTTGTCCAGGGTGATCATTGGTCTTGGCCTCATCTCTCATGGGGCCAATCTGCTGATCATGCTTGCCGGCTCGGGACCGGCCGCTCCGCCCGTGCTCACCGCGGATGGATCGGTCGCGGTCGTCGCCGATCCGCTGCCGCAAGCGATGGTTCTCACCGCGATAGTCATCACCTTCGGCATTACGGCATTCCTGCTGGCGCTGGCTCTTCGTAGCTACCTGCTTACCGGGACGGACGCCGTCGAGGACGACATCGAGGATCGACGAATCGCTCAATCAGCAAAGAAGACGTCGGAGGCCGCAATATGAGCTGGCTTCTTCCCGCCATCGTTGCGATACCTGTGCTCGGTGCGGGTCTGACGGTCCTCGTCGGGCGCCGTCTCCTGCTCCAGCGCGTCATTGCGCTCTCCGGAGTGAGTTTTGTACTCATTGCCGCGGTACTTCTGCTGGTTTCCGCTGATGCCGGCACCCCGCAGGTTGCGCAGATTGGTGGATGGGCGGCGCCGGCAGGGATAACGCTCTTCGCCGACCGATTTGCGGCGATCGTATTGACCGTGTCGGCGGCGATGCTTCTGGCGGTTCTTGTCTATGCGATGGCACAGCTCGGGCGTGATGCTGTGGACTGGTGGTTCCACAGTAAGTATCTCGTGTTGACCGCAGGTGTCGCGCTGTCACTCGCCACCGGCGACCTGTTCAACCTCTTCGTCGGCTTCGAAATCATGCTGATTGCAAGCTACGTCTTGCTGACGGTGAAAGCCGGGCCGGATGAGGTCCGGGCGACCATGACCTACGTCGTGATCAACCTGGTCGCGTCAGCGCTGTTCCTTGTGGCGATTGCGTTCGTATACACGACCACCGGAACGCTCAACCTGGCCGACCTCTCCCGCGAGTTGGCGACTGTCGATCCGGCCGTTCGTTCCGGGCTCAGCATGTTGATGCTCGTGGTGTTCGGTATCAAAGCAGCCATTTTTCCGCTGTTCATGTGGCTTCCCGACTCGTACCCGACCGCCCCGACGCCGGTTACCGCAATCTTCGCCGGGCTGCTCACCAAGGTTGGTGTGTTCGTGATCATCCGCACCCAGACACTCCTGTTCAACCAGGACGAGCCGTCCACCCTCTTGCTGTTCGTGGCCGGTGCCACGATGACAGTCGGTGTACTCGGGGCCATCGCCCAGAACGACGTCAAGCGAATCCTCAGCTTCCACATCGTGAGCCAGATTGGGTACATGATGATGGGGCTCGGCTTCCTTTCTGTTGCCGGTCTTGCTGCGGCCATCCTCTACATCACCCACCACATCGTTGTGAAGACCGGTCTGTTCCTGGTTGGTGGACTGGTGGAATCCGAGCACGGCACCGGTGCATTGGACCGCATCGGCGGTGTGCTGCACCGAAGGCCGGTGATCGCTGCCCTCTTCCTGCCGCTGGCGCTGAGCCTGGCCGGGATCCCGCCATTCTCGGGATTCGTCGCAAAACTCGCACTCATCCAGGAAGGCATAGCGCTCGATCGCGGGCTGATCGTTGCGGTCAGCCTGCTAGTCAGCATGCTGACCCTGTTTTCGATGACGAAGATCTGGGGTGGGGTGTTCTGGGGTGAGCCGACCAAGGCTACGGGGAGTGCAGGTGCCGGGATGGTCGGAGCAACGGTGCTAGTGGTGACGCTCAGCATTGGTGTTGCCTTGTTTGCCTCACCGTTGGCGGAACTGGCCGAGCGGGCGGCAGCCGATCTGGTCGACCCTGCGGTCTATGCCGACGCGGTCTTGGGGAGGCGCTGATGGGATCCGTTGTCACCATCGTCCAGGTAGTGCTCGGTATCGGCGCGACCCTTGCCTTCGTGCGTGCAGCGCGAGGTCCGAATCTCGTCGACCGGATCGTGGCCCTTGATCTTGTGCTCCTTCTCCTGGCAGGTGGGCTGGCCGCTCATGGAGCTCGTACGGGGTCCGATCTGTACGTTGCCGTTCTTGTCGTGGTGGCTCTGGTTGCGTTTGCCGGCACGGTTGTGGTCGCTCGGTTCATCGAGTGGAGGGATGGTTCATGAGCCCGCTCGAGATTCTCGGATCCGCGTTGATGGTGTCCGGCGCGGGCCTTTCCGCTCTTGCTGCATGGGGTGTTCTCGATTTTCCATCGGCCCTGGCGCGAATGCACGCAGCGACCAAGTCGGCCTCCCTTGGCCTGGCGCTAATCGCCATGGGCGCGGGGTTGGCCGCGGAATCGGCCGGCCTGGCCGGCGTCAGCCTGCTCATGGCTGTGTTCTTGTTCATGACGGCTCCGATCTCGGGCCACATGCTCGGCAGAGCCGTCTATTCCGCGGGGCAGGCCACAGGGCTCGTCCACGACGACATGCCCAAGACGTCACCACAGCCGCTTCGGTTCGTGCAGGGCGAGCGGTCCCGCTTCTCCATTAATCGTGCGTTGGTTCTCACCACGGTGTGGGTCCTCCTGTGGCGGGACGCGAGTCCCGGTGTCTGGGTCGGGGGGCTGGTGGTGGCTGCGGCGATAGAGGCGGTTCGCCGCACCCGGGAGCGACCGTCACGAATTCGAGTTGGTGGTCTTCTTCGCTTCGTGGTCTATTACCTACGGATGGTCGTGCTCTCCAACCTTCGCGTAGCTTGGGAGGTGGTCACCCCGAACAACGACCAGATCAGCGAGGCGATCGTCGCAGTTCCATTGCGGACAGAGTCGGTCCAGGCAGCCCTATTGGTGGCCAATGCGATCAGTTACACACCAGGCTCCTTGACGATCGATCTGTCGGAGAGCCCGTTGGTGCTCTATGTCCATGTACTCCACTTCGAGTCGGCTGATGCCATCCGGAGCGAGGTTGCCGAACTCGAGGACCTAGTAGTCACTTCGGTCGCCGGGTCGGTGCGCACGTAGGGGGTCACGCTGCCGTTGCTGTCGTGTCGATGGCCATGGGCCCGAATCCCCCGGACGACCGGGGTCGAAGCCCAGTTCAGTGCTCTCCCTTTTCGGAGCCCCACGCTGCGGCGGTGATGTCGCTGCCGGCCGAAGGCTTTGTCTGCACCGGCATACCGATTGCCAATACCTCTTCGCCATCGCGAACCTCGCGATTGGATGAGAAGACATCGCAGCCCTGCGCCGACCGGACTACTAGCGGCAGGCTCTGCACGTCGGGCCGCGGTGTGCCTCGTGGCGTCTTGCGAACAACCTCGTCCGGGTCGGCGACCGTATAGGCGAGATCGACCACGTTCTCTGCCATCACGGCAACATCCCAAACTGTCAGGTCGACGCAGCGTCCGAAGAGCTGCTCTCCGGCAACCTCGTCGAGCAGGCGTGTCATGCTTTGTGTCGCCTCCGGTGGCATCGCCACATGAATGCTGGGTACGCCGAAGCGCTGCTTGGCGAGGCGTGCGGTAAGGAGGTTGACCTCGGCATTGGTAGTGGCTGCTACGAGCGCCGTCGCGTGCGAGGCGCCTGCCTCCTCCAGGACGTCATCATCGATCGCGTTTCCTTTGACAACCATCAGTCCCCGTTCGGTAGCTGAGCGCAGATGATCGGAGTTGGTGTCGATCATGACCACATCGGTGTGCTCGGCCAGCAGCACCGCCATCCGCTGAGCCACCGGTCCGGCTCCGACGAACACGACGCCGTTGCGATCGTCTGCGACAAGCTCGCCACGATCCCTCAGGTGGTTGATTGCCCTAGTGAGGAACACCGGCACCGTTGCCGTCGTGAAGACCGCCATGAACACGAGTATCGAGAAGATGCGTTCATCGATGATCCCTGCCGTCAATGCGATCTCGGCGACGATGATCTCTACTGCGCCGCGCCCGTTCATGCCGGCACCGACCGCCACTCCCTCCCGGAAACCGTATCCGGTCGGAAGGTAGAAGATTGCAGTTCCGACGATCTTGCCGGCCGTCGCGAGAACGATGACCGTAACCACGAGGGGGAGGGACTCGGAAATCACCGAGAAGGAAACCTTGAATCCCGCGGTCACGAAGAAGACCGGGGCCAACAGCCCAACGGACACGTTTCGCGCCCGACTCTCTACAGCATGGAGTTGATCGTGAGTGAGGACATCGGACCTTATGAATAGGCCTGCCAGGAAGGCGCCGAGGATGCCGTGAAGCCCGGCGGCTTCTGCTGCGGCAGCGTAGGCCAGGCCGACACCGACAACCGCAATGAAGAGAACCGACTGGTCGATTTTCATCCTGGCAACGACCTTGCCGATACGGGGGAACACTTTCATGCCGACCAGCCAGGCACCGGCTAGGAACACTGAGGCTTTGGCCACTGTTGCCAGTACTCCGGCGAGGGCGATAGTGCCAGTCGCGGCGAGTCCGAGGAGCGCAGCAAAGAAGACGAGAGCCGCGATGTCGGAGAACAGCGCACCCGCCATCAGCACATGGGCGATTCGTGTGTTCAAGATGCCGAGATCGACCAGTATGCGCGACTTCGTGGCCAATGACGTAACCCCCATTGCTACGGCCACGAATGAAGCGGCGACCGCGTCCCCCTCAACGAGCATCATCAAACCGAAACCCAAACCGGCAGGCACTATGAACCCGCCCAGTGAGGCGAGCAGCCCGGGGCGGGTGGCGTTGCCGATTGAGGTTGGGTCGAGGTGGATGCCGATATAGAGCATCAGGAGCGTTACGCCGAGCTTGCCGATGACGGTGATGGCATCATCGGTCGCGAGCAGTCCCAGCAGGGGAGGGCCCAGTGCGATCCCCGCCGCTAGTTCCCCCAGGATCGAGGGGTAGCCGAGTCTCCGCGCCAGCCAACCACCGGCAAGGGCAGCTGCCAGCACCAACATCAGATTCATGGGGTCGAGGCTCATTGTCAGGCTCCCCTCGGCTGTTACACGTCAACGGATACACGAAACATAATACGTGTTACAATAGTCGTCAACCACCATCCTGAAACAGGAGGGAGAACATGAAGCGCTTCAAGAACATCCTCGTTGTCGCAGAAAAGGACGACGGTCAGACACGCTCGCTGCTCCACGCGGCCGTCGATATGGCTCGTCGCAACGGTGCGGTGCTAACTGTGTTCTCGGTTGTCGACGAAGTCTCGGAGCTACGTCGCTATCTCAAGACGAAGAGCGGTCGAGTGGATCTGGTGAATCTGATGATTGAAGGCAGAATCGCCGAGCTACGAGCAGCAACTCCGCAGACCGACGTCTCAGTGCACTACGAGGTGAGGAGCGGCATCCCGTACCTCGAGGTCATCGACAGGGTCGGTCTCTACGGGCATGACCTCGTCCTGACCGTCCCCATGCCACCAATCCGGAAGATCGGCCTTGGTTCTTCGTCGACGACGATGCACCTGTTGCGCAAGTGCCCGGTGCCCGTCTGGGTGCATTCACCGCTGTCGGCGACAGCCGATGCGCTGCTTGTTGCGATCGGGCCGTTCGGCGCAGCGACAGAGGAATTGAACGTGAGGCTGCTGGAACTGGCATCGTCGCTGGCACGGACCACCGGTAGCGAGCTTCACATCGTCCATGCCTGGAGGATCGAAGGAGAGACAATGCTCCGCAGTCCTCGCTTGGCCTATACGACCAAAGAGATAGAAGCGATGGGCACAGAGGCGCAGCAGGCCGCTGCAGCCGGGATCGAAGCCTTGCTCGACCAGGTCGATGTCGCGGCCTCCAGTCGGATCCACGTTCTGAAAGGTCACGCCGGGGATGTGATCCCCGCCCTTATCGACGAAATCAACCCGAACGCGGTCGTAATGGGAACTGTCGCTCGAACCGGGATACCCGGCCTGATAATCGGCAACACCGCCGAACGTGTCCTCGCCACAGTCGACCGAACTGTTCTCGCAGTCAAGCCGGACGGGTTTGTCTCACCGGTCGGTGGCGTCTTGGATTGGCACGCCACTCACCTGCCCTACTGAGTTCTCAGGTCACAATTCGTGTTCGGCGGCCAATGGCGTGAAGCCAGTCGTGGCGTGGCCTCCTTGGAACGTTCCAACGCTCGGGGATATACTGCGCGGACGCCACTTTGGAGGGGCCATGGGTCGGTTCGACGGCAAGATCGCTCTCATCACCGGGAGCACGCAGGGCGTAGGTGAGGCCGTCGCCCGCCGTCTCGCAGTCGAAGGGGCTGCCGGCATCGTCGTGTGTGGCCGTAATCAGAGTCGGGGGGAGACGGTTGCCGGAGCTCTGGCGGAAGCAGGGACGGCGGCGCTATTCGTACCGGTCGAACTTGGTGATGCGGAGAGCTGCCAGCGTCTGATTGCCAGCGCTGATGAGCAGTTCGGTCGCATCGATGTGTTGGTCAACGCGGCGGCTCTCACTCTGCGCGGTTCGATCATCGATACCTCGGTCGAATTATGGGACCTGATAATGAACGTCAACCTGCGCGCTCCCTTTCTATTGATGCAGGGTGCGATCAAGATCATGAGGCGGGAAGGAAGCGGGGGCACCATCGTCAACGTCGGCTCAGTTGCATCGCACGGCGGTGCCCCGATCCTCATGCCGTATTCCGCATCGAAGGCAGCCTTGGCGGCCATGACCAAGAATGTGGCGTACTCAGTTGCCTGGGACGGCATCCGCGTCAACTGCATCAACCCGGGCTGGATGGACACGCCGGGTGAGGACGATATCCAGCGACGCTTCCACACCGACGGGCAGGATTGGCTCGACAAAGCTGAGGCAGGAATGCCATCCGGGCAGCTCATCAAGACCGACGAGGTTGCAGCCGCCATCGCCTTCCTAGCATCCGGTGAATCCGGCATCATGACCGGCTCGGTTGTCGACTATGACCAATCCGTCGTCGGCGCCGGCAACGCCCCGGTTCCCAAACGGGAGGAGACACCGTGACATACGATCTCATCACCGTCGGCCGGGTCAACATGGATCTGTTTGCTCAGGATATCGGCGCCGACTTTGCCGACATCACCGGCTTCGATGCGGCGGTAGGGGGCAGCCCTTCCAACATCGCCATGGGCACCAGCCGGCTTGGTTTGACGACAGCCGCGTTCACCGCAGTCGGCGACGACACGGTCGGCGACTTTGTGCGCCGTTTCCTCGGCGACATGGGTGTCGTGACTGATTTTGTTGCAACCAAACCAGGGAAGCGGACCTCGCTGGCCCTGGTCGGCGTGCAGCCACCCGATCGGTTCCCGCTCACGTTCTATCGCGACGATCCGGCCGACATCTACCTGACTATCGATGATGCTTCTGCGCTGCCGTTCGGCAGCACCTCGGCTGTCCTGCTGTCCGGCAATGCCTTCAGCCGAGGCACCTGCGCTGACGCCGCTCGTCGCGCTGCGGAACGGGCGGGGCACTTCGGGCTGACCACGTTCATGGATCTCGATCTGCGGCCGACCGACTGGTCCCATCCCCATGCGTTCGGTCTGACCCTGCGTCCCGTGCTGCCGTGGGTCGATGTCCTGATCGGCACCGAAGAGGAGTTCTTTGCGCTGCTCGCCCCCGATCCCGGCCCTGTGGCGACTGGCGCCCCGGTCACGGCCGTCGACAGGAACGTCCTCGAGCAGCTTGTCGGGGTCCTGCTCGAGACGGGAACTGTGGGGACGGTGGTCCTCAAGCGGGGGGCCACCGGTGCGACGGTCCTCACCGGGTCGGAACGTATTGACGTTCCGGGTTTCCCGGTCGATCCCGTCAACACGGTCGGTGCGGGTGACTCATTTGCGTCGGGGCTCATCTGGAGTCGGCTCCGTGGCGACGATTGGTATCGGGCGTGTCGATTCGGCAACGCTTGTGGTGCCATCGTGGTTACCCGGCATGGCTGTGCGGTGGCCTTCCCTACCGAGCAAGAGGTCGTCGAGTTCGTGACAGGCGCGGGAGGGTTCTAGTGGTTCACAAACTGACATCAACCGAGGGCCCCGGTCGGGTCCTGGAGGTCACCCCCGAGATCGTCGGCTGGGATGTCCTCGACTTCTCCGTCATGGTGCTCGAAGCCGCGGGACGGTGGGCGATGACCACAGGTGGTCGCGAGGTCGCAGTCGTGCCTCAAGCAGGATCATTCGTTGCCCACGTCGGCGAACAGAGCTTCTCTCTCAACCGCTCCAGCGTCTTTGCAGAGATGGCCTCCGTTCTGTATCTCCCACCGAACACGGAGCTCACGGTTGAGGCGGCTACCGATGCCGAGTTTGCGATCGGCGGTGCCCCTGCCGAGGGCAAATACCCGGTGCGTCTATTCGATCCGTCGGAGATGAAGACTGAAGTCCGCGGGGGCGGTGGCGCCACTCGTCAGGTGAACCACATCCTGGCGCACCCGCTACCCGCCGAGCGCCTGATCCTCTATGAGGTCTATGTACCTCGTGGCAAGTGGTCTGGCTGGCCCCCTCATTGCCACGATGGCTACGAAGGCTCGCCCTATCTAGAAGAGACCTACTACTTCCGTTTCGATCCACCCAACGGCTGGGGCATGCACCGCAACTACCGGCTCGACAACGACTTCGATGAGGTGTTCTCGGTCAGTGACCGGGATGTGGTCATGGTCACCCAGGGGTTCCACTCCAGCGCGGCGTCACCCGGCAACCACATGTATTTCCTCAACTATCTGGCGGGGAAGCCGTGGGACGAAGCGCGCGCCATTCCGCCTTTCTTCCAACCAGAGTACCGATGGATCGACGGCAACTGGGATCAGGATGCAATGACCCTTCCCGCAGTGACTCCGACCCCCCAGCCCGGTTCCGCCGGCGGTGGCTTTCCTCGAGAGCGAGGGCTGAAATGAGTCTGCCGACAATCACACCGGGCAAGGCGAGGGGTTTGGCTGCAACTTCTTCGGCGGGCGGGATCTTCAAGGTGCTTGCAGTGGATCATCGTGATTCGATGCGTGTCCTGATCGAACCAGAGAATCCACAGGTTTTGGCTGCCTCTCATCTGACGGAGGTCAAGCTCGACTTGCTGCGACAGTTGGGCGCCGATGCCACTGCGATCATGCTTGATCCGGAGTACAGCGTCGCCCAAGCCATCGTGGCGCGGGCGCTCCCCGGCAGTGTGGGTTTCCTCGCAGCCGTTGAAGCCCAGGGGTATCTGGGCGACCCGACGGCGCGGCAGACCTCTCTTCTCGACGGCTGGGGAGTCGAGAAGGCAAAGAGAGTCGGTGCCAACGCCATCAAGCTCCTCGTGCTGTATCGGCCGGATGCCGGTGCTGTGACAGAGGCCCAGGACGAAGTGATCAAGGCCGTTATCGCCGACTGCGCCCGCTACGACATTCCGCTATTCCTCGAGCCGCTGGCGTATGCCACCGAACCTGGAGTCGCCACCGGTTCCTCCGAGTTCGCCGCGATTCGTCGCGGCCTGGTTGTGGAGACCGTTCGTCGCCTGGGGGCCCTCGGCCCCGATGTCTTGAAGGTTCAGTTTCCCGTAGACACCCGCCACGAGCCGGACCGGGTGGCCTGGGCAGACGCTTGCGCCGAACTCGATGCAGTTGCCCCAGTGCCTTGGGCGCTGCTGTCTGGAGGTGATCCGTACGATCTGTTTCGTGACCAAGTTCGCATCGCCGCCGAGGCGGGTGCGTCGGGTTTCCTCGTGGGGCGGGCACTGTGGGGCGACTACATCTCCGCCGAGTCCGCAGACAAGCCGCACATCATGGAGGAGACGGTGCGGCCCCGGCTTGCCGAGTTGTCGGCCCTGGCGGATGAGTTCGGCCATGACTGGGCTGATCGGTACCGGTTGCCGGAGATCGACGAGCGCTGGTTCACGACCTACTAGTCGCCGGCTTTAGGAAGCTGGAGATCGGCTGCGGCAAAGAGCCGTTCGATGATCTTCATGTTCGCCACCGATCCAGAAGCCGGTACCGGCGATGGGCTACCCGACACGACGGCGTCCGCCAGCGCAGTCGCCTGGAGTCCGTATTGGTTGGCAACCGGCACTTTCGTAGAGGTGACCGTCGATGCGTGTGGGTGATGATTTCCGCTCGTTCCGATCGTGATCTGCGTCTCGTGATGTGGAGGGCAGTTGAAGGGATCGGCGATCGACAGCCATCCACCCGTCCCGTGGATGACGACGCGATGCAGAGGTTCTTGTTCCATGGAACAGGTGAACGAAGCGATGCCGGTGCCGTAGTCGAGAACGGCGCTGAACGTCAGGTCGACTCCGCTGACAGGATCGATACGCGCCGTTCCTAGTACGTGTTCCGGCTGGTCGCCCAGCAACATGCGGCTGACGTCTACCGCGTAACATCCAACGTCGTACAAAGCGCCCCCGCCGGATGTGGCGTCGTGGCGGTAGTCGGTTGGTCGAGTCGACCGGAACGAGAACCAGACGTCGACGTCGGTGACTGTCCCGATCGTGTTGGCGGCGAGGAGCCGTTTGGTCTCAACCCATGCCGGGTGGAAGCGGTACATGAAAGCTTCCATCACGAGCACGCCACGATCGGCGCAATGGCCGATGACCGCTTCCGCCTCCGCCGCGGTCAGCGTCAGCGGCTTCTCACAGAGGATGTGCTTGCCCGCATCGGCAGCCCGCATTATCCACTCCGCATGCAGATGGTTTGGTAGTGGGATGTACACGCAGTCGATATCGGGATCGGCGAGCAGGTCGTTGTACGAGCCGTACGCCCTGGCGATGCCAAACTCCTCAGCTACATCTTCTGCGCTGAGCAGAGATCGGGATCCGATTGCCAACAGGTTGCAGCGCTCTGCGTCGAGCAGCGCAGGGATGACGTGAGCCTTGGCAATGAGCGCAGTGCCGAGGACACCCCAATTGAGGCGGGAGTTGGTCATGGATTGCAGCCTACCGGACCGGTCTGGAACGTTCCAATAACGGCTTGCTATTATGCGCGGATTAGGAAGTGAGAGTCTTGAAGCAGCCGACAATCCTTGATGTAGCCGATCGGGCTGGTGTCTCGAAATCCCTGGTGTCGCTTGTCATGCGAGAGCCCGATCGGGTGAGCGATGCCAGCCGTGCCGCAGTGCTCGCCGCCGCCGCCGAGCTCGGCTATCGACCGAATGCCGTCGCCCGCAGTCTTGTCCAGCAACGCACGCATGTCATTGGTGTGGTCCTCTCCGACCTCCACAACCCCTTCTTTGCCGACGTCGCCGATGGCATTGAATCGGCCGCAGCGGCGGCCGGGTATCGGACAATGCTGTCTTCGGGATTCCTCGATCCGGTGCGCGAGCGGTCATCAATGGAGACCCTGCTCGAATTGCGGGTTGATGCGCTGATACTGATGGGCTCGATGATGGAGGTCAACGACATCGAGACGCTGGCGTCGTCCCTGCCGGTGACGCTGGTTGGGCGTCACTCCGATTCCGACATGCTCGACACGGTCGGAGTCGACGACGCAGTCGGGGCACAGGTTGCAGTCGACTACCTGGTGGGTCTCGGGCACTCCAACATCACCCACATCCACGCTGGTTCGGCGGCAGGTGCGCCTCGACGGCGTTCCGGTTACGAAAAGGCGATGCGCGCACACGGTCTGGAGCGTTGGATTCGCAGCGTCGCAGGAGACTTCACCGAGGCGGGCGGTGCCAAAGCGATGGCGGATATCCTCCAGAGCGGCAACATTCCCACTGCCGTCTTCGCCCCGAATGACTTCTCGGCGCTGGGTGCGATGGATGTCATCGACTCCGCCGGCCTGCAGATCCCTGGCGATATCTCGCTGTTTGGCTATGACAATCTGACCATCTCGGGTTTGCCTCGTATTGCGTTGACCACTGTCGGGCAGCCGCGGGCAACCCTTGGCGAGGAAGCCGTATACCTGGTGCTGGAGCGTCTCAACGAGGGTCGGGACCTGGTGCGGAGGATGGTGGTCCCGCCATTCCTGGTGATTCGTTCAACAACGGGACCGCCGCGTTCCGGCGACTAGCGCCGTGACATACTGCTCGCATGGTTCGACTGTTCCTCCTGGTTCCGACGCTGATGGTGGTGGCGGCCGCCTGTAGTAGCCAAACCCCAACCACTTCGACCACTGAGGCGATCGCTGATCCAACTCCGTCCACTGTCGTCGCGCCGGGCACTGGGGCAACTGACACCACAACCACCGCGGAGTCGCCGCCGGCCGAGGTCGAGATCGAGGTGCCGGCATCTCTCGGAGACTTCGCCGTCGCGACGGTGTGGCTTGATGACATCGAGATTCGGGTAGCCCTTGCCGACACGAGCGAGCTCCGACGTCGCGGACTGATGCAGGTGGATGATCTGCTGGATCTCGAAGGGATGGTGTTCGTATTCGAGCAGGACTCGTCGTCGGGTTTCTGGATGAAGGACACCCTCATCAGTCTCGACATTGCCTTCTTCGACGTTGCGGGCAGGTTTGTCGATGGCTTCACCATGGAACCGTGCACAACGACCGACTGCCCGACCTATCGTCCTTCCGGGTCATACCGGTTTGCATTGGAGATGGCTGCGGGGACGATGCCGGCCGGTGTAACGGAACTCCGGTTTGATCAGTAGCGGAGGAACTCGAGATGCCGACGGTTGAAGTCTTGTTCGATGGCTATGTGGGGGAGCGGGTCGCCGGCACGGTGAGCCTCGTGAGGTCGGGTGATGTCGTTGCGATCATCGATCCCGGCATGGTGCCCGATCGGTCGGCGATCCTCGATCCCCTACGGGGTCAGGGTGTCGAACCCGAGGATGTGACTGACGTGATCTTGTCCCATCACCACCCGGACCACACCATGAACATCGCACTGTTCCCCAACGCCATGGTGCACGATCACTGGGCCACCTACCGCAACGACGAGTGGATCTCGCGTCCCGCTGAAGGGTTTGCGGTTGCTGGTGGCATCACCCTGTTGGAGACGCCGGGGCATACCCCGCAGGACGTCACGACGCTGGTCCACACCGCTGCCGGCACGTATGCCTTCACCCACCTGTGGTGGAACGGGTCGATCGACGGTGATCCCCGCGCAACGCTGCCTGAGCTGCTGCAGCCCAATCGGGACCGAGTGCTGGGAATTGCGGACATCATCGTTCCGGGCCATGGTTCGCCCTTCCCGGCGGCAAGCGCCCCACGGATCGAACAGGAGGCCGAGTAATGGCACAGCGGAACATCGTCGCAATGGGTGGTGGTGGCTTCAGCTCGGGGAACTCGATGCTCGATCGTTATGCGTTGTCACTGGTCGACGCGCCACGGCCGAAGGTCTGCTTCATTCCCACGGCGAGTGGAGACGACGCCGGATACACCCTCGAGTTCTTCAAGGCCTACAGCAGTTACGGTTGCGATCCGTTTGTGCTCAATCTCTTTTCGCGCGAAGTAGAGGACATCCCTGAGTTTCTCCATGGCATGGACATGGTTTATGTGGGCGGTGGTAGTACTGCGAACCTCCTTGCGGTCTGGAGGTTGCACGGTGTGGATACGGCGCTCGAAGAGGCCTGGTACGACGGTGTGGTCCTGAGCGGTCTGAGCGCCGGCGCAAACTGCTGGTTCGACGCCAGCACCACCGATTCGTACCTTCTCGGCAAGGCGGATGCCCTCACAGACGGAGTCGGGTTCCTTCCCGGCAGCTACTGCCCGCATTACACCTCGGAACCGGAGCGCCGGCCCAATTACATGAATCTGGTTGCTACCGGAGTACTGCCCTCTGGCTACGCATGTGAGGACGGCACTGCAGTTCATTTTGTCGGCACCGAGCTGAAGATAGCGGTGTCCGTCGACGGCGATGCCAGGGCGTTTCGGGTGGCGCGACTCGGCGAAGGTGCATCCGAGGAGCCCCTCGAGTTTGTGACGCCAAGCTGACCAAATGGCCTCTCCTGGGGCCATCCAACTGCCCGGCAGACCCGCGGTTGGTTCGCCACGTTGCGTGGTCGGGCCACGGCGAGGCGCATAACCGCTTGTAATGAGGCGCCCAATCCCTCTAATTTGACTCATGAATGGCGCGCTCTGAAGGCGCCGTCAGAGGAGAGGGAAACAATGAAACGACTATTAATGGCCGTCGTCGCGCTCGCGATGCTGGCAGCGGCTTGCGGAGGTGACGACGAGAGCAGCTCTCTGCTCGATGATGTCATCGACCGCGGCAACATCATTTGTGGTGTCAATGAGACACTGCCCGGGTTCGGTGTTGTCGACGACGCCGGCAACCTGAGTGGCTTCGATATCGACTTCTGCAAAGTTGTCGCTGCGGGCGTGCTTGGTGACGCCAATGCCGTCGAGTACGTACCGCTCAACGCTGATGCACGCTTCACTGCGCTTCAGTCGGGCGAGATCGACCTACTGATTCGCAACACCACCTGGACGGCAACCCGTGACGGGCAAGAGGGCGCAAACTTCTTGTTCACCACGTACTACGACGGGCAGGGCATCATGGTGCCGGCCGCGACTGGTTTCACCACGCTCGAGGATCTGGCCGACGCCAACATCTGCGTGCTGTCGGGTACCACTACCGAGCTGAACCTCACCGCTGTGTTCAATGCGCGCGGCATCCCGTTCAACCCGGTCGTGTTCGGTGACAACACCCAGCTGCGGCCGGCTTACGAGTCCGGTCAGTGCGAGGCGTGGACTTCGGATGCGAGCCAGATCGGTTCGTTCAAGTTCACCATCGAGAGTGAGGGCGGCGCCGAGCAGCACATCATGTCGGAGGTCTTCTCCAAGGAGCCACTCGGTCCGGTCGTTGCTGATGGCGATACGCAGTGGGCCCAGGCTGTCGAATGGTCAGTGATGGCCACGGTGCAGGCGTGGGAGTTTGGTTTGGATTCGGGCAACATCGGAAGCTATTCCGGTTCCGACCCCAACATTCTCAACTTCCTTGGCGATGGTGACTTCAACCCGACTCTTGGCTTGCCAAGTGATTTTGCGGTTCAGGTTGTCTCCCAGGTTGGCAACTACGAGGAGATCTACAACAAGTTCCCGGAGCTTGCTCCCCTCGATGGAAGTGTCAACGATCTGTGGAGCAACGGCGGTCTGATGTACGTACCGCCTTACCGCTAGATCAACCGAGCTTGACATATAAACGGTGGGTGGCCGGCACGTGGGGTGCCGGCCACCTCCGACACCTGTAGGACAAGATTGCCTTGACACAGACCACCCTGGAGCCGCCTAACTCGGCGGACACGGGCCCCGAAGAACACATAGTCTGGTACCGCAACGTGCGGACCTTACGCATCGTGGCGCAAGTCACTGCGGTTGTGGCCGTTCTTGCTCTGATGTCGTGGTTCTTCAACAACCTGCTCACAAATCTGGATCGCCGCAATATCGGCACCGACTTTGGATTCCTTAGCCGGCCGACCAACTTCGAGATTCCCTACGACGAAGGCTTCAATCCACGTAGCCCCGTGACCGACATGATCCTGGTCGGTCTGAAGAACACCTTCCTGGCGGGCTTCTTCGGGATCATCATCGCAAGCATTGTTGGTCTGCTTGTTGGCATCTCCCGGCTATCGACTAACTGGCTGGTCGCCAAGTTGGCGATGATCTATGTCGAGACCTTCCGCAATATCCCGCCGCTGGTCATCATCGTGTTCTTTGGAGCAGCGATGTTCACAGCCGGGCCGTTCCCGGTCCTTCAGGAAGCCGACACTGTTTCGTTCTTCGGTACCGACAACAACTTCCTGATTCTGTCGAACGAACGCTTTGGCATCCCCTCCTTCATCGCCGGGGGCAACGTTGGGCTGTTCTGGATCACAGTTATCGTCGCGCTGTTAGCGGCAATCGCCGTAGGCGTCTACCGCACCCGACTCAGTGACAGAACAGGTGTGCACCACCATCGGATCCGATGGGGCTTCGGCGCCTTTGTCGTGATCAGCTTGCTGGGGTTCTTGCTCATCGGTGACGCGTTCACGATGTCGTGGCCCGAGGTTTCGGAGAACGGCCGGCGGATCGTCGGTGGGTTCATCATGAACTCCGGCTTCATGTCGATCACCGTCGCTCTCGGCCTCTATACGGCGAGCCATATCGCGGAGATCATTCGCGGTTCGATCCTTGCGGTCCCCAGCGGTCAAACCGAGGCGGCTAATGCGATCGCCCTCACCGCGTTCCAACGGTACCGATACATCGTCCTTCCGCAGGCCCTCCGAATAGCATTGCCGCCGACGATCAACCAGTACCTCAACCTCGTCAAGAACACTTCGCTCGGGACCGTGGTGGCTTATGCCGAGATCACGGCGCTGACCCGAAGCTCGATCGGCAACGGTCGCCCGGCACCGCAATCCATTGCGATTCTGATGTTGGTCTATCTGACCTTCTCGCTTGGGATTTCCGCCGTTTTGAATATCTATAACCGGCGCATTCAACTGGTGGAGAGGTAGATCATGGATCCCGACCTTCCCTTCACTCCGCTCGAGACGGGCACTTTGGAGCCTATGCCTGTTGCTGAAACGCGAGAGCGTCAGCCGAAGCTGCCGCCAGGCAAGTGGATCCATAAGAACCTGTTCAACAACTGGTACAACTCGGCTATCACAGTGGTCCTCGGCGTCTCCGTCATCGCTGCGACATACTTCTTGCTGAGATTCGTTTTCGTCACTGCTCGATGGGCGCCCGTCATCGAGAACCTGACGCTGTTCATGGTTGGTCGTTTCCCGCGTACCGCAGCCAACGATCAGCTATGGCGTGTGGTCGCCCAGGTACTTATCTGGTCGGGGGCAATGGGACTGGCTTGGGGCGCCGCAGTGTCGGGCGCGAAGTTCCGGGCAATGCAGGCCGGCGTCGAGTACACCGAAGACACGCTGCTGACCAGGCTCAGGCGGTATTGGAGCCTGATCGGGCTGATCGTGCTACTTCTCGTAATCGCCAAGACGTTTGGCCCGGCTCTAGTCGTGATCGCGGCCGTCGCGATTGGGGCGGCGCTGCAGATGGTCGGAGCTCGAATCCCGGGTCAGTACGCCGGAGTCACCTGGGCCGGCGTCGCCTTCCTCGGCGTCCTCGGCTATCAGATCGTTAGCGGGTTCGTTGGTACCGGCTGGCTGTGGCTCTTTCTCCCGATCGTGCTCGCATCCGTTTCCCTGCTGGGGAGGCGTGATTGGGACGACGTGCGTCGCATGCACATCGTCCAAAGCGCAGCTGCAGTTGCCATATTGGCGGTCGGCTTCCTCTTGTACTCGGTGACCAATTTCGAAGGCGTCGGGTGGGACGAGTGGGAAGGTTTCCATCTCAATCTCATAATGGCTGCCCTGGCGATCACGCTGTCATTCCCGCTCGGTCTTCTGCTGGCGCTGGCTCGCCGATCGAGTTTCCCCGCCCTGCGAACACTCGCCACGCTCTACATCGAGCTGATCCGTGGTGTGCCGTTGATTTCGCTGCTGTTGATGGCTCAGTTCTTCCTTGGCTTTTTCCTGAATACGACCACGCTTCCCTCTGAGATCACCAGGGCGCTAGCGGCCATGACGATGTTCACGGCTGCCTATGTGGCCGAGATCGTTCGCGGTGGACTCCAGGCGGTTCCGGGGGGCCAGGTCGAAGCGGGCAACTCGCTTGGGCTCTCGCCTTGGAAGGTCACAAGGCTCATCGTCCTGCCCCAGGCCCTTCGCGCCGTTATCCCGGCAATGGTTGGCCAGTTCATCTCGCTGTTCAAGGACACGACGCTGCTGTTCATCATCGGTATCGGCGAGATCCTTCGGGTTCGTGAGATTGTCCATGCGCAGACGGATTTCCGGGGCTTCGGGATCACAGAGACACTGGTGTTCGTGATGCTTGCCTTCTGGGCAGTGTCGTTTGCTATGTCTAGGGAAAGCCAACGTTTGGAACGGAAGCTTGGAGTTGGAGAACGATGACAGACAGAAACGACTCAGGATCTGGTGAGGTATTCGCCGACGCCACCCAGATGGCCGGTACCGGCGAGCTGATGATCGAACTCGTCGATGTCGACAAGTACTTCGGCGACTTCCAAGCTCTGAAAGACATCAATCTGAGAATCGCCAAGCAGGAGGTTGTCGTTGTCATCGGGCCTTCGGGTTCCGGCAAGTCGACGATGATCCGCTGCATCAACCGGCTCGAGAAGCATGATCACGGCAGGATCACGGTTGATGGCATCGAGCTCTCCGATGACATCAGGCACATCCAGGAGATCCGTCGTGAGACGGGAATGGTGTTCCAGCAGTTCAACCTGTTCCCACATCTAACGGTGCTGGAGAACGTAACCCTCGGACCACGCCAGGTTCGCAACATGCCCAAGAAGGAAGCGGACGACCTGGGGATGGAGCAGCTCACTGCGGTGCAGATCCCCGAGCAGGCGCACAAATACCCCGGCCAACTCTCAGGTGGGCAGCAGCAACGTGTGGCCATCGCCCGGTCCTTGGCGATGAGCCCGAAGGTGATGCTCTTTGATGAGCCGACGTCAGCATTGGACCCAGAGATGATCAAAGAGGTGCTCGACTCCATGAAGGAACTGGCCCTTTCCGGAATGACGATGATCGTCGTCACTCACGAGATGGGGTTTGCCCGCGAGGTTGCGGATCGTGTCGTCTTCATGGCCGACGGGCAGATCGTCGAAGTTGGCACCCCCGAGCACTTCTTCACCAACCCGACAGAAGATCGCACCAAGCTCTTCCTCAGCCAGATCCTGTAGGCGCCACGTCTCACCCAATCCGGCTGAGACGGCCGATGCCATTTGCGCGCTCCCGCGTCCTCAACCAGGTTCACTCCGTGGCCTAGCTGCCGATATAGGCGTGAGGATCAGGAGGGGCCGCCGGCCCACAGATAGAAGAAGAGGGATGCGCATGAATCGCATAGCGGAGTTGGCCGATGTGACTCCCGACGTTGGACATCCAGTCTGTCTGTACTCGTCGGGGACCATGCCGTTTACTGGGTAGGGATTTCAGATGCAACGGCGTTTCGGTGCAATGTCTACTTCATCCAGGATGGAGATGTGGGGATCGTTGTCGATCCGGGTAGCTCCGATCACTTCGAGAGCGTGAAGCACAACATCGGTGAACTAATGGATCCAGCCGCCGTGACGGGATGATTCTATGTCACCAGGACCCCGATGTCGCGGCGTCCATGGTGGATTGGCTCGAGCTCAATCCGACAATGAAGGTCTTCACCAGTCCGCGCACCCAGGTGCTGATTCCCCACTACGGAGTCTCCGACTACGACTTCTACGACACGTCGGTGAACCCGCGTTACGAATTGCCTTCCGGTGAGCATCTCCAGTTCATTGAGGCTCCATTCCTCCATTTCCCCGGGGCGATCACGACATACGACACTGCAGCGAAGTTCCTGCTGTCTGGAGACATCTTTGCGGCACTGGATCTCGATTGGACTCTGACGGTTGACGATTTCTCGTTGCACATCGCAAAGATGGACCTATTCCACATGGACTACATGGCCTCGAACCTTGCGGCCCGCGGTTTCGTCAGGCGCTTGGATGGAATTGAGATCGAGGGAATCCTGCCGCAGCACGGGTCGATCATCAAACAGGAGCATGTGCCGCTTGCTCTCGACTATCTCGAGAACCTGCAATGTGGGCTCGACATCATCTACGCCGACATGGTGGACTAATGACAACGTCTGCACCGTCGGACGGTGAAGTTGCCGCGCTGCGACAGAAGATTGCCCTGCTCGAACAGGGAATGGGACAGGCTGCTCGTATTAGGGAGCTCTGGGAGAAATCCGCCAGCGACCTGAAGGCGACGAAGTCCGAGCTCAGTCACTCGCTGCAGGAACTGGCGGAAGCCCACGACGAACTAACCGAGAAGAGCGAAGCGCTGGAGCGCCTCAACGATCAACTGCGTGAGGAGCTGGCGTTCCGCGAGAAGGTGGAGGCCGAGCGATTGTTGTCGCAGAAGCTCGAATCGATCGGCCAGTTGGCTGCGGGCATAGCCCACGAAATCAACACGCCAATTCAGTACGTAAGCGACAACACGCACTTTTTGCGGTCGGCCTTTGCGTCGCTTCAGCAGCTTGTTGTCGCACTCGATCCCGAGAAGGACGTTGCTGAGGGAAGCGAACCAGCTCGGCTGGCGGCTGTGCTGGACGTGGCCGAATCTGAAGCCTTGCTTGAAATCGAAGCTTCCCCTGTGGCCAGTCAGGGTCGATGTGGACGGGTGACCCCAGCCCAGTTACACTCACGCACCGCAAACGGGGCATGTCGAACAGTTTCGCCATGCCGCTACCCCTGCTCCCGGAGAGTCCGGGGGCCTTCCGCACTGCGGATGTCCACAGGAGGTGAGATATTGCGTTCCTATGAGTTGATGATGATTCATCGTCCCGAGCTGGCCGAGCCCGATGTTCGGACTCTCGTCGGCGAGGTAGAAGGTGTCATCGCAAGTTCCGGTTCCGTAGAGGACACCGATTTTTGGGGCAAGCGTCGTTTTGCCTATGAGATCGATCACTTGAACGAGGGCTTCTACTCCGTCGTTACATTCGAAGCGGGCACCGAGATGGTCGAAACCCTTGACCGCGCCCTCGGGCTTCATGATGCCGTTATCCGGCACAAGATCACCCGCTCCGCCGGCAAGTAGAAAACTTGTCACCCTCGCCCTGCACACTATGAACGAGTGCGCAGAGAGAAGAGAGATACGTAATGAGTAACAACAGCGTGACATTGATCGGCAACCTCGTTGATGATCCGGAGCTTCGATTCACCCCGTCCGGTGTAGCCATGGCCAAGGTTCGTTTTGCGGTGAGCCGACGCTATCAAGACCGCAACCAGGAATGGCAGGAGGAGACCAGCTTCTTCGGCGGTACCTGCTGGCGCGATATGGCCGAGAACGTCGCCGAGTCCCTGCAAAAGGGGATGCGGGTCATCGTGACCGGCCGGCTCGAGCAGCGTTCCTGGGAGAACCAAGAGGGCGAGAAGCGCTCGATGATCGAGGTCAGGATCGACGACATCGGCCCTTCGGTCCGATGGGCAACCGCATCGGTCACCCGTACCCCGCGCAGCGGTGGCACTGGTGACTGGGCCGGCAAGCAGAGTGGTGGCGGTGGTGGAGGCTCGGTACCACCGGCCCCTGTCGCCCGCGACGACTACGGCCCAGACGAAGCCCCTTTCTAAACACTTTCACTTCCTCAGGAGGACAACAATATGCCCCCCAATACACGTAAGAAGCGTCGCCGTCCCTCGGCGGCAGACTCCCGTCGCCGTCCCAAGGTCTGTCAGTTCTGCAAGGAAAAGGCCGAGTTCGTCGACTACAAAGAGGTTGCGGTGCTCCGCAAGTTCATGTCCGACCGCGGCAAGATCCGCGCTCGTCGGGTGACCGGTCTCTGTCCGAAGCATCAGCGTGCGCTGGCGATCGCCATCAAGAACGCCCGCGAAATGGCGCTGCTGCCCTACATCTCGCAGAGGGGCTAATGAACGTCATACTGCTCAAGGACGTCGCCGATCTCGGCGGCAAGGGAGACATCGTTGATGTTTCCAAGGGATTTGCCCGCAACTACCTGCTGCCCAAGAAGTTGGCCATGAAGGCAACCGACGGTGCGATCAAGCAGGCCGACAAGCTGCGTCAGCAGCGCATCGAGAGCGAAGCCAAGCTCAAGGGCGCTGCGGAAGAGCTGGCCAGGAACCTGGTCGGTTCCCGCATCGTCATCGCGGCGCGGTCCGGCGATGAAGGCAAGCTATTCGGATCGGTCGGTACGCACGACATCGCCGAAGCGGTCAAGAAGTTCAGCGGTGTCGATGTTCCGAGCGCGATCATCGAGATCCCGAATGCAATCAAGGAGATCGGTCTGCACGAGGTGACGATGAAGCCGCATGAAGAAGTGGAATTCAGTGTCAGCCTCGACGTGATCCCCGCCTAGGAGGCGCAACATGGCTTTGGGAATCGACGATCCCCGATCCGGTTCCCTGCGCGTTCCACCACACAGCGTCGAGGCCGAGGAGTCGGTCCTCGGCGCTGTTTTGTTGGACAGCGATGCTGCCAACGTTGCACTCGAGAAGCTTCACCCGGACGATTTCTACCGACCCGCCCATCAAGCGATCTTTGATGGGGTACTTGCCCTGTTCAATAAGAACGAGCCCGTTGACGCTGTCACCGTTGCGGAGGAGCTACGGCGTGCCGACATGCTGGAGAGGGTTGGCGGTCTCGGCTATCTCACGCAGCTCATCGAGGTGGTCCCGGCGACCTCCAACATCGAGCACTATGCGGCCATCGTCGAAGAGCATGCGCTCCGGCGTCGGCTCATGAGAGTCGGCGGCGACATCGGCAAGCTGGCGACCGAAGTCGACCAACCAATTGCCGAGGTTGTCGACAAGGCCGAGCAATCCGTTTACGCCGTGTCGGAGAAGCGTGTCGGCGAGGGGCTGGCCCTAATCGACCCGCTGTTGGGTCCTGCGATCGAGAGAGCGGAAGAGCTACACCGCCACGGTGCCGAGGTGACCGGTTTGTCAACGGGCCTGCGTGACTTGGATCGCAAGCTCGCCGGTCTGCACCCGGGCAACCTCATCATCGTTGCCGCTCGTCCCGGTATGGGGAAGTCGACGCTCGCCATCGGCATCGCACAGCATATTGCGGTTCAGGGCGATCCAGTTGCCATCTTCACGTTGGAGATGGGTCGGGAAGAGATCGTCTCGAGGATGCTGTGTTCGCAGGGACGAATCGATTCACAACGGCTGCGTACCGGGCGTCTCACTGAGGGCGACTTCTCGAAACTGTCCAACGCCGCCAACGTCCTATACAAGAAGCCGATCTACGTCGATGACTCCGCAGGATTGACCGTGACTGAGATCCGAGCCAAGTGCCGGCGTCTCAAGCGGCGGAGTGGTCTTGGTCTGGTAGTAGTTGACTACCTCCAGTTGATGCACGGCACCGCCGGCGAGAATCGCCAGCAGGAGATCGCCATCATCAGTCGCAGCCTCAAGAGCCTTGCCCGCGAGCTCGAGGTGCCGGTCATCGGTGTTTCCCAGCTCAATCGTTCTCTAGAACAACGTGAAGACAAGCGTCCCCGTCTTGGCGACCTACGGGAGTCCGGGGCCATCGAACAGGACGCTGACATCGTGCTGTTCATCTACCGCCACGAGTACTACCACCCCGAGGCGATCGAAACCAAAGGTATCGCCGAGGTCGCGATTGCTAAGCACAGACAGGGCTCAGTTGGTCGTGTCGACCTCACCTTCCTGCCCGAATTCACCCTCTTTTCCGACATGGGCCGCGACACCCCGGTTATTTAGAGGTACGAACGCTTACTCGCCCCGTGGCGTTTTTGGTCGAAGCACGACAGCGTCGGCAGCTCCGCCGGCGCTGGTCAGCGAAGCCAGGATCGCATCGAACATCCGCATCCGGCCGGTCTCGACCTGACGCTCAGCGAGCTCGCGAGCTGCGTGGTGATTACCCTTGAGAAGGGCGTCGAGCAGGTCACGGTGCTCACCCGCATGCAGCGATATGTCATGGTCGATCTCGAAGCCCATCGACAGCAGACGCTGCATCTCGTCGAGGAGGCTGGCCAGGGAAGCAGCCAGGCGTTCACTTCCGGAGGCGCTCGCCAGGATCTCGTGAAAGCGGAGCACCTTCGCCACACTCTGCTCGTAGGTATCTTGGTCAGTGTCCTCCACAAGCGTGCGCAGTTGTTGGAGCTGTTCGGGTGTCGCTCTGGTGGCTGCCAGTTCCGCGGCTGCCGGTTCGAGGATCTGACGGAGTTGGTAGATCTCCTGGACATCGGCGAGGGTCACCTCGGTAACCCGGTATCCGTGTCTGGGCTGAACCTCGACAAACCCTTCGTGGATCAGCATGCCGAGTGCCCGCTTCACCGGTGTCTTGCTCATGTTGAGTCGTTCGGCGATGTCGCCCTCGATCACCCGCGTGCCGGGCGGCAGGATGCACCGCAGGATTTCATCACGAAGCACCTTATAGGCGGTTTCGGTAGCGCTGCGGCCCCTGGTGTCGGATTCTGATGTCTCCCCGAGAATTGCGCGATAGCTTGGCATTTCAGTTTGACGCCTCTGATATTCTTTAACTACGGTACAAAAGTCCTACAGAATGGCTCCTGCAGGTATTACAGGAGCCTGTCCCGGCAGAAGGATAGCGTTCTGAACACCAACGAATCAGGGATCAACATAGGCGACACGGATCATGAACACGCCGACGGCGATGGTGCTGAGGCCCACACCCACACCGTCCAGGACGGTGACCACTCCCACGAGCACAACCATGACCACGACCACGAGCACCCGACGGGTATCTGGGGTCGGATCAAGTCGATGTATGCTCCCCATAGCCATGATGCCGCCGATTCGATAGATACCGCGCTCGAGTCGTCGGCCAAGGGAATACGGGCGGTCAAGATCTCACTGGTCGGCCTGATGTCAACCGCCATCGTCCAGGTTTTCATCGTGATCCTCACCGGATCGGTCGCTCTGCTGGCGGACACGATCCACAACTTCTCCGATGCGCTCACCTCGATTCCGTTGTGGATCGCATTCATTCTTGGACGCCGCGCTGCGACCAGCTCGTACACATACGGTTATCGCCGCGCAGAAGACCTGGCGGGTTTATTCATTGTGTTCATGATCGCTTTGTCGGCGGTATTAGCTGCATGGGAGTCCATCGACCGGCTGTTCAATCCACAGGATGTCGAGAATCTGTGGCTAGTTGCTGTCGCCGCGATCGTCGGGTTCATCGGTAATGAGATCGTTGCCATCTACCGCATACGGGTCGGGCGGTCCATTGGTTCCGCGGCCCTCGTCGCTGATGGATACCACGCCAGAACTGATGGGTTGACCTCGCTTGCCGTGCTCTTTGGTGCGATCGGGGTCGGTCTCGGCTTTCCCGCCGCCGACCCGATAATCGGTCTGCTGATCACCTTCGCCATCCTGTTCATCCTCAAAGATGCCACCAAGCAGGTATTCCGCAGACTGATGGACGGTGTCGACCCGTCGACCGTGGCCGAAGTTGAGACTCACAGTGCCGCAGTCCCCGGAGTGCTCAGCGCCGAGCGAGTACGGGTACGCTGGGTCGGGCACAGGCTCGATGCGAGTCTGCAAATCGTCGTGGATCGGACGCTATCCGTTCTGGAAGGTCACGACATCGCGTTGGAGGTCAGGAAAGCATTGGTTGAGTCGATCCCACATCTGGACCATCTTGTTGTCCATGTCGAGCCAAACGGTGATGGTCACACGGACTTCACTCCCGCGCACACCGCGCTCACCGAGCATGACCATCATCCATCGTGAAGTCGGCGCAACGGTTGTCGCGCTCGATCCAGCAAGGGGCTGAGATAGCGGACAGCGGTGCGTTGCTTTCGGTCTCTGACCTACGCGTCGAGTTTCCGTTGCCGGACCGCACCGTATATGCGGTTAACGGAGTCGATCTCGACGTGCACGAGGGGGAAGTATTCGCCCTGGTGGGTGAGTCGGGGTCGGGCAAGAGCGTCTCGATGCTGAGTGTGATGGGACTCGTGCCTTCGCCGCCGGGACGAGTATCCGGGTCGATCAGATTTCGCGGCAACGAACTGACCTCGCTCAGCCGCTCGGCGATGAACAAGATTCGCGGCGCCGAGATCGGGATGATCTTTCAGGATCCGATGTCGTCGCTAAACCCGGTGCACCCGGTCGGCCGTCAGATCGCCGAAGTGCTGCGTCTGCACCGCAAGGTGACCAGGGCGGATGCGATGGCTCGTGCGATCGACTTGCTAGACCGTGTTGGCATTCCGAACGCCTCCCGTCGCGTTCGTGACTACCCCCACGAGTTTTCGGGCGGGATGCGCCAGCGGGTCATGATTGCAATTGCGTTGGCTTGCGAACCGCGTCTGCTGATTGCCGATGAGCCGACCACCGCACTAGATGTGACGGTGCAGCGTCAGATTGTGGCGTTGGTGAAGGAGCTGCAATCCGAGCTAGGCATGGCCGTGGTGTGGATCACCCACGATCTTGGCGTTGTCGCTGAGATCGCTGACCGAGTAGCCGTCATGTACGGGGGAAGAATCATGGAGTCCGGCGGGTCGCACCGCCTCTATGCCGCCGCCCGGCATCCGTACACAACGGGCCTGCTGCGTTCTATCCCTCGGATCGACACTCCGACCACGGCTTGGCTTCCTGAGATCCCGGGTACACCCGCTCCCATCCTTGCGCCGCTCACCTCGTGTCCCTTCCACACGCGGTGTCCGATGAGCGACGACGCGTGCCCGAATGCGCTCCCCGACCTCGAGCGGATCGAAGTCGACGGCCACTATGCCGCATGTCTCCACGCCGAGTTCATCGGTCCCGCTGACGAACTCTGGCCGGTCGAGGATGACAACCGAGCCCAGACCGCGCCCGATATGGGCGACACCGTTATCAACATCGAGAACCTCAAAGTGCACTTTCGAGTGCAGCGCGGCGGCAGGCAACGGAGGAAAACGTTCGTGCGGGCGCTCGACGGTGTGGATTTGCAGATTCACCGCGGCATGACCCTCGGCCTGGTTGGCGAGAGTGGATGTGGGAAGAGCACACTGGGTCGTGCTCTTGTGGGCCTGGTCGAGCCGACCGAAGGCGAGATCCGCGTCAACGGCGATCCGCTGAACACCAAGAGTGGCCCTCATCGCCGCACGGTGCAGATGATCTTCCAGGATCCGTTCTCGTCGATGAACCCCGGCATGCGTGTTGGCGATGTTGTAGCCGAGCCGATGCGGGTTCACCGCATCGGCACCGCCGAGGAGCGAGCGGAGAAGGTCGGCGAGCTGCTCGAAAAGGTGGGGCTGGATCGGGATGCCGTTCTACGTCACCCCCATGAGTTCAGCGGTGGGCAACGACAGCGCATCGCAATTGCACGTGCCCTAGCAGCCGACCCGGAAGCGATCGTGTGCGACGAACCGGTATCCGCTCTCGATGTGTCTGTGCAGGCACAGATAGTCAACCTGCTTCATGAGACGCAGCAGGAGCTTGGTCTGTCGCTGATTTTCATTGCCCACGACCTAGCCGTGGTGCGTCACATCTCCCATGAGATCGCCGTTATGTATCTGGGGCAGATCGTCGAACATGCACCTCGTGATGCCATCTACGATGAGCCTCTGCACCCCTACACGAAAGCTCTCCTTGCCGCAGTACCCGTACCCGACCCCAATGAGGCCGATTCGATCACACCGCCATTGCAGGGGGATCTACCGGACCCTGCCGACCCGCCTACCGGGTGTCGATTTCACACGCGCTGCCCGGTCGCAGTCGCAGGGCTCTGCGACGAGCTAGTTCCGGACCTGCGCGAGATAGGTCGCGAGCGTCGGGTGGCCTGCCATCTCGTTGATCCTGTCAGCGCAGAGATCGAGCATCGCATAAACGCTGGAACCAGCGGCATGCCAACGAACGACTAGAAGAACAAACGAGGGAAGGAAAGCAAATGAGAAAAACGACCCTGGCGATACTGCTGTTGGTTTTGGCTCTCGTTGCCGGCGCCTGCAGCGGGTCAGATTCAGACCCGACGACCACGGCCGGTAGCGGCGGTGCGACCGAGACCACGGCTCCATCAGGCGACGGCGATACACCAGAAACCACTCAGCCCCCTTCGGCTGAGCCGATCACGGTGCGGGCGGCCATAACCGGCGACGAGGACACCATCAATCCATTCAGCTACATCAGTGGATTCCCCGGTTGGAACCTGTTGATGTTGCAGTACGACTCACTGATGCAACTCGACGCCTCCGGCATACCGCAGCCCTGGTTAGCCGAGACCGTGACTCCGAACGCGGACCTGACTGAGTACACAATGACCATTGTTGACGGGGTGACCTGGCACGATGGTCAGCCGCTCACAATCAACGACGTCAAGTTCACGTTTGACTATTTCATCGCCAACGCAACGGGACGTTTCTCGCGTGACTTGCGCGGTGTTGAGTCGGTCGAGATCTCGGACGCCGGTGAGCTTGTTGTCGGTCTGGCAGCACCGAACCCAGCGTTCGACCTCGTGGCCCTCGCCGACATCCCAATCCTCCCTCAGCACGTATGGGAAGGCATCGACACACCGTCTGAGCAGACCCTCGACATCGTGACCAATGTCGGCTCCGGCCCATACATGATGACCGCATACCAGCAGGATCAGAGCTACCGGTTGGCGGCGAACCCTGACTACTTCCGGGGAGCGCCCAATGTCGACGAACTCGTCATTGTTGTGTTCGCGGACGATTCCGGTGCGTTGGCGGCGATTCGATCTGGCGAGGTCGACGTGATCTTTGACCGGGTGAGCCCGGAGCAGATCGCGTTGCTCGACGCACAGGACCCGCTTGATATCGCACAGGGACCGGAGTTTACGACTCAGATGGTGAACTTCGATGCGAGCAAGGCCCCATTCAGCGACCTTGCGGTTCGGCAGGCGATGCAGCTTGCGATCGACAATCAGGACAGTGTCGACACTGTCTATCTCGGGTCCGCCACGGTCGGCAGTCCCGGGTGGGTCCATCCGGACAAGCCGGTCTACAACTCAGCTGTTACGCCGATTTACGACGTTGCGGCGGCCAACGCGCTGCTTGACGACGCCGGGTACGTCGACAGCGACGGTGACGGCGTCAGGGAGTTCGATGGCCAACCGATGGCATTCGAGATGCTCACGAATTCGTGCGACTCGCTGCGACTACGCATCTCCGAGCTAGTTTCCGAAATGCTCGGCGAGATTGGTATTGCAGTGACAGTCGCCTCGGTCGAGACGGCGACCTGGGAGGAGGCCGTCTGGCCCGGCTTCGACATCAGCAACGGTCGCAACTACGAGATGGCGGCATGGGGCTGGTCGGCGCCGATCCAGGCAAACACGATCCGAATCGCAGAGCTCGTCAACAGCGATCCGGGGACGGGGTTCCTCAACCTCACCGGGTTTGCCAACGCCGAGATCGATTCGATTTCAGCCGCGCTGCTGACTGAGGCCGATCCGGCCGCAGCGGAGGCCTTGATCAAGGATCTGCAGGTGCTGATCGCCGAGCAGGTGCCGTTCGTGCTACTCGCCTATCCCGACGGTGCATACGTCTACAACTCCGAGGTCTACGCGGACTGGGAATTCATCGCCGGTCAAGGGATCGTGAGCAAGGTATCGCTCATCCCCGCAAGCGGTAGGCCGTAACTCCCGAGCCTGGGGAGAGCGCTGCGGCGCTCTCCCCGCACCGGGAACGGAAGGACTGATGCGACGATTCGGACTGCGCCGACTCGACCAGTACCTGGTCGTATTTGTGGTGGCTGTCAGCCTCAATTTCATGCTGCCCCGGCTCATGCCCGGCAACCCGCTGGCCTTGTTGGCAGGTGTTGATGTCGGGCTGATGACAGCGGAGCAACGCGCCGAGGTCATCGACCAGGTGGGGCTGGATGCACCGCTGATCAGCCAGTTTGTCGACTATTGGAAGGCCGTCCTCACCGGCGATCTCGGGTTCTCGTACAAGTCCGGACGGCCCATTTCGGAGATGATCGGGGAACGGCTCCCCTGGACCCTTCTCATCACCGGTGCAGCCCTCTTGATCTCGGCGATCAGCGGGATTGTCCTGGGCGCGTTCTCGGCGTGGCGCCGCGGGAAGAAAACCGACCTGGGGTTACTCACCGGGATGATCTCGCTGCAGTCCTTGCCCTCGTTTTGGCTGGGCATGTTGCTCATCTCGATATTTGCCGTGCAATTGGGTTGGCTTCCTTCATTTGGTGCGGTGACCCCAGCTTCTGACGCTGTGGGTTTGGCCCACGTCCGAGACATCGCGGAACACGCGATCTTGCCGATAGTGACTCTCACGGTGCTATCGATTCCTGGTGTCTATCTGACAATGAGGTACTCGATGCTGGAGGTCCTTGGCGATGACTTTATCCGCACTGCTCGGGCCAAGGGCGCTTCCGAGAGTCGGATCCTCTTTGGTCACGTTGCGCGCAACGCAATTGCTCCGGTTGTCACGTTCCTGGCGATCCGGTTTGCCTTTGCGTTCGGTGGGTCCGTGATTATCGAGACGGTCTTCTCGTACCCCGGCTTGGGCCGGCTTGTGTTTGAGGCGGTGTCGGGGCGTGACTATCCGGTGATGCAAGCCGCTTTCCTAGTTTTCACCGTTGCCGTCTTGCTGGCCAACCTGTTTGCCGACCTGTTGTACCCGATCCTCGACCCCCGTATGCGTGAGCAATGATGGGTATGACATTGCGCTCGCGGGAACGGAAGGTCAGGCGGAGCCTGGCTGATCGGCTCGGGATCATCGGTGGCGTGATTGTCGTGGCGTTGCTCATCATGGCCGTCTTCGCTCCATTGCTAGCACCGTACGATCCGACAGAACGTGTCGGGATCCCATTCTCTGCTCCAAGTGCCGAACATTGGCTCGGAACGAACGATGTTGGCCAGGACCTGCTCTCGGAACTCATCTTCGGTGCCCGGGTGTCACTGACGGTGGGTGTGGTCGCAGCCGTTGTCGCATTGTTCCTGGGCACCACGGTCGGGATCCTCGCCGGCTACTACCCGAAGCGGCTTGGGACGATCTTGATGCGCAGTGTCGATGTGGTGCTGATTCTTCCGTTCTTGCCACTACTGATCATCCTCGCGGCCTACCTGGGGAGGAGTCTGTTCAACACGATCATCGTGATCGGAGTGCTCATCTGGGCAGGTCCGGCCCGGGTGATCAGGTCGCAAGTGCTGTCGCTACGGTCCCGCGAATACGTATTGGCGTCACGGACCATGGGTGCCCCCGATCGGTGGGCAATCGTTCGCCACGTCCTGCCCCGAACGGCGCTCCTGGCGACTGGGACCTTTGTGCGAGCAGTTTCGACTGCCATTCTGCTCGAGGCAGCTCTGAGCTTTCTTGGTCTCGGCGATCCGATTCAGAAGAGTTGGGGCTCGATCCTCTTTTGGGCGCAGGCGCGCGGAGCGTTTCTCACGCCGGCCTGGAAGTGGTGGGTGCTGCCGCCGGGGCTGATGATCATGGCGGCATCCCTCGGCTTCGCTCTCATCGCGTTCGCCATGGAGGAACGAATCAATCCCCGTCTCTGACGACAACCAGGCGTGATCCGGCCAACAACAGGAGATGCAAGTGACACACGCAGAAAGCATTCAGCCGAAGAACCTCGAGTGGATCGGCGACTGCCGTGTGCTCAGGAACCTGGACGATCAACCTGGGGTTGAGACCGTGGAGGGCAGGCTCGTTCCGCTCTTGACCGGGGCCAAGATTCGTTCGCACGTGATTGTCATGCACCCGGGTCAGTACTGCTACGCCCATCCTCATGACACCGAGAGCATCATCTATACGGTTTCCGGCAGTTGGGTGTTCTGCACCACGGAGGATGGCAAGGAGGTACGTACGGTCATCAATCAGAACGACCTTTTCCACTTCCCCGGCGGGGTGCCGACGGGGTTCGAGACGCCATTCGACGAGCCGGCGGTGATCCTCATCCTGAAGGAAGGCAGCGAACCGTATGAGGAGATGGTCGAGGGCATGGTCGAAGCGAGGGACATGCTGGCTGCGGAAGTCAAGGCAGGCGAGCCGTTCTACTACCGCGAGCTCGAGCCGGATCACCCGGCCCGTGTCTTTGCCAGGGAAGCAACCGGGCGTGATCCGGTAGAAGCATTGGAGAACTGATGAGCGGCGACGTATCCCGCGAGTGGGCTCAACTCGAAGACATCGATCTTGAACTGATCAACACCGGTCTTGACCCGGCGCAGCCGACGACGGACGTTGCGATCTACTACCCGAACAACCTCGATCCGGCCCATGCGGCCAAGGTGACCGTGGACCTCCTTCTCTCGGGGTTTGACCGGGCGAAAGAGGTATTTGGCGCAGTCGGCGTGCAGCTGAAGCTAGTCGCGTTCAAGACCGGCTATCTCAATCCAAGTCTGTTTGCGATCAATTCGACCAAACCGGGAAGTGAGCTTCCGAGCGGTCGTTTTGCGAATATGTATGTCGAGGCAGAGCGCAGGCCCGCGGTCATTTCCGAAGAGGCGGAAGCGGCCTTCAGCGGGATCGTCGGTGATGCCCCGAACAGCCACCTCGTCGTCCATCTTGTCACGCTGCAAGATGTGTTTATGGACTTCTACGAGCAGCTCGACTTCCGCACCTGGCAGCTCAAGACCATCTCGACGGGCGGGTTGTCAGTCCCCGGGTACATGTACGGCGACACCATGCCGCACCATCTGCGCGGTGTGATCACGATTACCGACCTGACCAAGAGCAAGGACTCGTGGAAAACGATTGCACACGAGTTGGGTCACAAGCTGCTCAACGTCAGCCACGAGTATCGCCAAACGAGCCCGCAGCATGAGGTGCGTGCCGACGGCGGCCTGATGTTGTATGGCGAAGGAACGGAGATCCTCTCCGGTGCCGACGGCAGGTACCACTACGAACGGCTGCACCGGTCTCCCTATCTGTACACGGTGAGTCCGGATGGAGCCCGCAGCTACAACTCCGACTACATCGGAGGCGGCTTCTACTACGACCCGATCTACTCAGGGTGCAGCGTCGACCTCGATGCAGAAGCGGCGGCCGCGGCGGAGTGACGGGCGAGCCGGTCTCTCCTTGCTGCGAGGTGCAGCTAGGTAGGGGGCTAGCGCCGCTTTGAACCTCGCGACGAGCCTCCGAGCGAGATGGTGAGACCAAACATGAACCCGAAGTCGTACCAGTTCCCGCTGTTGTGAACCTCGTAGATGTTCACAGAGTCTTTGAACAGCGAGATGATGAAGGTGATCGGGGCGATCAGCCCATGCCACAGACCCATGAAGAAGCCGGCGACGTCGCCATCGGCGGCTTCCAGCCCCACTTCAGGATTCGCCCCGGCGGAGCACGCACCCAGGACGACAATCAACACGATGGCAAGTGGAACAAGACGTTGCAGCTTCATACCAACCTCCGACCTTCATTCGGGTCACTCAACTTGAAGGATAGGGGCGTGGACCGTGGCTCGATCTATTCAGCAACGTAGCGGGGGTACGTGTTCTTAGCCGCGGTCGCCACCGCGAGATCGATGTCCACCGTGACGAAGGGGGCGTCCGGTGAGGTGACGCCGAGCACGTCGCCTTCCTCGGGCTCGATGATCCAGCCGTGGCCGCCCCAGTCGAATCCGGACGCATCCCGACCGCCTCGATTCGATGACAGGCAATATGCGCCGGACATGACCGCGGCAGCTCGCCCGCCGGCCAACCACTTGTCGGCCGACGCCAGCCCTGTCGCTCGCGGCGCCGCCAGGATATTGACGCCGGATCGTGCATAGCTCCTGGCGTGCTCGGTGAACCAAAGTTCAGTGCAGATCATGAACCCGACGACGAGATCGTTGCGGGAAACGGCATCAAATGCACCGTCTCCCCGGTCGTACCAGTTCGCCTCCCAGAACCCGGGCTCGTTGGGCAGGTAGTACTTGCGATGCACCGGCTGGTAGCCGCCCACTGCGCTCCAATGGAATCCTTCGTTGAAGTGTTTTCCATCCTCCCGGATCGGCTGGGTGCTGAGAACGGTGGCAGGAACCAGGTCGACCAGTACTTTGCGCCAGCTCTCATGTTCAACAACAGCAGACATCCATGCGGTGGGATCTGGGTGTTCCGTCGCAGCCAGCCATGGCGAAAAAGGCATCTCCGGTAGGACAACCAGTTCCGATCGATGTCGACGGCAATGGGAGACCAATCCATCCCAGTCGACGGCAAGGTCGTTGCGGCCATTGCGGAGCTCGCAGACGGTGACTCTCACGATTTGTCCCGTTCCCAGATGAGCCGGAGTTCTAACGCTCGGCGCCCGGTCTTGTTCGCACCGAACCGCTTGTGTGCGGCCTGGCGGGTGACGCCGAGTCGCTCCGCGATTTCCGCCCACGACGCCCCGGTCGCACGAGCGTCGTCGACCCGCGCCTGTGCGTAGTCGTTCACGAACTCGTCGAGGGTCGCAAGATCGGACAGGGCGTCGAGAGGATCTCCGGCACCGGTTTGGTTATCCAGTGCTGCCTGCATTCTTTGCCGGAGTCGTTCTGCGCGATCCATGCCGTCACTCTAGGAGGCTGCCCGCGGCTGCTCCAGAGTCATCCTCATCTGCCCGAAGTCCAGGGTCCACTGGTAGTGGCGAAGGAAGTTATGGCTCACCAGCCCTCCGAGGGGGAAGCCGAGAGTGCGAGGTTTGGCGAGTTGCTGCGGGAAGATGCCGGTCAACCCGGTGAGGTTGGTTCTCGTCGTTGCACCCAAAGTGACTTCTGCGACGGAGAATGCTCCAATGTCCAGGTGGGTCGTTCCTGCTCCCGAGTTGCCGGTACTGCGTACCGTTGCGGGCGTCGGAATCCCTGCCTGTCGCATGACAGGCTCCGAGGCAAGGAAGCTGGCGTCGTTGTCGGCTTCGAGCCCAGAGTCAACAAGCAGCTTGGTCGGCACACCCGCGATGGAGCCGTCAACAATCATGAGATGGGTTCCCGCAAGGAGGAACGGCACGCCTCCGATCGGTCGGCTCCCGCGGGGCCGCAATAGGAGTCGGTGTCCTGGGTAGTCGAGGGTTGATTGGAACAGGCGGAGCAATCCGGTGCCGACAACCGGATGAGCCATCCCGTTTAGTGAGATAGGGACGTTGGCGATGGCGACATCGCCCAGTTCCACGTGCTCCGCTCGGCCCCATCCGATCTTGGCCTTGTCACCGCCGGCGAACCTGCCGGTCGATGTTGCTGCAGCTTCAAGTCCTAGCGACCCGGCCAGCGCCCACGGCACCGACAGCAGATCACCGCCCGTATCGATCTTGGCCTCGAGGCGTTCTCCGTTGATGGTGAGCTCAACCTGGGGTAGTTCCCATTCAGTGTCCTGACGAAACGGGAGCCGGACAAGGGATTGGCCGCTCCAGTCGATGACGTTGGGTTCGCCACCAAAATGTCTCATCAGCTTCGTAAGCGGATCTCCCAAGCCGAGCGCCGCCGCCAGATCGTATTGATTGGTATGGAAATACACGAGGGAGAGTCGGCGCTTGATTCGGTGTCTGCGGAGTTGATTGGCCCGGGAGTGGGGGAGCAGCGAGCCCAGGTTGCCGATGGCGTCGTCGTATTTGCCTTCCAGAATCGCGATTGCGGCCAGCATCTCGAGCTGAGCCGGGCGGATATTCTCTTGTGCTTGGAGCAGCCGCCGGGCCGACGCAAGGTCACCTTGCTGGAATGCTTTGCTCGCTTCGGACATCGTTCGTCAACCCTAAGTTGACGGAATCGGACTGTCAACCTCGGGTTGACTATTTTTCTCCGCAATCTGTCGGCGCTGCCGCGTATTGTTGAGGTATGGAACACAGCAACATCGTGGATATGGCGGGTTGGCGCTCGCTGGTGATTCAGATGGGTCTCATCGCCATCGGTGTCTTTAGCTTCGTGATGCTCTTCTCGTTGGGCGGGCAGTTGATCGTTGCTCCGGCGCTGTTGCCAATGCAATGGCTCGTTGCGCGAAACACCGACGGCTGGGTGTCTCGGGCTTTCTCGCTGCTCGGTGCGGCCTTGCTCGCCGAAGTCCTCTATCTCGGTCTGCTGGTTGTTGCCGGCGGGGGGCTGGCGGTGGTAATTGCTGCGACCGTCGCGATAGCTGCTGGCGTGGTGTTCTACCGCACAAGCTGTCATAGGAGTTGACGGTGGACACTTCGACGATTGCCGCCTCGGGAGCGCAGATACGATCGTTGATCAAGGAGATCGAGGTCGGTGCTCCACCAGAAGTCGTGTGGTCGGCGTGGACATCCAGCGAGGGGTTGGCCGCGTGGTGGGGGCCTCCCGCATCGAACATTGACCTGCGGATCGGGGGCCCATTCGAAATACTCTTCAGTCTCGAACAACCGGAAGGTCTTCAGGGCTCGGAGGGATGCAGAATCCTTGCCTACGTTCCCGGGGAATCTCTGTCGTTCACTTGGAATGCTCCGCCACACCTGCCACTGCGGGCAACAAACACCTGGGTTGTGTTGACCTTTATGCCGTCCCCGGCAGGAACCAACGTGCGGCTTGTTCACACGGGTTTTCTCGACGGCGCCGACTGGGACGACTACATGAAGTACTTTGTCGACGCCTGGGACTACGTCCTAGGCCTTCTGCGTGACCATTGGGATTGAGCTCTGCGCTGCCGGACGCTCGACCGCCGCAGTGATTCTGTCTACGTCGATTCGGGTGCCGCCGGCAGCGGAGCGAGGTCGGGGGAGGCCACCGTGCGCGCTGCCGTTTCGGCGCCCCGGTTGAGTGACGCCCGCAACCCTGCTCCCTCCATCCAGGCCACGGCGAATCCGGCGAAGAAAGAGTCTCCAGCGCCGTTCGTGTCTACGACCTGGTCCGCTTGTACTGCAGCAACATCGATCCAACCCTCGTGTGGAGTGATGCCGCTCGCTCCGGCAGCGCCATGGGTACACACGGCAGCCGTCGCCCCTGCGGCGATCCGCTCCTCCAGGAAGGCCCGCCAGTCCGGCAGGGCCTGCGAGTTCATGAAGAGATAGTCGGCGGCTTCGATGAATTCCTGGTGATAAGGGTTGGCCCCGTTGTAGTCGTGTATGTCAACCCAAACGGGTTTGCCAAGTTCGTCGAGCAGCGGAAGGAATTGCCGGCAGTAGTTCATGATGGTTACCGATACAACATCTGCGGTGCGAGCGACCGATCGAATGGAATCTGCGTCGACCGCAAAGTCGTGTGTGCCTGGGACGGCAAATATCGAGATCCGGTCTCCAGCGTTGTCCATCAGGTTTATGTGACGCATTGTGCCCATGGTGTCGACCTCGCTCAACAACGTCACCTTGCGGTCGGCAAGATATTGCCGGACGCGCTCGCCAGCCTCGTCGGCGCCGAGAAGGCCCCACAGCGTCGCCTCGGCGCCGAGGGCCCGGAAGTTGAGGGCCTTGCCTGCTCCGCTTGATCCCACCGTTGTGTGACTGCGCCGCGCAAAGACTGTCTGCGGCCGTGGCTCCGGGAACGTGTCGACATAGACCATCGTGTTCCAGGCGATACCACCGAGCGACAGAGTTCGCAGAACCATCTGAGAACTGTACCCGTCTCCGATTCGTCAACGGTGTCGGGTAGGTTTGTGAGTAGGCGACAGCGAGAGGGACCATGGAGATCACGAACCCGACGGGTACGCAGGTGCGAGCAGTCAAACGCTTTGCAACTGCGCCGCGCCGGATTTGGGAGGCGTTCACCGTGCCTGCCGACATGGCAGCTTGGATGTGGGGGAGCTATGCGAACAACGCTGAGGCTAAATCCGATCTCCGCATCGGTGGTAGCTACTCGATATACACCGACAGTGCGGCTACGAAGGATGGATGGCCGTCCGATCGGATTGGTCGGCTCGGCATCTATGTTGATGTCGTTCCAGAGTCGAGGCTGGCATACACCCTGCACTGGGACGCCCCGGTTGGCTACAACCAGCGGGGCGGGGTCGTGACCGACGAGGTCTTCGTTGTCACCCTCACCCCGGACGGTACCGGAACGTTGCTAGTCGTCGATCACCTCGGAATCCCCGATGACGGCATCTCCGCGATCGAGCACGGTCGCGGCCTGGGAGAAGAACTAGCAGCGCTGGAGGGCGTTGTCGAGGGATAGCTTGCGTCTCAAGCCGGACGCATCAGTCCGTGATAGCGATGAGTGATGCCGCACGCCTTGAAGCTGGGACGCGGCGACGTACTGGGGGGAAGCGGTTACCGAGCGCCTCCGTGCTAGCGTTCTGTGGAACCAGTTCCAGGAGCCGTATGCCGACAATTGCTGACGTAGCCCAGCGGGCTGGAGTTGGGGTTGGAACCGTGTCCCGCGTTCTCAACGAGAGTCCCTTGGTAAGCGATGCGACGCGTGCGCGTGTGCTCGCCGTTATCGAAGAGATGAACTATCGGCCGAGCCATCTCGCCCGTGGTCTCTCGATAGGTACCGCGGGTGTTCTGGCGGCCGTCGTGCAACGCATGACAACGCCATCGGCGCTGCAACGGCTCCGTGGGATTCTCGACATCGCTTCGGCGGCCGGGTTCGACGTGATCTTGCATAACGTCAACGACATTGATGACTACCGCGATCAGGTCCGAGATCTGCTCCGTCCGGATCGTTGCGCAGGTGGGTTGCTTGTGTCGATCAAGCCCGACGAGGAGAACATCAAGCTGCTGGCAACCAACTCGGTTCCGGTGGTCATTGTCGATGGGCAGGTGCCTGAGCTCTCCAGCCTCTACATCGATGATGAACTCGGGGGCCGGATAGCAACCGAGCACCTAATCGAGCTTGGTCACGAGCGCATTGCTTTTGTGGGGGACTGGGAAGACTTCATCGGGTTTCGGCCGACCGCCAAGCGGTTGGCCGGTTACCGCAAAGCTATGGCCAATGCGGGTGTCAGCGTTCCTGAGTGGTATGTCAGGACGGGTCAGCACGAACACCTCGTGACTCTCGCTGCCACCAACGAGCTTCTCGATCTTGACGCACCGCCGACGGCCATCGTCGCCTCCGCCGACTCTCATGCAATGGTGATCGCTCAGGGTGCCCGTGCTCGCGGCGTTCGCGTGCCGGAGGACCTGTCGATCATTGGCTACGACGACCTGGAGATAGCCGAACACCTTGGGATATCCACGATTAGGCAGCCGCTGTATGAGTCGGGCACTCGTGGTGCCCGGATGCTTCTCGATCTCATGGATGCAGAGACGCGGAAGCCGCAGCACGTCGAGTTGCCGATCGAATTGATCGCTCGGGGTTCGACATCGCCTCCCGGCAAACCGTCCTGATCTAGCTAAGGGCGCGGTCTACCGAACATGTCGAAGAAGCGCTTTGTGCTGACGACCATCACCTCTTCGAGTAGACCTTCTTCAATGCCCACCGACTGGAATTGGTGCAGGATCTCGTCGAGGCTGCCCATACCCGCTGGGTAGTCGCTTCCCATCAAGGCTCGATCCCGGTGACGGGTGAGTCCTTCGTGAAGAGTTGTGACCAGCTC
>CBDUNF010000002.1:0-45081 GCA_965368515.1 uncultured bacterium
ATGTTGTCGAAGTCGATCCCCGAGAGGTCGGCGCCCCAGTTCGGCATCGGCTTCCGCAAGAATCGCTTGTAGGCCTTCAGACGAAAATCGAGCATCCACTCTGGCTCTTTCTTCATCGCCGACATCTGCCGAAGGATGTCCTCGCTCAGGCCCCTCTCCGGCTTGAAGACATAATCCTCTTCGTCGGCCCAGCCGAGCTGGTAGCCGCCGAGATCAATGTCAACCGTTGTCATATTCGGGTCCCTTCAGGAGTTTGGGAAGAACAATTACCACTATAGCGATAGGAGAATGGGTAGATCAGCGGTAGGGCTCGAGGATTCTGCCCGAAAACGACTGAAACCGCCAATATGGCGGGCAGCACGGCCGGTTTCGGCTTGGTGGTCGTTGGACCCAGGATGACCAGCCGGGACGGGGGTGTGGGAGTGGGGGGAAGACCGGGTTCCGCCCCGACGGATCATCCTTGGTACTGGTATAACGTCATGGGGTGCAGAATTGATCCCGAAAATGTCGCAGGGACGACCAAGACGGAGAGTCGATGCCGGTAATCGTGGTTGGAGCAGACACAGAGATCGGGCACGCCATCGTGCCGGTGCTTCGCCCTGCGTCGGGTGAGATCAGGCTGTTTGCGAGCGATGCCGAAGCAGTGGCCCGCTACCGAGACTTCGCCAAGATCGCGGTCGGAGACATCTCCGACGGGAGTCATGTAGGAGGTGCTGCGATCGGTGCATTCTGCGCAATCATCATCACAACCGCGGCTCACGATGACCGAGAACGCTACTTCGCGGCCGACTCCGACGAACTATTTGCACAATGGGCTGACGGTCTCACCGACGCCGGTGTGAGCAGAGTCATCGTTGTTGGCCCACGTCCGCCGGTCGCCGGTGTGCTCAGCCGGGTGTGCGACGACTACCTCGCCGTCGACTCCACCGACAAGCCGCTCCAAGAAATCGCCAGCATTGTCGCTGCGGCTGAGGCAGCCGAGGGCTGAAACAGTCGCCGGTTAGAAGACCTCGGGACAGTGCGGTGCGACGGAGCTACGAAACAACGTCTCGAGCCGGGCTACGGCATCAGGTGACCCTTCGATCCGCCCGACACGAGACAGGGCGACTGCACTCGTACCACCCAAGTACAGGGCGCCGAGTGTGTTCACATCCATCGAGACATCCGCCACGGACGTGACCGTATCGCAACTCGCGACGCCGTCGGTGACCGCCAAACGATACGTACCCTCGTTCCACGGACAGAACGGATCAGCAATCTGCATTGCTACCGAATCGGTGCCGGTGTACGTCCGTCGCGACAGTGCATCTCTGACATCGATCAGCCGGATCCACAGACTGTCCGACAGCTCAGTGGTCTCCACGGTTCGGCCGTCGCGGAACAGCAACGGCAGTGGGTCGTCAACCGGCAGGTTCCAATGCTTGACCATCGGGAAGAGATCGATGTTGGTCGCGTAGTGCCACAGAGCCCGATACGCACCGTCGTCGGTGGTCATCAACTCTCGTATTCGGGTCTCCCCTTCGCCGAGTGTGTCCCAGCTGTGCTTCTGTCGATATGTCATGTACCCGATCGGGACCCCGTCTCGCTCCGCCAGCGCATGCCGGAGAGCGCTGGCGCCGGAGCGATTCTTCTCCGGGTCGAAGAACAACCGGTATTTCCACCAGTCCTCGGACCGCTGGTACATGCCGGGCCGGGATGATTGACTCGCCCCATATCGACCAGGAAGCAACTTCTCCGCTTCGTCCTCGGCAACGAGCCGTACCGTTACCCCGGGGTCCTGTTCCCCTCGACCGGCAAACCTGGCGTCGTACTTGACCGAATGCAGCTGGGCGGCCGGACCGTACCCGTACCGCCCGTAGATCGGAACCTCGGAAGCCCACAAGCCGCCAAGCGGCTCTCCGCGCTCTCGGGCCATGTCGACGTGCTTGCGCATCATCGCGGTCAGGATGCCCCGACGGGTGTGGGTCGGCTGCACGGTGATGATGGTCAACCCCGACATCGGGACCTGCGCACCGCCGGGCACCGTCAGAGTCAGCTCGAAGTCGCCGCCGGTGCCGACAATGTTCTCGCCGTCATACACCGGGTACATCCGCTTCCGGTCGAATAGCGTGTCGAAGCGTTCGATCGCCTTCTCGTCGTCGGGATCGGAATCCTGACCAAACCCGGATGCGATGGCCTGCCGAAAGGCGGCCGTTTCCTCTACAGCTAGTTCCCTGATCTCAAAGCTCATGACTGCACGCTATCAGGCGAGAACCTGAGTCGGCATTCGACGTCAGATTTGCGACATCCGGTTGCCTAGGCTGCCCGATGTTCCAACCTCGAGAGGGAGTACACCGTGCATCCGGTACGAATCGCTGTCCAACTCCATCCCCAACATGCCGACTATGCCGACATCCGGCGTGCGGTCGCCGAAGCTGAAGAACTCGGCGTCGACATCGTCTACAACTGGGATCACTTCTACCCGCTGTACGGCGAACCCGACGGCAAACACTTCGAATGCTGGACCATGCTGGGCGCCTGGGCCGAACAGACCACCAACATCGAGTTTGGTGCCCTCGTCACCTGCAACTCCTATCGCAACCCGCAGCTGCTGGGTGATATGGCACGAACCGTTGATCATATGAGCGGCGGCCGCCTCATCCTTGGCATCGGCTCCGGCTGGTTCCAGCGTGACTACGACGAGTTCGGCTACGAGTTCGGGACTGCCCCGAGCCGCCTTCGCGATCTCGATCGTGATCTCCCGCTCATCAAGGAGAGGTGGTCCAAGGGCAACCCGGCCCCAACCCGCAAGATCCCGGTCCTCATCGGCGGTGGCGGCGAAAAGGTAACGCTGCGAATCACCGCCGAGCAGGCCGATATCTGGCACTTCTTTGGGACACCAGAGCAAATGGGGCGCAAGAGCAAGATTCTCGATGACTGGTGCGCCAAAGTCGGCCGTGATCCTGCTGAGATCGAGCGTTCAACTCAGATCGAGTACGACAAGATCACCGGCGACTTCCGAGACCTGGCGGAGCAGTACTACGAACTCGGCTTCACCAACTTCAGCTTCGGCTTGAACGGTCCCGACTACGACTTCACCCCGGTGAAAAGCTGGCTCGAGTGGAGAGATTCCAAGAACGCCTAGGAACCGCTGCTGCCACATTCGCCCGATCGTCTCGAGCGCCGCACACGTGCCTGTGGACACCCCGAGACGCGCCGGCGATCGCTCTCCCCACCATGTGAGAGCGATCGCTTACTGGCCCGCCACGTCCCCGTTTCCGGGGAGTTCTCGTGCTGTGCCTTCCCTATCGGCAGCGAGCCAGAGAAAGTTAAAAGTCGGGGGTGATCAATCGCCGGCCACAAAGAATGACCAGTCACCGTCTTCCCAGATTCCGATCCGATATCCGATGTATGCGCCAAAGTCCGCAAACCCCTGCATCTGCTCATCGGTGTAGAGCGACCTCAGAGCCTCAACGTCAGCTACCGGCGTCGTTTCCCAATCACCTTGGTGAGCATTGGCGGCTGGCCAGACATACAGCGTGCCGTTCTCGGTCTCGATGGTTCCGTGCGGCAGATTGAGGATCGACATCAGCCATCGCATCGGCTCGTAGCCCTGCTCCTCTTCGTATGTCCACAGCTCTGACGGGTCGTCGCCACCAAAGGATGCGGTGAAGTTGTCGCCTCCAATGGCTTCGAGCGTGTCGAAATCGCAGTTCGAGGCTACGACGATGACGCTATCGACGGTATTCGCCACGGCTCGCGGCAGGTCGTCGCGCGGATAAGTCTGCGGCACATTTTCAAAGCCAGAGCAATCCTCGAGAGCGAGCAGTTCATCCGGAAGGCCCACCACGACGGGGCCCAGCAGCACCGATCCGGCGGTGTCCATCGCAGTCACCGTCATCACGCCGCGTCGCGGATCATCCACGAGCACTGCCCAATAGCCTCCTCGAGTGCGCTGCCACACCACATCCCCCGCGACCCCGATGCTCACTACGGCCGACCCGGCTGGGGCATGCCCGGTTAGCAGCTCCGTCTCCAGCCCGAGACTGATTGAGCCGGTCCAGCCCCGCTCGAGTTCGCCCGAACTGGCGCAAGTATCGGTCCGAGCCGCAGTGGCTGTGACCACCACGAAGCACTCCCCCGGCCGCGGCGGGACGCTCGACTCCGGCCCTTCGACCTCCCAGACTCCCGAGATTGCGTAGAAGCGCATCTCACCGATGCGGCCGATAGCCGCGACGTTGTCGGTCTCCGTGAAGACAATCGAGTCGTCCATCTCATCGATCGCCACCAGATCCTTCTCAACCTGAGATGGTTCTATCGGCTGGAACGCCAGCTCGGTTCCGTCCGGCTTGAAGCTAGATCCCGCGTCATCGGTCGCGTAGACGACCAGGGAAGATCGGTCGGGGACCGCGAGACCAGGAACAGTCGTCGTGGTGGTCGTCTCTCCTGGACCGGCCGGTCCGGGCAGGATCTCCCCGCCCGGGCTGAGCGCAAGAACTGCTCCCCCGACCAGCACGAGAGCACCCACCGCGACCGCGACAGCCGCACCCATGCTGCGCAGTCGCGCCGAGCGACGCACCTGGCCAATCGGGGGTGGTGTCAGCGATCCGGTCGCTCGGTCGACTTCCTCGGAAGCACGGCGGAGCCTGTCTTCGGTGTTCATGCTTCTTCCCTCCATCCGTGCAGCTTGCGGCCAAGACGATCTCGTCCGCGGCGCAAATGAGCTTTGACGGTTCCGGGGCTGCATTCGAGAACGTCGGCGATCTGATCAAGCGATAGGTCCTCGAGATAGAACAGCGCTACGGCTTGTGCCTGGCGGCGGGGAAGCGCCCTGACCGCGTCCCACACCGCGGCGGCATCTGGCTCGAGTTCAGGGATGTGTTCGACCCCGGCGCGGAGGCGCGGGATGGCCTTCACCTCGGTGACACGACGGCGAAGCACCGATGTCGAGCGATTCACGATGACACGACGGAGCCAGGCTTCCGGCTTGTCGTAGCGAGATATCTTCTCCCACCGGCGATATCCGGCGACAAACGCGTCCTGCGCCACCTCTTCGGCAAGGTGCCGTTTCCCGGTCAAGGCATAGGCGAGCCCGACGGCGCGCGGGTATTGGCGCTTGTAAAAGGCTTCGAAGTCCTCGGTCACCGCCACCAGCGGCAAGGGTTTCGGCATTCGTGCTACCTCGGAAATGGCGTTCATATGTAGAACACGCACGAGCAGGCTACGAGGAGTACAGGATTCTTGGTGTGATCATTGAACGACGGGGACAGATAGACCAGCCGATACGGGACAAAGCTGCGCAGTCGGCGAGACCCACATCAAGGGGGATCAACCCCGCTCGCGACGTTCCGCAGGAATGACCGCCGCTGTGGTGGTGAGTGCGGGTCTATCCGGAAGCCAAGCCCATGGACCACAACATGATGGTGAAACCAGCACAGGGTCGTGAGGTTGTCCGGGTTGTGATCGCCGCGGGCAGCCCGGGGCTGGATGTGGTGTACCTGGAGGCGGTAGCGGCTGTGGCAGCCAGCAATCGTGCACCCACCGTCGCGGTATCTGACGAACCGACGCACCTCCGGCGGGATCGCCCTGGTGCCGTTCGTTGTGACCACGGGTCTTCCGTTTTCGAGGCCGATGAGCTGGACGCGACCCTCGCACAAGATCCGGTCCAGCACAGCAGGGCCAACCCTCGGTCCAAACTCAATCTCGGCACCGGTCTCCCCGAGCGACCGAGCCCGGTCGGCGTCGAAGAAGACAGACACCAGCGGTTCTGACCGCCGCGCCGACTCACCGTCCAGGGCCACAGGTTCTCTCGAATCCTGGCAGATGGATACCAATGCATCGGCGTTGCGTTGCGCACCTGTCTGGGTCGGTCCGGGCAGATCGGAGAACATGTCGGCCCGTTCCTCAACCGCATCACGGACAACCGTGTACTCAAACCCCGGCAACTCACCGTGAATACGGCCCGCACTGTTGTCGATGGAATCCTGGAAGTACACGTTGCGGTCAACAAATACATCGCGCTCACCCGACCGGGTGATCCGTCGGTGCCTGCCCCGCAGACGATCCACGCCCGCCAGATCAAAGCCGAATGAACGCCGGATGGCGTCGGGGTCGGCACCCGACGCAATCAGCCGCGCGGTCGCCACGATCCGCGCAAACGACAGGCCTTCAGCGTTGTCCGTCAACTCAGGTCGACTGGGCAGGGTGCGGGAAGCGTCAACAAGGTCTCGGGCGGTGGCGGCGGGCACATCAAGACGACCTCGCACCCACTCCTGCAATGACCTCGACCCATCAAGTCGGTTGACCTGCATGACATCGAGACTGTGCAGCAACTCAGCCTGCTGGGTGCGCAGCTTGGCGATGAGCTCTTCCCGGGCCAATAGCCCTTGCTCCAGGTCGTCAATGGATGATGCGAAATCCACTTTGAACATGCCACCAACCTATCAACCAGGTGTGACAGAAACTCGCGAAAATCATTGGAGAATCGGAAGGTTCACGACCGATTGGGCCCGGTCCCCACCGCTATCGCAGCATCCCGGCCGCATCTATGAGAGCGACGCCCTAATCATCGTCCCCGTCGCGGGGCTCTTCTTCCTTTTCGACCTTGAGTTCGCCGTTCTCGAACTTGGCGGAGAGCTCGGACTTGTGGTTATTGCTCTCGAACTTGACCTCGGCTTCCTTGGGTCCGGCATGCTCGATGTCGGTGTCGAATCCGGCATTGGCGACCGCCGACACAACCCACACCTCGCCATTACCGACAGACAGAGTGACCGTGCCGCCGATCAAGCTGAAGGTCTGATTGGTCACCGGGACGGTGGTCGTCGTAGGCGGGACGGTGGTTGTCGTGGTTGTGGTTGTCGTCGTTGCCTGGGGTGCCGTGGTCGTCGTGACGCCCGACTGTGCAACGGTCGTCGTAGTGGCCGGCGGCGGCTCGGACGTCGCGGTAACGGCAACGGTCGTGGTCGTCGTCGGGTCGGGAACCGTCGTAGTTATGTCGTTACCGGAGAGCACCGTGGTCGTAGTGGTGGGCGCACCGATGGCAACCGGGGTGTCAACGACCCTGTCTCGGATGCCGGCGACCGCGGCTGATGCGATCACGACCGAAAGAACGGTCGCTGCCAGCCACGCTGCGCCTATCCCCAAATACCTTCTCATTCGTCCCAGCATGCATCACTCCACGGTGCTGTGGGTTAAGCAGAGGCTAAACCACAATGAAACCACCGACATCTGGCCGGTCCTTCGGCCCCGAGCCGTGTAACTTCCCACCCATGGCATCGATTCTCCTCATCGAAGACGACCAGCGAATCCGACAGGCGCTGGCGACCCGGCTTGCCGAACGCGGCCACGATGTCGAATCCACTGCCACCGCAATGGATGGGGTGCACAAGGCGGTTAGCGGAGAGGTCGACATCGTGGTCCTCGATCTGGGCCTCCCCGACGTCGACGGAGCCGACGCCCTGCAGATGATTCGCGCCGTCAGCGAAGTACCCGTCATCGTGGCCACCGCCCGTGACGATCAGGACGAGATAGTGAAGATCTTCGACGCCGGCGCGGACGACTACGTCATCAAGCCCTACTCGACGGATCACCTCGAGGCTCGCATCCGGGCCCTGCTGCGACGTGCGACAACGGTCAGCGACAGCAGTCAGCTCACCATCGGAGCCCTATGCATCGACCCGGAATCTCACGAAGCTTCGCTTGCTGGGGAGCCGCTCGAACTATCAGCCAAGGAGTTCGAATTGCTCGCCTATCTGGCCGAGCGTCCGGGAAAGATGATCGGCAAGAGGGAGCTGCTGGCAGCGGTGTGGCGCCAGCCATATGGCGGTGCCGACAAGACAGTGGACGTTCATCTCTCATGGATTCGGAAGAAGCTGGGTGAGACAGCGGCCGAGCCCCGATACATCCATACCCGCCGCGGCGTCGGTGTGAAACTGGTTGACCCAGACTCGTGAGAGCGAGGCTGAACCTCGTCGTCGGTGCCGTAACGGCCATGGTGGTTATTGCGTTCCTGTTCCCGCTCACCCTGATGGTTCGCGAACTAGCAGCGGATGGTGCGGCGACCGAGGGCCAGAACGAAGCAGACATCATCGCCCAGTTCATAGCTCTGCAGGCAGGAACCGCCGACGCCGAGACCCTCATCGATGGAGTCCGTGCGGTGCGCGACGAGTACCCCACCTCGTTCATCGTGGCGACCGAGGACAGCCAGAAGGTAATCGGTGAGCCGGTTCCTCCAGATGAGAACATCGATGCCGCCATCAACGGCGCAACGTTCCGAGCGGCGGTGAGCGGCGGTCAAGCCATCTACGCTCCTGTGCTTGTTCCGAGCACGGGTCAAACCATCGTCGTTCGTGTCTTCGTATCCGATGAGGCGCTGACCGAAGGAGTTGGGCGTTCCACCACCATCCTCATTCTGCTTGGCTTTGCCCTAGTTGCGATCGCCATCGCGGTAGCCGATCGGCTTGGGCGCTCGATGGTGCAGCCCGTCAAAGAGCTATCCGCCACCGCTTCGATCCTGGGTGAGGGCAATCTCCAAGCCCGGGTGACGCCGTCTGGTCCACCAGAGGTGCAAGAGGTCGCCACCGAACTCAACGACCTAGCCGATCGCATTGTTCGCCTGCTGAGAATGGAACGAGAGGCAGCGGCCGACCTTTCCCACCGTCTCCGCACACCGTTGACGGCTGTCCGTCTCGATGCCGAGGCGCTCGAACCTGGAGACGGCACCACACGACTACTCGATGATCTCGACGAACTCGAACGCACGGTCGACTTTGTCATCAACGAGGCTCGCCGCCCGATGCGTTCTGACAAGGACCGCAGCTGCGATCTTGCCAGGGTTGCCGCAGCGCGAGTCGAGTTCTGGATGGCGCTGGCCGAGGAGCAGGACCGCAAGCTCGAATACATGGCCGACGGACAATCCGCCCTGGTGCGGATCGGGGCAGACGATGCCACCGCGATGATCGACGCACTAATCGGCAACGTCTTCGCTCACACTGACGACGGAGTCGATTTCACGGTCGCCGTGGCAACGATCGACGACGAAAGTCTGATGCTGATCGTCGACGACCAGGGTCCCGGCTTTGCGGCAGAAATGGCTGAGCGGGGCCTCAGCACAGGTGGCTCAACCGGCCTCGGTTTGGACATCGCCGCCCGTACCGCAGCCACCGGTGGCGGGGCGCTCATCATCGGCACCAGCGCCGGAGGAGGCGGCCGGGTCACAGTGACCCTGCCACTGCTCGATTAGCTAGCCGGCGTCTCAGCGGGCTCGGTCTTGCCGGCCGGTCTGCGCCGTGGTGTGGCAGGGGCCGGCCGTGCCGGATTGGCTGCTTGGGCAATGCGGATGATCATCAACATCGTGACTATCGCAAGGGAACCGGCATACATCCCGAGCACAACGGGGTGAGAGGTGTCGGTGCCGCTGAACACTCCGTGCAGTCCGGCGCCGACGAACGTCCCAAAGGAGGTCATGTGGATGGCTCGCCACGCATTCTGCCCGATCCACTTCTTGACGTAGAAGCTGAACGTGATGATGAACATCATGTAGAAGGCCACGACGCCCAACGAGACCGCCAGCGGCCGCCAGGAAGAAGCTCCGGGTACGAACAGGGCGCGGTACCCGAAGTCGATGAAGTCGTGGTTGAACAGGAAGTACATGTGCACACCGGTTGCGACCAGCGAACCGATTCCCAGCGATTCATGGAACCAGGCCACGCCCTTGGCCTTGACCGCACGCCCGAGAACCTTGGTCGAGATCAGCAGACCCCAGATCGTCGAACCGGACAGAAGCAGGAAGGCAACGATGCCGGACCCACGGATTGCCATCCACTCAATACTCATCTTTTTGTTCTCCTCACGCCGCCATCTCCCAACCGGTGGTCGCATAGACGTTGCCGTCGTGCCAGACCACCAGAGCGGCGGTAATCCAATCCTGTTTCTCGGCCCAAACCAGTCCGCGCTCGCCGTGGAGTAGAACCGCCTTGGCCCCCGCCTCAGCCGCAACCGCAGTCCGGGCGCTCACCGTGGCACTGAAGATCGGAGACACAGCAGGCTCCATCCGACGCGGGTCGATGATGTGGTGGGCATCCACAGCACCGACTTTCCAGCGTCGGCGCGTTGAAGACGAAGTTGCGAGACCGCCCACTCCGAGATGCACCGTGGCGGCCACTTCACCCCATGGATCTTGGATGCCGACGGTCGTCTCGGGACTCACAGAGCGAACATCGCCACCGGCGGAGACAACGGTGGCTTGACCGTGCCTCACGACGTGGTCTGCAGTCCAACCCTTGGCAATCCCGCCGAGGTCGAGCTTGGTTCCTGGTCTCCTTCGCAGGAGGTTGCCCGCAATGGACCAGTCGCCCATGGGTTCGATGACGGCGGGCGCGGTGCGATCCGCGACCGCACTGAAGGTACGGTCGTAGCCCCAGCCAATAACTGCGTTACCGACCGCAGGGTCGATCAGCCCTTCGGTGAGTCGACGCAGATCTGCGGCGACAGCCAGACACTCGGCGAGCTGCGCAGAAACCTCGACTTCGAGAGCGGTGCTCTGGTTTACCGCAGTCAACTCACTCGCCGGATCGAACCGGCTAAACACGGCTTCAGCATCGGCAAAAGCCCGCTCCACAAGCGAGACATCGTCGCCAAACGCAACCACGTCGGTACCCATCGCACGAAACTCGATCCTCTTCATGACCCGTTGCTGACTACGTCAATCGTGGCGCGAGTGGTCGTACCCCCGCCACCCGAGCTGGCAGTGCCACCACCGCCGCCGCCACCACCAACTGTGACGGTACGCGTAATGACCTCAGGCGGAGGGGGCGGCACCGGCGTGTAGCGAATGACGACAAGCCCCTCCTCGGGTTGGGCCGGCACCGCTGCAACCGGTTCCGGCACCTCCTGCACCTCTGGCTCCGGTTCCGGAGCGGGGTCAGGCGCCGTCTCCGTCCCCTGCTCGGCTGCTGCCTGCACAGCAATGACAGAGGTGCCCCAGGCAACCGCAGCGCCAGTCCAGGCGATGATTCGGGCCCATCTGCTGGGGAAGAGTCGTTTCAACATGTCAGCCTTCCTCGGCGGTCGGGTCTTCTTCGACGACGGTCAACACGGCGCCGTTCTCAATGAGCACCCTGGTAACCGCATCGGGCAGTTCGGTTTCGAGATCGGAGGTGCCAGCCAATTCGGCGTAGCCGTTGGCCTGCAACACCCTGACCACCGCGGGGTCGAGTTCTTCAACATCGAGTTCCGGGATCGGCTCGACAATGACCTCGGTGATTACTGGAGAGGTCGTGGTCGATTGCTCAACCACGACCTCTCCCTCAACGACAGATTGCTCTGCCGGGGAAGTGAGGAGCCAGACCACCGGGATCAGACCGGTCACTGCGACAACGACCGCTGCCAGCAGAGAGACGCCGCTCGAGGATTCCTTGGCCATTGGCTAGTGCTCGCCCTCGTCGTCGTCATCGTCATCGTCATCGTCTTCTTCGTCATCATCGTCATCATCGTGGTCGTCATCATCGTGGTCGTCATCATCGTGGTCGTCATCGTCGTCATCGTCATGATGACCGCCACGATCGGCGAGGTCGGCTGCGTCGCGGGCCGCGGACAGCTTCGCCATGCCACCCGAGTAGTCACCGGAATCGGCAAGAGATGCCGCATCTGCCACCAACTGGCGAGCCAGGTCGACCTTCTCACCGCTCGCACCATCGGCGATGGCCGCATTGATGTAGGCGACGGTCTCCGCGTACTCTTCTTCGAACTCAGCGGCTGCGCTGTCGTCGCTGCCACTCGACGAGTTGGATGATCCGCTGGACGAAGCGGCGACAACGGTCACGGTTTCCACTACGGCTTCCGGAGCCGGTGGGCCCGGCAACTCGAGCCCTTCAGTGGCGCAGATTGCGCGCAGGGAATCGAGGGCTGCCTGTTCGAGGGCACTGATCGAGCTGTCGGCTTCCTTGGCTACGAGGCCCAAACCTTGCTCGCCGCAGGCTGCGGCGAGATCGTCAGTCGACGCAATCTCGGGCGTTTCGACATCGCTCGCCGCCGTCGTGGCTGTGGTCTCGGCAACGACTACCTCAACCGCGGCTGCTTCCTGGGTTTCTGCAGAAGCATCCGGATTGACCAGAGCTACTGCAGCAACGGCGCTCAATGGCACCAACAGCAGCCCGATGATCAGCGATGTGGAGAACCTGTTCCCCCCGCTTGCGGTCTTGTTACTCAACGGCTCATCTCCTTGGTTGTTAGGACGGAATCCCTACCCCGTCCGGGCAACAATGCACGAAGCTGCGTTAAGCCATCGCTAACTGGCCGCCAAACGCCGTCTAAAGGTCCATCCCATGGGGAGAGCGTCACCAGCCTCGTCGGTGCCAGCGTTCTTCATCCATCAGCCATATGGGCCAGCATTGACTGTGTCAAAGCACTACTACGAGTCCCGCTGCTCCGGCCTTTGGTAACCGCTCACGTATGGAGGAACTGGTACATCGACTCGCAATTGCGAGTCAACCACGGGCTCGCCGGCCACGGTGGTCAATGGAACCACTCCGGCCCAGATCGGCAGGTCATAGTCCTCGTCGTCATCTCCGGGCCCACCGGCCCGGGTCTTTGCGGACGCCTCGCCCAAGGGGAGAGCCACAACGAGCGTGCCCTTGAATTCCTTGTCACTCATCGGCCGGGAGTCCGCCCAGCGGCCCGGAACCACCTGGTCGGTGATGGCCTCCAACGCGGTTCGCTTCTCGTCTTCGTCGGTGACGACACGGGGCGACCCGAACACAACCACGGACCGGTAGTTCATCGAATTGTGGAAGGCAGCCCGGGCGATCACCAGACCGTCGAGCAATGTGACGTTGACGCTGATCTCATCGCCCGACCGCATCGTCCGCAACATCCGGCTCGCCGGCGACCCATGCAAGTAGAGAGTCTCCCCGACACGGGCGTGGATGGTTGGGATGACAACGGGAGCACCCTCGTGCACAAAGCCGACATGGCAGATAAGAGCTTCGTCGAGGATCGAGTTGATCAGATCGCGATCGTAACTCCCCCGCTCGGGAAGTCGGCGGACTTCGGTTCGTGCTGTTGGTTCAAGGGACATGGGCGGGAGCCTACCGCTATGTGAGGTTAGGTATGGTGACGGGATGGCCAAGGCCCCACACTCAGCGTTCGCCCGGATTTACGACCTGTTCATGGTCCCGCAGGATCGATTTGGTCTTCGCCATCAGCGGGCCAAGCTCTGCGGTACCGCCACCGGCCGAGTCCTCGAGGTTGCCATCGGAACCGGCCTCAATCTCGCCCATTACATCCACGCCGAGTCGGTAGTGGGCGTGGACAACAACCTTGGAATGCTGCGAAGGGCCATTCGGCGAACGTGGGAAAGCTCGATCCCCGTTGAACTGGTCGCCGCCGATGCGCGCCGGTTGCCCTTCCCGGACTCGAGCTTTGACGCCGTTGTGATCGGGTTCTCCCTCTGCACCATCCCCAACCCAGAGGCAGCTCTCGAGGAGTTCGCCCGGGTCACCGCACCGGGTGGCACATTCCATTTCCTCGAGCACGTTCGATCCGGGAAACCACGCACAGCACGGCTTCAGGACCGCTTCTCCGGCACCTGGGAGCGGGTCTCGGGCGGTTGCAGAGCCAACCAAGACACCGGAGATATCCTCGAGCGATCGAGCTGGAAGATCTCGAATGTGTGGGCGTCGGACGGCGGAGGCCTCATCCAGGGATCCGCAAGTAAGAGCGCGGCACCCCGGCCCTAGAGACGGCCGGCCTCGACGATCCGTTGCAGGAATTGGCGGGTGCGCGCCTGCTCCGGCTCGCTGAAGATCTTGGCCGGCTCACCCTTCTCGAGAATGACCCCGTTGTCCAGGAAGCAGACCTGGTCGGCAACGTCACGGGCAAAACCCATCTCGTGGGTGGCAATGATCATGGTCATCCCGTCTTCCTTGAGACCGCGGATCACACCGAGCACCTCGGCAACCAACTCCGGGTCGAGAGCAGAGGTGACCTCGTCAAACAGCATCAATTCCGGTTGAGTCGCCAATGCCCGGACGACGGCCACCCGTTGCTGCTGACCGCCGGAAAGCCGGTCGGGGTATTCGGCGATCTTGTCAATCAGTCCGAATTGCTCGAGCAGGGTGTGGGCTCTTTCGTTGGCCTCATCCTTGGAGATGCCGTGCACCTTCACCGGGCTCAGTGTGATGTTCTGCAACACGGTCATGTGGGGGAACAGATTGAACGCCTGGAAGACGATCCCCATCCGCTGCCGAACATCGTTCGGATTCACGGAGGGATCGGTGATCACGTCCCCGTCGAACACGATTTCTCCCGCATCGATCGGCCACAGGAGGTTGATGCACTTCAGCAAGGTCGACTTCCCCGATCCGGAAGAGCCGATGAGGCACACCACTTCGTGTGGGTCGACCTGGAGATCAACGTCACGCAGGACGACCTTGTCATCGAATGCTTTGACCACACTGCGGACTTCGATACTCCCTGCCATCAGGAACCCACCGCCAGTCTCCGTCTTCGATCGCGCTCGGTGTACCAGTCCGTGAAGCGTGCCACCGGGACGCTCACCAGGAGAAACAGGATGGTGGCCACGATGTACGGGGTGTAATTGAATGTGCTGGCGATGTAGATCTGAGCCTCGCGGACGCCTTCACGGACTCCGAGCACGTACACAAGCGCGACGTCTTTCTGCAGGCTGACAAAACCATTGAGAAGAGCCGGGATCACGTTGCGAATCGCTTGCGGTACGAGCACGTAGCGCAACGTCTGCACCTGGGTCAGCCCGAGCGAACGAGCCGCCATGCGCTGACTCTCATGCACGGACTCGATGCCGGCGCGGTAGACCTCAGCCGTATATGCGCTGTAGCTGATCACCAAGGTCGCTACGCCCCAGAAGAGAGGGCTGCTCGGCACCCCACTCAGCTGCAGCGCAGGAATGCCAAAGCCAAGCAGCAGAATCAACAGGATGATCGGCACTCCACGAATCAGATCAATGAACACAATCACGATGGCACGGATCGGGAAGAACGCCGGACCGCGTAGAGAGCGAATCATCGCCAGGACCAGCGCGAAGACAAGGATCAGAACCTCGGCGACGAGGAACATCTGAATGTCGAGCCAGAACCCACCGGCGACTTCGGGGAGAGACTCCCAGAAGTGTTCGGAGTTGAAGAATTGCTTCTGAACAGCGGGCCAGGCCTCAGACGTAAGCACCCACCACAGCACAACGCCCAGCAAGATAACTGTGGAGGCGGCGGCGATGAGCGCGCTCTTTGCCCCCTCTTCGGTATGCCGCTTTCCCTTCTTCCGAGTGGGCCAGAGGCCGGGGCTGCGAAGGTCCTCAGGCGACGAGGTCAAGGAGCCACCATCCGTCCCAACTCCTTTTCTCATACGCGGATGCGTGAGAATAGCCGTCTACGATCTCCCAATGGCTTTCATAACTCTGACCACGGATTTCGGAACACGACAAGGCAGCGACACCGAGCTGCACGGCGCGATCTACGGCATCGCCCCCGATGCGGTCATCACAGACCTGAGCCACGAGATCACGCCACAGGACATCCGCGAAGCCAACTTTGTCATCAACAACAGCGTCTTCTTCTTCCCCGACGGGACTATTCATGTGATCGTCGTTGATCCGGGCGTTGGTACCGAACGACGTGCCATCGCAGCCCGCATCGGTAAGCACTTCTTCGTCGCTCCGGACAACGGAGTGCTGTCCGCGTGCATGCGGCGCGCCACGGAACAGGGCTGGTCGATGCAGTTTGTCGATCTCGACAAGCCCGAGTTCTGGCTGACGAATGTCACCAACACCTTTCACGGCAGAGATCTCTTCGCCCCAACCGGAGCGCACCTTGCCGCCGGTGTCCCGCTGGCCGAGCTCGGGTCTCCAATGGATGACCCGATCACAATCCCCCTCTGGGGGGCAGATCAGGCCGCCGACGGAAGCGTGACCGGCGAGGTCATCTACATCGACGACTTCGGTAATGCGATCTGCTCGATCCTGCCCGACGAGCTCGCACACCTCTCGCTCCCGGGAGGCGTCAACGTCGAGCTGTGCGGCGCAACGATCAACGGCATGGTCAGGACCTTTGGGGATTCGGAATACGGCGCCGACACCCTCATCGCTCTCTGGGACTCGAGCGGCTACCTGTTGGTCTCTGAGAACAACGGCACGGGTGGCAAGGTGATCAAGCCCCGCCCCGGCGATCCCGTGGTCGTCAGACCTGCCTGACCAAAAAGGACCGCAAACGAAAAGAGGGGCCCCGCCGAAGCGGAGCCCCTCTCCACTACATATGTCGGCCGATCAACTACCGATGGTCGGTATGCCGCCGTCCTGGGTCAACCAGGTGTCTTCGAGAGACTGCACGGTTCCATCTGCAATGAGAGCGGCAAGCGCCTCATTCACACAGTCGACAAGCGGGTTGCCATCGGCAAACAGCATCCCGTAATCGTCCGGAGCCGCCGCACCCGCCTCAAACTGACCGGCGATGATTGAGCCTTCGACCTGCACCGCAGTGACGAAGTAGGCAGCGGGAAGGTCAACAACCAGACCATCGATCTGCCCGGCCCGCATGGCCGCCTCTACATCGACGTTCTCGTCGTAGACACTCGCCTCGGTGTTGGGCTGAATCACGTCCTCGATGAAGTCGAGGCTCGTGGTGCCGATCGCGGCACCCAACTTGGCATCAGCAAGGTCAGCGACCGTGGTTGCTGAGGCGAACGGCGAATCCGGGAAGGTCACCAGCGCCTGACGCGTGGTGTAGTACGGATCGCTGAAGTCGACGACCTCGTCGCGCTCGTCATTGATCGAGTACTGCTGAATGTTGAAGTCCCAGTCCTTAGGCCCGGGAGCGATCGCCTCCGCAAACCCGGTACGCACAAAGACGACCTGGTCATCGGAGAAGCCGAGCTCAGCGGCCAGAGCGTAGACCAGGCCACCTTCAAAGCCCGTCTTGGACTCGGGAACATCGAACAGATCGTCGCCGACACCCATCCAGGGTGGGAAGACCGGCTCACCGGTAGCTACGGTCAGCGTTCCCGGGGTGGCCAGGTTGTGGTTTTCGACAGCACAAGCATCAACAGGTGCAGCTGTGGTCTCGGGGGCAGCGGTCGTCTCGGGAGCAGCGGTGGTCTCGGGGGCAGCAGTTGTCTCAGCGGCCGTCGTCTCGGGAGCCGCGGTTGTATCAGCGGTTCCGTCGTCGCCATCTCCTCCACAGGCACCGACAAGAAGAGCCAGTGCTGCGAGCACAACCAGCACCCTGGTCCAGGTTGCTTTGGTCGTGAACATATTTCCTCCAAAGTTGATGCGCGAGAGCATAGTGCGACCCACTGGGTGGGCTAGTCAGTCGTGTCGAGAACTTCCGCCAGCACGTCGAGCACAGCGAGATCCGTGGTGGCGTGGGGTGCAATCCTGACCCATTCCCCCCGATGGGAGGCAACCACATCGGCCTCATCAAGGCGCTGCACCGTGGCAACTGCCGGCTCGGTCGGCAGATGGAACGACAGAATGCCGGCGCGCTCTTCATCTTCGTCCCAAGGGTCCAGCACCTCGCCACCACAGCTCCGGACAACATCCTCGATGGCCTTGACTGTCTCCATTACAGATGCATGGATGACGGCGATGCCTTCCGCCGCTATCAACTCGAGGGCCGCCGCCAGCCCGAATGCCCCGAAGAAGCCGGGACCGCCATCGTGGAAACGCTCTGCATCCACCCGGGCGGGATGTGGCGGTGGGGTATCCCAGTCGAACGAATCCTCGACACCCCACCACCCGGTCAGGGTGGAGTGCATCATCTCAATCGATCTTGGCGACGCCGCAAGCAGTCCGGCACCAAAACCGGCGCGCAGCCACTTCGCTCCACCGGCGACAATCACGTCGGCCGGAACGAGCGAGAAATCGAGCGCACCCAGGCCCTGAATTGCGTCAACCACCAGCAGTCCGTCATCTGCAAGTTCGCGCAGCAGACCCAGGTCCGGTCGGAAACCTGACAAGTAATCAACCGCGCTCACGGCGATCGCCCGGGTCTGGTCATCAACCGCCGCGCTGAGAGCGCCGGCGGTTACCCGCCGATCAGGAACATCGACGAGTCTCACCTCGAGGCCGCCCATACCCGCCGCCCGCAGCCACGGATAGAGGTTCGCCGGAAACTCATGGGAAGGGACGACGACGTTGCCACCGAAAGGCGCCAACCCAAACGCGACATGGAATAGGCCGGCCGAGGTGTTCGGGACGACCGTCACCAGCTCGGGAGCGACACCAAGGAAACGCCCAAAGGTGCCCAGGGATGCCTCGTAGGCACCGAGCATCGAGGGGCCGATCCGGCCGTCTGGCTCTGCCGCCCTGAGATACGCGTCGGTGACTGTGTTGCGAACCCGTCGCGATGGTGGCCCGAACGCGGCAAAATCCAGATACCCCACGGGCTCCGAGAACTCGTTCAGATATGAGTCGCTGACCGGCATCTGGCGCAGAGTAGACCGCTTGCCTGGCCTTGCCTAAGGCACGGACAAGGACCGGTTACGGCTCGCGCCGTCCCTACAATCCGCGGATGCCGCATCGTCCCGCTTTAATCCTGGCTGTGCTCGCACTGGTGCTGGCATCTTGCACCATCGCCGAGCCGAGCCCTGAGCCGGGGCAACCACCAACCACAGCTGCCATCATCGAGCCGCTACCTGCGATCGATGCCACGACGACGACAACGTTGCCCGCCACGACTACGACAACAACCACGACAACCTTGCCGCCGTCGCTGGTTCCCGCAGCCACCGTCGGACAAGCCTGGGGCGAGGTCGTCGGTCTCACTATGTTCCGCGGCAACCCAACGCGCACTTTCTACGGATCCGGACCAGTCCCAGACGAGCTAGAGGTCCTGTGGCGGTTCCCTGAGCAGGCAATGTGCGGTACATCCCCATTGGGTGGGGAGGCCATCGTGTGGTGCGGCACAGGATGGACCGGTCAGCCGGTGGTCTGGGAGAGACCGGACGGCATCACCGAGGTCATCTTCGGCGCCTACGACAAGAACATTCACTTCGTGGACGCCGAGACCGGGCAAAGGACACGGCCCGACTTCTTCATGGGCGACATCATCAAGGGGTCGGTCGTGCTTGATCCGGATGGCTTTCCCCTCCTCTACGCCGGCTCGCGTGATTCGCGATATCGCATCATTGCGCTGGACAGAGAAGAGCCCACCGAGGTCTGGGGATTGGAGGCCTCGGCAGTCGCCGGGATGTGGAACAACGATTGGGACTCGAGTGCGGCGATCGTCAACGACCTGCTCCTTGTCGGTGGCGAGAACTCATGGTGGTTTGCCATCAAGCTCAATCGTGATCGCGACGAAGCAGGGCTGGTGACCGTCGACCCGGAAGTCGTCTATCAGACCCCCATGTGGACCGACGAACTGCTGCAAGCAGTTGGGAAGCAGCAGTCGGTTGAGAGCTCGACGGCGGTGTTTGCGGACACTGCCTACGTCGCCAACAGCGCGGGACGCGTCGTTGGGTTCGATATCTCAGACGGCGATTGGAGCCAGGACCGGATCGTGTTCGACTTCTGGATGGGTGACGACGTTGACGCCACGATTGTCATCGATGCGGAAGGCATGTTGTACGTTTCGAGCGAAATTGACCTCGAAACCACCCGCGGCAAAGAAGTTGGACAACTGGTCAAGCTCGATCCTTCACGTTCCGAAGATCCTTTGGTGTGGAGCATTGATGTACCAACAAGAGACCGCGTTGCGGGAGGGATCTGGGCTACACCAGCCCTTCGCGATTCCGTGCTGTATGCAGCGACGAACACCGGCGATCTGTTGGCGGTGGATACCGCCGACGGCAAGATCCTGTGGTCCGACTCGGTGGGCACCCACGCGTGGTCCTCGCCGCTGGTCGTCGACGATACGTTGCTCCTCGCCATCGACTGCGAGATCGACTCGGGGTTCCGCGCCTACGACATCACCGATCCAACAGCCCCGGTCCCACAATGGGAATCCAGAGTTACCGGTGGCTGCATCGAATCGACGCCGGCCATGTGGAATGGACGAGTGTATGTCGGGTCGAGAGATGGCTTCTTCTATGCGTTGGGAGCGAACTAGTGGCTGCTAAATACAGGACCGGCGCTGGCGTTGCCGTTGGCCAGGGCTTCATTGGGTTTGGCCTGGTCGCCGTTGGCGTTGTGGCAACTCTGGCAACCGTGCTCGGCTTTTTCGGGTCAACGTGGTGGCTGTTCGACTTCGGCGCCAACTTCCGTGCCCACCTGGCTGTGGTTCTGCTGATCGTTTCCCTCGGGTACTCCTTGATCTTCTCCAAGACCACCGGCCTCTTCTTCATGGCGATGGCCTTGATCAACGGACTCGTCATTCTCCCGCTCTATCTAGGGAACCCGGTAGCTGCAAGTGACGGCGAAGACATGACAATCGTTGCGTTCAACGTGAACCAACGGTCTTCGATCCGCGACTTGACTTTCCGCTGGATTGACTCCGTCGAACCGGACGTCGTCGTGCTGGTTGACTCGACGGATGATTGGGTCCGTGCCACCGAGTTGGCTGCGCCCTACAAGCCCCAAAACGAAATGCCGGTTGATCGCACCTACGGCATCACCGTGCTCGCCCGCGAAGACCTCGAAGCAGAGGTGCTCCGCATCTCACAGGTACGCGACGTAGCAGTGCGAGTTGAAGCCGAAATCGACGGGGAGCCAGTGGTGATCTATGCGATCCAGTCCCGCACTGCGAGCAACGAATCCGACGCCAGCCTGCGCGATGCCTACTTCGCAGAGATAACGCGCATGGCCGACCGAGAGACGGCCTCAACCGTTGTGGTCGGCGACTTCCAATCGACATCGTGGTCCCACACCTTCAAGAGCTTGTTGGCAGAAGCCAACCTGGTCGACTCGCTCAAGGGGTACGGAATCCAGACGACCTGGCCCGCAGACCGGTGGGCATTCTTCCGGCTTCCCTATGACCATTTGGTCCACAGCGAAGACCTAACGACGGTCGACCGCTATCTGGGACCCTCATTCGGCGTCGAGCACAGGCCAATTGTGGTGACGCTCCGACGAGCCGCCTGACACAGCGCGGCAGCGGGCCCAACTACCCTCCACTGCCATGCTTTATGACTACACCGCAACGACCGTCGATCTCATTGAGAAGATCGGCGATGACGCCATCTCCGCTGCGAACGCCCTCGTGGCAAGGGCAGTCGCATCTGCTCCTCGTACTTGGGATGCCACAATCACTCCCCTGGAGGACGCCGGGACTCTGATGGGTGCGGCCTACGGCCAATCTCCGTTCATGGCCCGTGTTCACCCCGACAAAGACATCCGTGCCAAGGCGACGGAGATCGAGGAGAAGCTGACCAAGTGGGGTACCGATCTGGTGTTTCGCACCGACCTGTACGAGGCGGTTCGCGAGTTCAGCGAGACAGACGAGGCAAGGGGCCTGTCGGGGACCGAAGCGCGCCTGGTCGAACACCTGATGCGCGACTTCAGGCGGGCCGGTCACGAGTTGTCCGCAGCCGATCGCGGTGAGCTGCAGCGACTAAAGCAGCGTCTCATCGAGCTACAGGTCGAGTACTCGAAGAATCTCGATGAGTGGGACGACTTCATCGAGGTGGCCCCGGAGGATCTATCCGGCCTACCCCCGGAATACGTGAACGGCCTTCCCGCGGGTTCAGAGCCCGGCTCTCTCAAAGTGGGGATGGCTTACCCCGACTACATCCCGTTCATCGAGCAAGCCGATCGGCGCGACCTGCGCAAGGCCATTCAATTCAAGTTCTGGAATCGAGCAACCGCCCAGAACAACCCTTTGCTTGCAGAAGCCGTGACTCTGCGCAGCCAGATGGCCCAACTGTTCGGCTTGCCGACCTGGGCGCATTACGCAATGGAACTGAAGATGGCCCGCAACCCCGAAACCGTCGCCGACTTCTACGACTCGATCGTGCCGCGACTCGCTATCAAGCGCGATGCCGACATCGCAGTGATGACCGAGTTACTACAAGCGGACACCCACAGCCTGGGTGAGGAACTTGGCGGTGGCGCGCTCCAGTCATGGGACAGCAGCTACTACGCAACACAATTGCGCAAACGAGACTTTGGCATCGATCAGAACGAAGTCGCCGCTTACTTTCCGCTCGATCGCGTCGTGGCGGGCATGTTCGAGATAACCGGAGAGGTGTTCGGCCTCGAGTATCGGCGGCTGGAGGAGACCCAGGCCTGGCATCCGGACGTTCACCTCTACGAGATCCGCAACGCGGGATCGGATGATCCCATCGCGTACTTCTACGCAGATCTATTCCCTCGTGATGGCAAGTTCGGTCATGCGGCCGCCTTCCCGCTGATCACGGGTCAGCGTCTCGATGACGGCACCTACCGCAAACCGATTGCTGCGATCGTCGCCAACTTCACCAAGCCGACCGACACCGCACCGTCGCTGCTGAAACACGATGAGGCGCTCACGCTGTTCCACGAGTTCGGACATATTCTCCACTTCTGTCTCACGACGGTCGATCTGGCTCGTTTCGCCGGGTTCGATACCGAGTGGGATTTTGTAGAGGCGCCGTCGCAGATCATGGAACATTGGATGTGGCAACCGGAGGTACTGCAGCGGTTCGCCAGGCACCACGAAACAGGCGAATCCATTCCCGCCGATCTTGTCGAACGGCTGGTGGCGGCCCGCGATCTCAACGTAGGCCTGCTGACAATGCGACAGATATTCCTGGGGCAGTTCGATCTGAACCTTCACGGTGCAACGGGTCCCGTCGACATTGACCAGGCCTACCGAGATGCATATGCGCTGACCGGGTTCCCCTTCTACGAGGACACGCACTTCGGGGCAAGCTTCGGCCATCTCATGGGTGGCTACGACGCAGGGTATTACGGCTATCTGTGGTCCAAGGTCTACGGCGACGACATGTACTCGGTATTTGCCAGCGACGGCATCCTCAGCCCCGAGGTAGGCACCCGGTACCGCAACGAGGTGCTGGCCCGCGGCCACTCGCGAGACGCTATCGACCATCTGCGCGCCTTCTTGGGTCGCGAGCCTTCTACTGAGGTGTTCTTGCGCGATCTCGGACTTGCGGACTGACCACGACGCCGGTGGCACTCCCGCCCAAACCTGCTGTAATCGCGAGGTGAACGACCGCCCCGTCTCCCGCCGACCCCTCTCCGTCTGGCCGCTGGTCATATTCACCGGCTTTGTCTTCGGGTCGGGTGGGCTACTTTCGAAATCGTTGATCGACCGCGGGGTGGACTCCTTCACGGTGACCGGAATACCGTTTGCGATCGCAGCCATCTGCGCCTGGGTCATCGCGGCCAAGACCGGAGAGGCGCGACGCGCTGCATTCGGCCCGGGCGTGATCCTCGGCGTATTCAATTCGGCGCTGCCTGCCCTGTTCTTCAACATTGGGTTCGAGACTCTGCCGGCCGGCCTCGTAACTCTGATCATTTCGCTTGGGCCGGCAATCACCGCTGCCATCGCTCACCTTGTGTTCACCGACGAGCGTTTCAACGTGATGAAAGGGCTCGGATTGGTAGTGGCATTGACCGGAGTCCTGGCGCTGATCGCAGCACCGGGGGTTATCGAAGGAACGTCATACCACGGAGCGGCGTGGACGATTCTGGGAGCGCTGCTGGCCGGAACCAGTGCGGTCTTGTCCCGATGGTATGCGGTGCGACACGGTGGATTGGCGCTGGTCCCGTCGCAGCTGACGGCGGCTGGGATCACACCGTTTGTCGCGGCTGCGATCTTCGGGAGATCGCTGATTCCTGCGGGAGGTTTTGCCGGCGGCGACCTTCCGATCATGGCAGCGATGGGGCTCTTCGCTTCCTATGCCGGTTTCAGAACCCTCATGCTTGCCAATGAACGCGGCACGACCGGACAAGTGGCAATGGTGGCCTATCTCATCCCACTCGTCGGGGTCACGGGGGGCATTGTGTTCTTCGCGGAAAGGTTGACTCTCTGGATCGTTCTCGGTGGAATGCTGATCCTTGCCGGCATCTTCCTGGGTGGTCGCGCCAGCGCATCGACCGGACCCTCCCCAAACCCATCACAGCGGTGAAGGTAGCTCGGTCCATCCATTGGGCATGGGAATCAGGCTCCACTCCGGGTCGGGCTCGAAGTCGACCCAAGATCGTTCCCACCACCAATCACCCGACTCGATCAACCTGCCCATCTCCTCACCAAGTTCAAGGATGCGACGCACCTCGATCAGTGTGAAGCGTCCCTCATCGTGCCGCTTCCACAGCAGGTCGATATCCTTGAACTCCCAATCGCCATCAGGGCTTATCCAGATATCGAGCTCCAGATCTTGTGAATCGAAGCCGATCGCCGTCCGCTCAAACGGGGCCTCAAAGTTGATGTACCAGCCGCGGAAGACCCGCTCGGGACCATCCCAGAAATGCCAGACGGCATAGGGGTCACCGGGTCGCTGCACCATCAGCGCACCGTTGCCGTGCCAGGAATCGAAACCGTGCCAGGGATGAAGACCGTCCGGAGTCGGCCAGTCACCGTCGGGGAAATGGAATCGGGACCCTTCTGGCGAATACGTGACCAGCAGGTCTTCGGTATCCACGACCACATTCACCACCCAGCCCAGCCAGGGGCGGCCATGAACGATCTGGCGTCGCACAATTGCCTCGCCTCGGCGCCAACTCAATCTGCCACCCCCGCAATGTCGTGTATTGCCATACGGTCAACCTTGCCGCCTGGTTGGGTGGGCAAAGCATCGACAAATACCCACCGCTTCGGAATCTCATGGCGCGGCAGGTGTTTTTGGGCCCATTCCTCGATTCCGTCACGATCATCCGCATCGCCGACAGCTACTGCGACTAGGGCCTGGCCCCACTCGGGGTCAGGGACACCGACGACCTGGACCTGACGGATCGACTCGTGCCGATTCAACAGATCGGCAACCCTTTCGGGATAGACGTTCTCGCCCCCGGTGATCACCATGTCATCGGCACGGCCCACCACCACTAGACGACCTTTGTCATCCAGGTAGCCGATATCTCCCGTCCTATGCCCCCCGACGCGATCAGGTTCGCCGAGGTACCCGGGAGACACCGCCGGGCCGCTGATCACGATCTCCCCGAACCCGACTCCCCCGGTGGTTACATCGACCGTATCAATCGGGGGACCGGCGGTTCCGAGTGATTCAACCGCCCCACCAGGAACGACGGTGCAGATCTGCGAACAGGCCTCAGTCATGCCGTAGGTCTGGAGAATCGGCAGCCCTGCGTCGATGCCGCGCTCGATGAGTTCGCGGCTCGCGGCAGCACCACCGAGCAGCAGCCCGCGCATGCCCGCATAGGGGCCGGGCGCCGCCTCGAGCATTCGATACAGCATCGTGGGCACAAAGCTCGCCATCGTCACCGCACCCGAATTGATCGCGGCGGCGGCGCGGACGGCATCGAACTTGCGATGGACGACCACCGTCCCACCGGCCGCTGCCGTCCGCCAGAGCACAGACAACCCGCCGATGTGAAACAGGGGAAGAACCAACAACCATCGGTCCGCTGCGGTATTTCCCAGACGTCGCTGCGAGCCGGCAACCGCGCTAGCGACGTTGCCCGGAGTCAGCCTGACCGGAAGCGGCTTCCCGCCGCTCCCAGACGTCAGGACCGCGGTGTGGATCGTCGCGGTTGTGACGTTGTGGCTACTCCAGGATTCAGGGAGCCCACTCCGCCATTTCGTGAGCAGCGGCGAATCGACATCGACGACCAGCGGGCTGATTCGACTGCGCCACATCCCCCACAGCCTGGCAACCAGCGAGCTATCGATCTCGCCGACGGGAACAAGCTGAAGCGCTCCAGGAAGCACCCCGGCATCGGCCAATGCGGCTGCGTGCTCGTCGGCTAGATCACTCAGTTCGCGGTAGCTGAGCGCCGTTCCGTCGTCTTCGATCAGCGCTGTTGCCATCGGATCGGCGACGGCCGAGCGCGCCAGCCAGTCGGTATCAGGCGGTGGAGTAGTCATGCGGTCACTACAGTATTCGCTCGATCGCAAAACGGAGGCTTTACGTGGTATCGGAGATCTTCGACCCAAGTGCATGGGAGCCGGTCGATGGCTTCGAACTGACCGACATCACCTATCACCGCGCCCGAGAAATCGGCGCGGTACGGATTGCTTTCAATCGACCCGAGGTCCGCAACGCATTCCGGCCTCACACGGTCGACGAGCTGTACCTGGCGCTCGACCACGCCCGGATGACTGCGGATGTGGGATGCGTGTTGCTGACCGGCAACGGACCCTGCCCCAAGGACGGCGGGTGGGCGTTCTGTTCCGGCGGTGACCAGCGCATTCGCGGCAAGGACGGGTACCAATACGAGGGAACGGATGGGGTTGACGCCGCCAAGCTGGGACGTCTTCACATTCTCGAAGTGCAGCGGCTGATCAGGTTCATGCCCAAGGTAGTCATCGCCGTGGTTCCCGGATGGGCGGTCGGTGGCGGCCACTCGCTGCATGTTGTGTGCGATCTGACGTTGGCATCGCGCGAGCATGCCATCTTCAAACAAACTGATGCCGACGTAGCCAGCTTTGACGGCGGCTACGGATCAGCACTGCTCGCCAGGCAAGTCGGCCAGAAACGGGCCCGCGAGATCTTCTTCCTTGGTCGCGATTACTCGGCGCAAGAGGCCTTCGAGATGGGCGCCATCAATGCAGCAGTCGCTCATTCCGAACTCGAATCGGTTGCCCTCGAATGGGCAGAAGAGATCGTCGCCAAGAGCCCCACCGCACAACGCATGCTCAAGTATGCGTTCAACCTCACCGACGAGGGACTGGTCGGCCAGCAACTGTTCGCAGGCGAGGCGACCCGATTGGCATACGGCACCGACGAGGCCGAGGAGGGTCGTGACGCGTTCCTCGAGAAGCGCCAGCCGGACTATCGCCGGTTCCCATGGCATTTCTAGGGCCAGTCGAGACACCTTCTCTCGCACCGAAGTCGCACCCCCGATCCCCCCGCACGGGGGGGACTGCTAGCCGCCGATGAACCCCCCTCTTGGGTCGTGGGTGCTGGCGGCGCGGCCGGCGACGTTGTGGGCAGCGGTGGCTCCTGTGCTGGTGGGCACGGCACTGGCGGTGAACGCCGGTGTCTTCAGCTGGGATGCGTTTGTGGTGATCTTGATTGCGGCTGTCCTCATCCAGATCGGAGTGAACTTCGCCAATGATGTCGCCGACGGCACTCGGGGTACGGATGAACATCGGATCGGACCGCAGCGGGCCGTGGCCTCTGGGCTGATCACGCCACACCAGATGTGGGTGGGCATTGCGACCGTTTTCGGAATGGCGGCCATCGCCGGGCTATATCTCATCAAGCTGGGCGGGCCCTGGATTCTGGTCATCGGAGTGGTGTCGATCATCGCCGCCCTTGGCTACACCAATGGCCCGATTCCCTACGGCTACTACGGCCTCGGGGAGGTCTTTGTGTTCGTGTTCTTTGGACTCGTTGCAACGGCGGGGACTCGTTACGTGTTCGACAGATCACTCGAAGCGGGTGCCTGGGTCGGTGGCGTGTCGATGGGTTTGCTCGCTAGTGCGATCCTTCTTGCCAACAACGTCCGCGACATCGAGACCGACGCCACCGCAGGCAAACGCACGCTGGCGGTAATGCTCGGCCGCACCGCTGGCGTCGCCCTATTTGCGGTCTGCATAATCGGGTCGATCATCATCCCTCCGCTCGCAGTCACGCTCGATTGGATGCCAGTCGGCGTGGTGGCGACCCTGCTGGCCCTACCGATCGGCCTCCCGCTCATACGCACGTTGCATCGTGAACGCAGCGGACCGGCGCAGATCGGGGTCCTGAAGGGGACCGCCCGGCTCCAACTCATCGTTGCGGCCCTGCTCGCGATCGGGATCGTGGGCTAGAGATCTATCCTGCCCTAGCCAGATACTCCGGGAGAGAACAATGAAACTGACACCGCTGGTGTACGTCACCGATATGGACAAGGCCATAGCTTTCTACACGAAGCTATTGCCGGCAGCGACGGTCGTTACTTCATCGCCCTACTGGACCGAGCTGAAGGTTGGCGAGGCAACGCTGGCGCTCCATATCAGCGAGGCGGTGGACCACGCAGGCGATGGAATGGGACTCGGACTCGACGCGGCCACCGCGCTCGAAGACGTCGTATCGCAACTCGCCGCAGCCGGTATCAAGCCCGCCGGCGAGATCTGCGCACAGCCGTTCGGACGCTCGATCAGCGTCGCCGACCCGGACGGTCTTGTCATCCAGATCAACGAGCATGCGGCTCCACCCGCCACCTAAACCTGTCCCACCCCACTGCTAGGTTGGCCAACTATGAATGAGCCGCTGGTTCGCGCCAAAAACCTCACGAAACGCTTCGACGACTTCGTTGCCGTCGACGCCGTCGACTTCGAGGTCATGCCCGGAGAGGTCTTCGGCTTCCTTGGACCCAATGGTGCGGGGAAGAGCTCAACGATGAAGATGATCGGTGCGGTGTCCCCCACTACCGAGGGCTCTCTGAGTGTCTTCGGGCTTGATCCTGCTGCAGACGGCCCGGCCATTCGCGCCCGGCTCGGTGTGGTTCCTCAAGACAACTTGCTCGATACCGAACTGACCGTGTTCGAGAATCTCTTCATCTATGGACGCTATTTCGACCTCCCGAAAGCCGTCATCAGAGAGCGCATCGATGAGCTTCTCGGGTTTGCACAACTCGAGGAACGACGCACCGATCTCGTCGAGCCGCTCTCAGGGGGAATGAAACGACGTCTCACCATTGCGCGTGCGCTGATCAACCAACCGGACCTGATGCTGCTCGACGAACCAACCACCGGCCTGGATCCGCAGGCGAGACATGCTTTGTGGGATCGGCTCTATCGGCTCAAACAGCAGGGTGTCACCCTGATCATCACAACCCACTACATGGATGAGGCTGAGCAACTGTGCGACCGGCTCGTAGTGATGGACAAGGGCAAGATCGTTGCCGAGGGATCGCCACGAAGCCTCATCGAACGGTTCGCCACCCGCGATGTCGTCGAGCTTCGATTTCCGATAGGCGAGACACCGGAGGCCCAAGCGCTCGAGGGGCTGGCGAAGCGGATCGAGACACTACCCGACCGCACCTTGTTGTATACCGACAACGCCGACCAAACCCTGGTCGACCTCTCCGAGCGACCACTGCAAATCGAGAGCACCATCGTTCGGCGGGCATCGCTCGAGGACGTGTTCCTACGTCTGACCGGCCGGACACTGGTCGACTGATGGCATCATCCGGTCCGCTTCTGGTTGTTGAGCGGCACGCCCGCGTCTATCGACGAACCTGGCGCGGGTCGGTCATCAGCACCTTTGCCAACCCCGTCCTATACCTGCTGGCGATGGGGCTTGGGTTGGGAAGCCTGGTCGATGATGGCGGTGGAACAACGCAGTTGGATTTCGACTACCTGACCTATCTTGCCCCCGGGCTTCTGGCCGCGGCAACGATGATGACGGCAGCCGGGGAGTCGCTGTATCCGGTGCACGCCGGCATGAAGTGGAACAAGTCCTATAGCGACGCGTTGTCGACGCCCATCTCCACCCGCGACCTGGTGATCGGCCATTTCGGCTGGCTCACGCTTCGGGTCTTGTTCACCGCGGTTGTGTTCACCGGGGTCATGGTGACGTTCGGAGCGATCAGCATCTCGCGAGCCCTCCTTGTCATTCCGCCGGCGGTCCTGGCGGGGTTGGCTTTTGCCGGCCCTACGACGGCGTATGCAGCCCGGCTCGAGAACGACTCCGGCCTGGCGGCGGTCTTCCGATTTGTGATCACCCCGCTGTTCCTCTTCTCGGGAACCTTCTTTCCGATCGATCAGCTCCCAGACTGGATGGAGCCCATTGCGTATGTCACCCCGCTGTGGCATGGCGTCGAAACCACCCGTGCCGCCGCTCTTGGCATCGAGCCAGTCCTTCCTGCGGCGATCCACATCGCAGTGATGGTGGCGTTCCTCGCGATTGGTGCGGTCATCGCAAACCGGCTGTTTCACAAGAGGCTCGTCGTATGACCACCACCCTCACCCGCCGCATCCTCCCACCGTCGGTTGACCGAATTCGCGCCCGGTACGTGCTGGAACGCAATGTGCTTGTCTACCGCAGGCTCTGGCTGATCGTGTTCTCTGGTTTCTTCGAACCGGTCTTCTACCTGTTTTCCATAGGCATCGGAATCAGCAAACTCGTCGGTGACGTCCAGGGTCCGAATGGTGAGCTGATCGAATACACCGCTTTTGTGGCACCCGCCTTGCTTGCTGCGTCTGCGATGAACGGTGCGGTGTTCGAATCAACAATGAACATCTTCTACAAGCTCAAGTGGGCCAAGACCTATGACGCAATGCTGGCCGCCCCGCTGAGCGTTTGGGATATTGCGATCGGCGAGATCGCATGGTCGCAGATTCGCGGTGGGCTATACGCAGGTGCATTCCTGCTGGTGGCACTCGTCATGGGCTTGTTGCAGTCATGGTGGGCCATCCTGGCGCTCCCGGCTGCCCTGCTTATCGGAGTTGCCTTCGGCGCTGCCGGGTTCGCAACGACAACCTTCCTCAAGAGCTGGCAAGATTTCGATCTCATCACACTGGTGACTATGCCGCTGTTCCTGTTCTCGGCGACGTTCTATCCGCTTGATGTGTATCCACCGCTCTTGCAGACCATCGCACAGATCTCCCCGCTCTATCACGGGGTCGAGATTATCCGCGCCCTGACGCTCGGCGTCGTTGACGGCGTCATATTCGCCCACATCGGATTCCTCGTCGTAATGACCACCGTCGGTCTCTCGATAACCGCCCGCAGACTCGAGCGTCTTCTCAAGGCCTAGGTCGGCGTCCGCCACTACTCCCACGGGCCGTGCGGCCATCAACAGGGACCGCCGCCCTCTTCGGTTCGTCGTTGTCACCGTTGCTGGCTACAGTGATACTTGAAAGTAATAATGATTCTCATTATGTAAAGGAGAGTGGGAACGACGATGCCGCACCGCCTCCCCCGCACTATCGGGTTGTTTCTCGCTGCCGTAATCGCAGTTTCTGCGTGTAGCGGCGGTTCCGGGTCCGGCGAATCCGCCAAGATCGAGGTGGTTGCAACCACGACGATTCTCGGCGATATCGCGGCAAACATCGTTGGCTCTGATGGAACCGTCGAGACACTGCTCCCGATCGGCGCCAGCCCGCACGACTACCAGGCTTCTGCCCAGCAGGCTGCGGCCCTGCAGACCGCAGACCTCGTTCTCGCCAACGGGCTTTCTCTCGAAGAAGGGCTGCTCGACGTGCTCGAATCAGCGGAGGCCGACGGGGCCAACATACTGACGCTTGCCCCGCTCCTCGACCCGATCCCGTTCACCGGCGGGGTCCACGACGACCACGAACACGAGGAAGATGAGGCCACCGACCCTCACGTTTGGCTAGATCCGCTCCGAATGGGTGACGCAGCCTTCTTGATCGCAGACCAACTCAACGACCTCAACCCCACAGTTGATTGGGAGGAACGCGCCGGCGAGTACGTCGCTCAACTCATCGCGGCCCACGAGCAAACGATAAGCATTCTCTCCACCATCCCAGCATCCAACCGGAAGCTTGTAACCAACCATGGCTCATTTGGTTACTTCGCTGAGCGCTACGGCTTCGAGGTAGTCGGGATCGTCATACCAGGGGGATCGACGCTGGCCGACCCCAGCTCTGCGGAATTGACCGCGCTGGTGGAGGAGATAGAGCGCACAGCCGTGCCGGCAATCTTTGCGGAGACCACCGAGTCGTCGGCCCTCGCCGAGGCGATCGCCGCCGAGACCGGAGCAAGCGTCGAGGTCGTCGAGCTGTACACAGGATCGCTCGGCGAAGACGGATCTGGTGCGGAAACGCTGATCGGGTTGCTGCTCACCAATGCAGAACGCATCGCGGCAGCGTTGTCGTAGCACTAGGACGCCGTTGCACCGAGCATCGCGTTGATCAATCCGGCCCCCGTCTCCGCATCATCGACCGTCAAAACCAGGTCTGTCGCTTCGTCACGCACCAGCCGCAACGATTCCCCGCCTCGCACCACTACGGCACGAACGCCGGGCCGAAGCCGGTAGCCCCAACCGCCGTATGACATCGGACTGACCGTCTCGACTTCTGCGCGCACGATGGATTCGAGGGGGACGGTCCATGACGGAAAGCCCCACCAACCCATGCTGACCAGAACGCCACGCTGCCCAACCGTGGCACGAACCTCTGCAAAGGCCAGCGCCACAATGCCAACCAGACCGAGAAGAACCGCAGTCCAGCCCCACGCAATGAGAGCGATGACGATCACAACAAGTCCGACGGCGACTGTGAGCTTCCCTACGCCACGCCCGGACCACACTGCATTCTCCGGATCCGCCACCTCCAAGGTTGGTGCGACCCCAACCGGTCGCGGCCGCGAGGCAGATCTTCCGCCGGCCAGCAGCCAGCCGATGAACCCGACCACCAACCCGACCACGACGGCGCCGAGAATCTGCAGCAAGCCAACTTCGGTGGCCTGCTCCCAAGATGCCTGGTCACGATTAGCCAGAAAGGCGAGCCAGGAGACCGCAGCCAGCAGGCCACCGACCCCGAACAGGCCTGCGAGAAACGATGGGGCCTCCTCCGGAGCCGGGCGCAACGCCCGATGCACCGCGAATACCATCGCCACGAAGATCCCGCCGAGCAGAACCACAGCGAAGATCGGCTGCATCGATCCATCGGGTTCGCCGGTCGGCCCCCAGTGGATGGCCATCGGATCGGGCACATCGCCGCGGTAGATAAGGAACGGCAGGACGATAAGGACCAGCAGAACCGCCGGCCCAAGCACGATGGTGAGCCACGACCGTCTCATGAGAACTCCTTCTTCAGCATCGCAACAACCTCATCGGCCGCCAGCCCCTGCCTGCCGGCTTCGGCGGCAAGCTCCACGATCAGATGATGAACCCCGGCGGTCGAAGACGACCCCTCCCGGACTATGGCGCCCCGCCCCCGGCGAAGCTCGATAACCCCCTCCTCACGGAGGTCGTTGTAGGCCCGCAGCACAGTGTGCATATTGACGTCGAGCGACTGGGCCAGGTCACGGGCTGCCGGGAGCCGATCGCCGGCCGTTACCTCGCCGTCAGCCACAGCTCGTCGCACCGCGGCGGCGATCTGGACGTAGAGCGGGAGACCACTGTCGGGATTGAGCTTCAACAACATTGTTCTATGTATAGTAGAACAATGTGATCAGCGGGTCAAACTAGGCCGGTAGGCTGCCTCAATGCCAAACCGCCGCTTCGCCACCGCCCTCGCCGCCGCCCTCGCCGATCTCGGCGTCGAGCACGCCTGTATCTCCCCCGGATCGCGCAACACTCCCCTTATCGCTGGGTTTGCCACGGAACCGCGCATCCAGAAGTGGCCTCTGCTCGATGAACGATCGGCGGGGTTCTTCGCCATCGGGCTAGCGAAAGCGAGTGGGAAACCGGTAGTGCTGGTGTGCACGTCAGGAACGGCCGCAACCGAGTATCACCCTGCAGTCGTCGAAGCGAGCCAAAGCGATGTGCCACTCCTCGTCATGACCGCCGATCGGCCCAAGGAACTGCGTAACGTTGGCGCTCCGCAGACCATCGACCAGGTATCTCTATTCGGATCAGCTGTGCGCTGGTTCGTGGATGTCGATGCTCCCGACCCGTCCACAGATGCCACCGCTCCCGTAGCGCTGGCTACCGAAGCCTGGCACACCGCAATATCATCATCACCCGGTCCAGTCCACCTGAATCTCGCTTTCAGAGAACCGCTCCTCGAGACAGGCAGACCTCCGGAACCGACCGCGACGCTGCCGATACCACCTACGGGAACGCCACAACCGGACCTTGCGCACATAGCCGCCCGCCTCGATGGACGGAAAGGTCTAATAGTTGCCGGTCACACGAATGACGGGGAGTTCCCGGCCGCCTGCGTCGACCTGGCCGCCCGCACCGGCTTCCCAATCATCGCGGACCCGCTAACAGGGATTCGATTCGGCGAACACAGCCTCAAGAACGTTCTTGCCCACGGCGACCAATTGGCGGCCTCCGGAGCGCTCGACACACTGCGCCCTGAGGTTGTGGTTCGGTTTGGTCCGGTGCCGACGTCGAAACCAGTGTGGGCATGGATGGCAGCGAACCCGACTGTCGAGCAGATACTGATCGACCCGAAATGCCGGGACGCAACCCACAGCGCCACCACCACCGTCGACCTACCAGTCACGCCATCCGCCGCAGCAATAGCGGATGCCGTTGTGACGGCTGCCCCACCGGACTGGCTGGCATCGTGGTCCCGGCTCGATGCCGCGGCTGCTCAACTGGTGACCGAGACTATCGCCGACGCACCATTCCCCAACGAGCCCATGATCGCCACGATGGTGACCCAGCTGGCACCGGCAGGATCTGTGCTCACCATCGGCTCATCGATGCCGATCCGCGATGTCGACGCGTTCGGGGGGAAGTCGTCGCGGCGGCTCCAATTGCTTGGCAACCGGGGCGCCAATGGAATCGACGGTGTTCTGTCCGCGGCATTGGGCACCGCCGCCACAGGAGCCAATGCGATCGTGCTGCTCGGCGACGTCTCACTCTTCCACGATCTCAATGCCCTGGGCACCGCGGCCCAACTCAACCTGCCGATCACCATCGTCGTCGTCAACAACAACGGCGGAGGCATCTTTCACTTCCTGCCGCAGCGCGACCCGGATCTGCTCGACCCTGAGGTGTTCGAGAGGCTGCTCGCCACCCCGCACGGAACAGACTTCGTCCCGCTGGCTCAGGCATTCGGGGTCGATGCGCATCGTGTCGATGACCGGGACACGCTGGCGGGACTCCTCGCATCCGCACCGCCGGGTCCACGACTGATCCAGATCGAGACCGATCGCGACGAAAACCTTGCCCTGCATCGCAGGGTGGCGGGAGGGCTGAAAGCCTTGCTCAGGTAGCGGCAAGCAGGGTGAGCAACGGTTGAAACTTCAGCCGTGTCTCCTCGAGCTCTGCCGCCGGATCCGATTCGGCAACAATCCCATTCCCGGCATAAAGCCGGGATGTCTTGCCCGTGAGCAGTGCGCACCGAAGAGCAAGCGCGACCATCGCACCGCCCGCCGGATCCACCCATCCGACGCCCCCCGAATACCAGCCGCGATCGATTCCCTCCGCCTTGTCGATGAACGCCAGAGCATCCGTGCGCGGAGTGCCGCCCACAGCGGGCGTCGGGTGAATCGATGCGAGAACGTCAAACGTGGACACGTCATCTTGCAGAGTTCCAGAGATCTCAGTCGAGAGATGCTGCACAGTGGCCATCCGTCGCAACGACGGTTCCTCAGAGAAGTCGAGCCGAGTGGTCAACCCGCCCAAACGAGCGACGAGATCGTCGACGACGATGGCGTGTTCCGCCCGGTTCTTGGCGCTGGCTAGAAGCTCGGCGCCGACTGCGGTGTCGTCGTCGCCCTTGCCACGACGGGCCGACCCCGCCAGCGGATTGACCCAGATGTCGCGGCCCTCCTGGGCGAGCAACAACTCCGGACTGGCGCCGACGAAAGCCGCCTCACCGACAACGCATGCAAACACGTAACTCGAAGGGTTGGACAGGCCAAGGTGGTACACCAGATCGAATGGGTCTGCCGCTCGTTCCGAATGGACGTGGACCGAACGGGCCAGAACCACCTTCTCGAACGACCCGCCACGGATCGCGCCAACGGCCTCGGCCACCTCGGACTTCCATTCGACGGTCGCCGGGACCGACTCAACGGTATGAACACCAGGATCGAGCGGCGGAGGCGCATCCCATGGGCTGAGATTCGCCAGCGTGTCGAGGACCGATGACGGCTCCACCCCGGGAGCCACCGCGACTGTCAGCTGGGTACCCGAGCCATCTTTGACCAGGGTGACGGCAGGGAGGACCAGATCCAGAGCTCCGAATCCTCCCCATTCGGGCTGCGCCGGACCGTTGGGATTGAAGGAGAAACCGATGGTGAATCTCGCTCCAGTGCTCAGTGGGGGCATGGCTCGAAGCTGCTCTTCTAGGTGACCGAATCGATCCGCACCCGCTGCCCGCAGCCGGACGGCAATCCCGAGGCTGGACATCTCATCGCCATGCGGAGTCCGGAAATAGGAACTATGTGCGACCAGGGAGGCGCCGGCACGCACCGCATCCAATGGCTCACAGTCGACGGCAACCGATGCAGTACGCAGCCGGGTGATGTCGCCGTCGAGCTGCTGTGCGAGCTGCTCGAGCTGGGGTTGAGAAAAAAGCACGGAGCAGGATGCTAGCGCTGTGCGTTCACTGTATCTGCAGGATTCGCTCGGCTACACGTGCCGCGATGACTCCGGGTTGCTCCATCCACACGAAATGCGATGACGCAGGGACGACTTCGTACTCGGCACTAGGCATTCGACTGCACAGATCAGCGAGAAACTGTTCCTGGTGCGTTGTCGAATTCTCTCCGGCCATCATCAGCACTGGAGTTTCGATCTCGTCGAGACGATCCCAGGCTGCGTGTGCTGTCGCTGCCGTGAAGAACTCGGCTTCCGCTTCCGGAGCACACTTCAGCACAACCCCATTCCCCTCCTCACGCAGTCCGCCGGCGACATAGGCCCGCATCGCCCGGTCATCCCAACCCGCAAAGGCTGACTTCGATGAGAAGTTGTCGTAGGCAGCTTGGCGACTCGTGAAGCCCGGTTTGCGCCGGAGCGCCCCGGCCGCCATCGGGTTATCCGGGTAACGCCCGTATGGAGGGGGGAAGATGATGGGCTCGACCAGAACCAAAGAGGAGAAGGTTCCTGGTCGAGCAAGTTCAGCAAGGATCAGCGCGGCCCCACCGGCCGAGTGACCGGCACCGATCACAGGCGCCACGTCCCCGATCAACTCGACAATATCTCGGCCAACGTCCCACCAATCAAACGGGGGTTGGGGAACCCCGGAATCGCCATGGGCGCGCTGATCGATGGCGACGGCGCTGAACCCGGAAGCGATCGCGAATGTGTCGGCGATCACCGGATCGCAAAGCTCCTTGCTGAAGCCGGTCGCGTGTACGAACACCGCAAGCGGAATGCCGTCGCCCGTCTGAGAGTAGGCAATCTCGACTCCATCGCGGGCTATAAAGGACGCGATGGCGCCCTCGCTACTCGCCGTCATCCAGGCGCCACGTCAACAAGTTGTCGACCTTGATTACGCCATCGAGACGACGCCCTAGTTCGGCCAACAACCTGGCCTCATTCCTGGTTCCGATCTCTCCGCTGAATGTGACAACGCCGTTTGCCACCTCAACAGTTATATCGTCAGGATCGACAAACAGCACCCGACGCAGCAGATCCTCACGAATCTCATCCTCGATGATCTCATCGGGACGCGTGAACGCGGCAACGACATCGAGACGGGAGATGATGCCGAGGCTCTTGCCTTCGCCGTCGGTGACCGGAAGCCGATTGACGTCGTTCACGACCATGATTCGTGCCGCCTCGGCGACGGTGGCGTCTGGCGTGATTGTGAGTACCGAGCGGTGCATTACCTGCTCGACTCGCTCTACCGGCTGGGGATCATCGGCCTCTTCCCGTGCCACCTCGAGCCGTAGAAAATCGGCTTCGGTGATGATTCCGACGACACGCGAGTTCTCGTCACACACCGGTAGCCCGCTCACCTTGTTGCGAACCATAAGCCGTGCGGCAGCCTTGATCGGCGTCTCCGGCGAGGCCGTGATCACATCTGCCGTCATCAAGTCAACAACACGCATAGGGTGCGCTCCTCCAAGTTTGCGTCGTCTCTATTTTGGCAGCCCTGGCACTGGAAAGCGGCCCGGGCTCAAAGCTCCGCTAATACGTCCCGTCGTGAGGGCAGCCATGCGCCGGTGACCGGCCTCACCTTGATCCGGGCGTCGACCACGCTGAGACCCTTGCCGGGTTCAGCGACCTTCACCGGATTCATGTCCATTTCGACGATCTCGGGCAGATCGGCGACCAACGCAGACACCCGGAGCAGCGCCTCCCGAACCGCAGGGACGTCGCCGGCGGCACCCCCCCGATATCCGGCGAGCAGCTGTGCAGATTTGACCTCGTCGATCATCTCGGCCGCATCCAGATCCGTGAGAGGATGAATTCGGAATGCGACATCGCCGATCAACTCAACAAAGACACCGCCCAGCCCAAAGACAATCAGCGGACCGAAATTGGGGTCCTCTGTCATGCCGATCAGGACCTCGTGACCGCCCTCCACGTATTGCTGGACAAGCACACCCTCGAATTCTTCGACTGCCCCGGTAACCGCGGCATACGCGTCGCGCACCGCTTCGTCCCCTTCGATGTTCAAGACAACCCCACCCACATCGGACTTGTGCAGGGCCGAGTCCGAAATGACCTTGAGCACAACGGGACCGTCCAGGCCGGCCGCAGCGTCAAGCGCACGATCCAGAGAATCAACCACCACCGATTTGGGCATTGCCAATCCATATGCACGAAGCACAGACTCGACATCATCGGGATCGAGCCAGCCGGCACCGTCACGCTCCAACGCGGCATCGACGATCGCACGGGCCGCGCTCTCATCGATCCCGTCCAGCTCAACGATTGCGCCCTCGTCTTTCCGTCGCCAACGCTCGTGTTCAACGGCTTTAGAGAGCGCAAAGGCGGCCTGCTCGGGGAACGGGTAGGTGGGGATGCGATGATCCCCCACGCTGAAGAGGGCCGGTGCTCCCCCCGAGCTCATGTAGACGATGAGGAACGTCTTCTCCCCGTCGTGTGCGGAGGCAGCATCGCGAATCGCGATGGCCATCTCCTCAGCGCCCTCGGGTGCGGCGGGAATAAAGATCGTCATCAGGGCATCGATCTCGTCGGAGGTGAGCAGCGCGTCTATACACGCTGCGTACTCGGCCGGCCCCGCCGAAGCGATCATGTCGACGGGATTGGTCACGGAGGCGTCGGCGGCGAGGAATCCACGAAGCCTGTCTTTCAGGGCATCGCTGAACTCCACAACCTGGAGACCGTTGGCCTCGAGGGCGTCGACTGCCAGAATGCCCGGCCCACCGGCGTTGGTGAGGATCCCGACCCGGCTGCCCTGCGGGAGCGGCTGGTTTGCGAGCAATGAGGTGACGTCGAATAGCTGAGTCAACGTGTCCGTGCGCACAACGCCGGCCTGCCGGAACAGCGTATCAACGGCGGCATCAAGACTTGCCAGCGAACCGGTGTGGCTCGAGGCGGCCCGCGCCCCCGCAGCAGTCCGACCGGACTTCACAGCCACGATCGGTTTCTTCTTCGAGATACGGCGCGCCGCCCTAGCAAACCTGCGGGGATTACCGAACGACTCCATGTACAACAAGATGACGTCGGTTCCCGGGTCCGATTCCCAGTAGAGAAGCAGGTCATCACCAGAAACGTCGGCTTGATTGCCGATGGAGATGAACGTCGAGATACCTATCCCCATCTGTGTCGCGTAATCGAGGATTGCGATCCCCAGCGCACCGCTCTGACTCGACATAGCAACGTTGCCGGCCGGCGGCGATAGAGGACCGAACTGCCCGTTCATGGACACGGCTGAGTCCATGTTGATTAGGCCCATGCAGTTGGGTCCGACCATCCGCATCCCTGCATTCCGCACGGTTTCCATCAGTTGGTCTTCGAGTTCAGCCCCGGTCTCACCCGTCTCCGAGAAGCCGGCACTGATGACCACAAGACCCCGCACGCCCTTTTCGACGCATTCTTCGACCACCGAGTTGACAAAGCGCGACGGGACCACGATGAACGCGAGGTCGACCCGACCCGGCACGTCGAGGATCGACTTGTACGCTTTGACCGACCGCACGACATCGGCCTTGGGGTTTACCGGGAAGACCGGACCCGTGAAGTCACCGTTGATGAGGTTGGTGAACAGGCGACCGCCGATCGAGAGCGGCTCACGACTGGCGCCGATGACCGCAACCGCGCTGGGGTAGAACACCGGCATCAACGAGGCGGCGATGGCCCGCTGCTCATCGATCTCATCCGACTGACCAAAGTAGGAGACTTCGGTCGTGGGGAATTCGACCTTGTAGAGGCCAGCGTCCTCCTCGCGTCGCATTGGGTAGCCGGCATTGCGGAACACCCTGATCATCACATGGTTGTCGGCGAGTACAGAGGCGCGAAAGGCGCTGATGCCCTTGTTGACTGCATACGCAGTGAGGTAACGAACCAAGCGGGTGGCGATTCCCTTGCCTTGTTCGGCATCCACGACCGCAAACGCGACATCTGCGATCTCCGGGTTATCGGCGTCGCGCCAGTAGCGGCCGACTCCGATGACCTGGTCCGAACGAGTAGCAACAAACGCCATCCTGTCGTCGTAGTCCAGATGCGTGAAAGCCTCGAGCTCCTCGGGTTCCAGCCGGGTCTTGACTTGGAAGAACCGGTGATAGACCGACTGGCGCGACATCCGCGACACCATTTCCTGTAGACCCGGCGCATCATCTGGCTGGATCGGTCGAACTCGAATGGTTGTCCCGTCGCGCAGGGCAACGTTCAGATCCCAGTCCTGCGGGTAGTTGGGAGGTGGTGAGGTTTCAGCAGACATCAGGACTCCTTGCGCCATGTGCGCATCAATGGTCATTGAGGCGATCTGGGGCTGATTGTTCCACACCGTCACATCCGCAGGAGCGGTGTACGCTGCGGCAATGCGACGTGCAGCCCTGATCGCTCTCCTGATTCTCGCGTCATGTTCCGGCGAAGGCCAGACGACCGAGCCGCCGCAGCCTGCCCCGACCCTGACTTCGCTCGCCGATGCCGAGACTCCAACACCCACGACCGCAGGCCCAACCACAGTCGCTCCCTCTACCACCACAACCACCACGACGACCACGACACTGCCGGCGAATGCGGCCGCAGATTTCGGGATGTCTCAAGTGGTTTTTGGTGATTCCGCCTCTGTCGTCATCACCAATTGGGGTAACGATTCGGGAACCCTCGGCGGGTACTGGCTCAGCCAGGGCGGAGCGTTTCAAGCATTACCTGATGTCGCTCTGGCCCCGGGAGAGCAGGCCCTCATTGGGCTGGCAGAGGTTCCTCCTCCTGAGCTCGCCGGTATGGCCGCCGTCATCGATCTCGGACGCGCCATCGGAGTGATCTCTCCGGATTCGGGAGAGATTGCGCTGCACAACAGCGACCAGTTCGACGATTCGGCCAGCCTCGTCGCCTACGTCGAATGGGGCGCCGGAGAGCACGAGAGGGCCGCCCTCGCCGCGACGGCAGGGATCTGGGAGCCCGGTGCGGTGGTGGTCTTCGACGACGCACCCTCGATCTCGTCGGGCGTTCACCCGGCCATCAGCAGCCAGGACTGGTCCGTCGATATCGGCGGGTAGTCCGTCGCTGCAAGCTTTAAGGTTTGTTATGGCTGCCCCGAGACCCCGCTAACACGCCCGCTGCGATAGTGATCTTGCTACGCCACGCAGCAAAGCAACAGTTTCGCAAGGGTGGACGCCCCTCATTTGCCCATCATTCTTGCGAAGGTGAAAAGGACCCGCCCATAGCCCGGCGGGTCCTTTTAATTGTGGTACCTGCGGCGGGCACCTATCCCCCGCTGCCGCTTCCAAACTGCACTTCTACTCGCGCCCCGCCGAGTGCGGATTCCCCGATCTTCAGACCACCGCCCGTACGTTGCGCCGCTCGCAGCACGATATCCAAACCCAGCCCAGTGGAGCCCCCTCCGCTCTCCCCCCGTTCCAGGGCACCGTCATGCTCGAAACCCGCCCCGCTGTCTTCGACCACGAGGACAACCTGGCCCTCGGTGTACCCGGGGCGTGCCTCGATCCGATAGCCCACACCCGGGCTTGTGTGAGAGAACACGTTCTCTAGCAACGTGTCGATGAGCGCACCGAGATCCTGACCGCTCATCGCCACCGGGAGACGTCCTCCGGATGTATGCACGTCGACTGCTCGTTCCTGTTCATCGGCAAGAACCTTCCAGAACGTAGCTCGGTGTCGAACAACGGCGCCAAGATCGGCCTGTTCTGGGCCCTTCTCCTCAGAGGGACGTCTCGCTTCTTCGATCATTCGGTCAACGGCGCTCTCCATCCGATCGATGTCCTGGAGGAGGATTGCAGCAGACTCCTTGTCGGTGAGAGTCTCGGTCTGAAGACGCAGCGCGGTGAGCGGCGTGCGAAGCCGATGCGAGAGATCGGCCACCGATTCCCGCTCTTCGGCCAACAACAGTCGCAGCCGCTCTGCGAGGAAGTTGAAGGCGACGCCGACGTCGGCGATCTCGTCAGGACCCGCCGGGATGACCCTTCTGTCGAGGTCGCCGCCGCCCAAGGCCAGAGCCGCCTCGGAAAGCTCAGCCACAGGGCGCACTATCGATCGACCCAGCCGGTCGGCAGCCACTACGGCGACGATCACCAGGAAGACGCCCAGGCCGGCCAGCATCCCCCACGCCACCCAGACCCCCTCCGTCAAGTCATCTTCCGGGACGAAGGATCGCACAACAACATCAACCGCAGAGTCGGGCACATCGGCCGACAGCAGCGGCACGAGCACCTCCGCCCCGCCCGGGGTGAAGGCGGTGAAGGCTCTCGCCTCCGAGAACGCCACGTCGATGTTGTCCTTGCTGAACACCGGCGCTCCGACCTCAGGACCGGTGGCGAAGAGGATGCTCACAGAATCGGCACCTGAGCCAAAGACCTCCAGCACAGTCTGTGCGGCCACCACAGAGACTTCACCGTCTTCGGAACGGGCGGTATCGACAATCAGCGCAGTCGCGATCGCCTGCGCCAGGGTCTCCGACCGAGAGAGCGCCCTGTTCTGCGCCTGGTTACGCAGCAGGAGGGCCAACGGAATCATGAAGGCGATGACCACCAGGGTGCTGATGGCGAGGGAAAGAACCGCGACTCGTTGCCTCATTCTTCTGGATCGACCAGCTTGACCCCGACCCCGAAGACCGTTTGGAGATACCTGCTCTCCGCGGCGGTTTCGCCCAGCTTCTTGCGCAACCACGAAATGTGCACGTCGACAGTCTTCTCGCTGCCGCCGTAGGGTTGCCGCCAAACCTCGGCCAGGAGCTCTCGTTTCGAGACAACTTCGCCCGGGCGTTCGGCGAGAAAGCGCAGTACGTCGAACTCCTTGGGGCTCAGGTCGACGGGTTGCCCATCGAGGCGAGCTTCACGCGCCGCGACATCGATGGCGAGATCGCCGACCATGAGCGGCCCCTGCCGCCCCTCACCCCCGGTGCGGCGCAGGACGGCTCGCACCCTCGCTTCTAGCTGATCTACAGAGAACGGCTTGGTGAGGTAGTCGTCGGCGCCCGCATCAAGAGTTCGAATCACATCCCGATCTTCGCTGCGAGCGGTCGCAACGATTATCGGGACATCACTGACAGCTCGGATCATCTTGAGCAGCTCAGCTCCATCCAGGTCGGGAAGGCCCATGTCCAAGATGACAAGTTCGGGCGAGACCCGAACCACTGCTTGGAGGCCTTCCATAGCAGTCGCCGTCGACTCGACGTCGTGCCCTCGATCAGCCAAGACCCTGGCCACAAGCTCTCGGATTCGCTGCTCATCTTCGATGATTACCACTGATGCCATAGACCAACTGTAGATAACCTGAAAGAAATCTCAAGACCGCCTTAGGAACTCCTTAATCTATTCTTGGCAGGTCGGAAAGGAACAGGAAACAACAATGGGTTCAATGCGGCAGAGACTCCTTCTCGTCGCCGGATGGGCTGCAGCTGCCGTCGTGGCCAGTTTGGTCTCAACGGGCGCAGTAGCAGTGGCAGGCGGGCAGGTCACAGACCGGCCCCTCCGCCCTCTATCGGCGTCGGAAGTTGCTGCTTTGACTGAAGACTGCGGGTCGACTGAACGAGCGCCTTGCCTCCGGCAGCTCGATAACTCGGCAGACCCGTCATCGACGGTTTCAGCAGCGCCGGAATTGAACTTGAGCCTGGAAGGCGGCGAGAACGGAGTCTCCTCTGCAGTTCCCGCCGAGGTGACCGAGCCCCCGTCAGAGGACCCTCTCGATCCTGGTGTTGCGGTCGACGAGAGCCTGCTCCCTCCCGACGAGACCCTTGAACTCACCGCGCCGGAAGCTCGCGCCGAGGTTGTCGACCTAGTGGGCGGCAGAGTGAGCGTCTCGGGAGCCGACGGCGAGGTTCGCATCATCTGGCTGATCCCTCGCCACGGTTTTGCCGTTCTTCCCGCAGCCGGCTCGGACAGTCTGCCCGACCATGTGACCGTTCTGCTGTCCAATGGCTCGCATCAGTCCACGGTCATCGCATCCTGGGATAGCCGTGAGGGCCTCCTCATCGAGACCCGAGAAGGCGGCCTCGACCTGACCGAGGGGTAGCCCAAACGTCACCCTCCATGTTCGTGCGCAGATCCGACCGTAGTTCGTACCTTGATGCGCAAGAACGCTCAGGCCAGGGCGACCAGGTCCAGCATTGACTCGTCGAAGAAGCCGGTCTCACCGTCGGGCATCAGGATCATGCGATCGGGTTCGAGAGACTCAACAAACTCCGTGTCGTGGCTAACCAGAAGCAATGTGCCCGAGTACTGACGCAAGGCGGCCAGCAACGCTTCCTTCGCCTGCGGATCAAGGTTGTTGGTGGGCTCATCAAGCAATAGGACGTTGTCACGCTGCACAACGATCTGCGCAAGGGCGAGCTTCGTCTTTTCGCCACCGGACAGAGTCCCCGCATCCTGGTCGATCTTGTCGGCAAGCAGAAAGTGACCCAGGATCGTCCGCAGATCGCGGTCGGGAATCTCCGAGACCTCGCGCATATGGTCGAGAACAGTTTGCCCGGCCTTGATCTGCTCGTGCTCCTGGGCGTAGTAGCCGAGCGACGCCTTGTGCCCGATCTCGACTTCGCCCAGATCCGCGGTCTCCACCCCGGCAAGGATGCGTAGCAACGTCGTCTTGCCGGCGCCATTGAGTCCCATGATGATCATGCGCTCGCCACGGTCGATGTCGACATCAACATCCACGAACACGACGTTGTGATCGAACGCCTTGGCCAGCCCGGAAGCCTTGAGCGGGGTTCGCCCAGATGGTTCGGGCTGGGGGAACCGCACAGCGATCTTGCGTGCCTTACCACCGACGTCCACCCGCTGCACCTTGAGCTTCTCGACCCTCGTCTCCCACGACCGGGCGCGCTTCGCCATCTTTTCTGTGGTTCCCTTGAATCGCCGGATACCCTCCTCGAGACGGGCAATCTTCTCGTCCTGGTGCTTGCG
>CBDUNF010000003.1:0-44769 GCA_965368515.1 uncultured bacterium
ATCCCCCGAGCGGCGAGCTCGTCTGCCTGGGCGTCGGTTTCCAGCTGGTTGTTGGCGGAGCCGACGACAGCCTGGCATTGCAGACGGGGAACTGTGGCCGAGTTGATTGAACCACCCATGGCGCACGGCGCGAAAATGTCGCACTCGACGTCGAAGATCTCGTCGATGCTCACGGCAACTGATCCGTGTCGGGCCGCCATTGCGTTGACTGCGTCGATGTTGACGTCCGAGACGATGGTCTTTGCTCCCGCGTTGGTGAGCCGCTCGACGAGGCTCGAACCGACCTTGCCGACACCTTGAACCGCCACCGTTCGGTCTGCGAGGTCATCGGTGCCCCACAGGTGCTCGGAGACCGCCCGCATTGCGGCGATTACGCCACGGGCAGTGGCCGGAGAGGGATCTCCTGATCCGCCGTGAGCCTCAGGTAAACCGGTGACCCATTTCGTCTCGGTAGCGATAGCCACCATGTCTGCGGTTGTGGTTCCGACATCTTCGGCCGTTACATACCGGCCACCGAGCGAATCCACGACTCGTCCGAAGGCCCGCAGCAGTCGTTCGCTCCTCATTGTGGCCGGGTCGCCGATGATCACGGCCTTGCCGCCACCGAGCTCGAGTCCGGCTGCCGCCGACTTGTAGGTCATGCCCTTCGAGAGCCTGAGAACGTCGCGCAAAGCGGCTTCCTCCGATGCGTAGGCAAAAAAACGGGTCCCGCCGAGGGCGGGACCGAGTGCCGTGGAGTGGATCGCGATAATCGCCTTCAAGCCCGATATCGGATCATGACCGTATAGAACCTCTTCGTGGGTGTCGGCGGCTATCGCCTCGAATACTCCCAACGGGTGCTCCTTTCGGACAGCGCACAGCTGACAAACCTGGCCTCTGAGACATCCGAATTCTAGTGGTCTCCTGGCGTTTTGAGCTCCGAGATTGAGTTAGGTGACGTGATCCAGGTCTCGGCCGATCGGTAGGATCACTACATGATTCATGCGGCCCAACTGCGTTCGTATCTCCGCAAAGACAGCCTTCCGGGTTACGAATCGCAAAACGAACATGGTGCGGGACCGCTGCGCGGCAATGAATTCTTCGTGTGGCGAGAGTCGTTCGACGACGACGCGTTCTTTGTCGACTGGGGCGGTAACGCGTATGTCTGCCCGCGCAACTTCCGGTTGCGAATGCTCGAAGGGATGCTTGCATTCAACAACGCATTTCCAGACGCAGGACTGATTCCAGAGCACGAGATCGTGAACGCCAGTACCAGTCTCGAAGCTTTACGGGATGGGATCCCGGCAATGCGCTCGTACATACTGACCTCGCCGTGGCACGTGCCGGTTCGCTGGTTTGCGTCGTTCCTTCACGAGGAACGCGAGGTCTACGACATGGGGAGCAGGCTATCGATTCGATATCGGGCGCAGATGTCCGACGCCCAGAATCGGGTAGAGCGAGCCACCCAGATCGTGGCGGGCGCCGGTTTCGATTCCGGAATCGTCAGTCAGGTACGCTCGCTCGCTTCGTGGCTCGATGCGTTTCCGCGAGACGCCATGCTCGAGCTCGACTACGGGTCAGTTGCCAATCTCTTCGCTGAGGGTGATCTAGTGCTGGACGAATCCGCCGCCGACGTTGCCGCGAGCCTGCTGGCGCTAGAGCACGGCGACCTGGAGCAGGCAGGCACCCACTACGAGGTTCTGTTGCGTCGCTGGGGGCGGGCGCAAGCCCTTGCGTTTTCGAACTAGCAGCCGTTCAGTCCCGCTACGCTCGCCACTGATGACCTCACCACCTGATTCGACAACCGCTCTGAGATCAGAGATCCGGCTATTGGGCAACCTGCTCGGCCAGACCCTGGTCAGGCAAGAAGGACCGAAGCTGCTCGAACTCGTCGAGCAGGTGCGCGCTTTGGTCAAAAGCGTCCGCAGCGCCGAGAAGGATGGCGACACCGCCCAAGGGCGGGCGGAACTACTCGAACTGCTTGGCGATCTCGATCTGAAGACGATCATCTCGCTTGTTCGCGCATTCACCACCTACTTCTATCTGGCCAATGTGGCCGAGCAGACACACCGGCTCGACAATCAATCGATGCGCCGCAGCCAGCATGACGGTCTGCTGGCTGGAACGATCGATCGTGTGATCGCGGAGTCAGTGCCGACCGAACTCATCCAGCAAGTCGCTGCCCGCCTCGACGTGCGGCCGGTCTTCACCGCTCATCCCACCGAAGCTGCCCGACGGTCGATTCGCACCAAGATCGTGCGATTGGCCGGGCTGCTCGAGCAGCGAGCCGACCCTCGACTGAGCGAGTCGGCTATGGCGCGCACCGAGCGGCAGGTCGCCGAACTGATTGATCTGATCTGGCAAACCGACGAATTGCGGCGGGAGAAACCCACACCAATTGACGAGGCTCGCACGGTCGTTGACTACTTCGACCAAATCTTCAGAGAGGTCGCCCCGGATCTGTTTGATGAGCTCGAGTTTCAACTGCAGCGCGCCGGCGCCACTATCGAGCTCAATGCCAGGCCGCTCCACTTCGGTACCTGGGTCGGCGGAGACAGGGACGGGAACCCCAACGTCACCGCGGAGACAACGCTGACTGTGCTTGGCGCCCAGCACGAGCATGCCTTGCGGTCGTTGATAGCTGCCGTAGAGGAACTCTCCTCGGAGTTGAGTACTTCGGAGCGTCTCGTTGAGATCAGTGACGAGCTCCGCGCATCGCTGGACGAGGATGCCAGGATCATGCCTGCCGTGCACCAGCGCTTCAGTCAGTTGTCCGCCGGCGAGGCCTACCGGCAGAAGTGCGCATACATCTATCAGCGGTTGGTCAACACACGGGTTCGGATCGGCGGTGCCGCTTCGCATCAGCCCGGCCTGGATTACACAACGTCCGATGAGCTTCTCGGCGAGCTGGAGCTGATGTACCGGTCGCTGCAACGTGCGCGCGGAGGGCTGATTGCCGATGGGATCCTGAAACGGCTGATCCGAAGGGTCGCGGTATTCGGTTTCCGACTGGCGACCATGGATGTGCGTGAGCATTCCACCAAGCACCATGATGCTCTCGCCGATTTGTACGAGCGTCTCGGTGAGTCCGACTATGCGGACCTCGACCGCGACGAACGTCTGGCACGTCTCGATCGTGAACTTGCCGGGCGTCGGCCCCTGGCACCGCTGGTCACCGTGCTGGATGGGGAGCCGGAGAGGACCCTGGACACTTTCCACGGCATTCGGACCGCGTTGGATCGCTTTGGCGATGACGTCATGGAGAGCTACATCATCTCCGAGACCCGGGGTGCCGACGATGTGTTGGCGGCTGTCGTGCTGGCGCGCGAGGCAGGTTTGATCGACCTGCATTCGGGCATTGCGCGGATCGGGTTTGTTCCGCTCTTCGAGACGATTGACGAAGTACGCAGCGCCGGTGTTCTGCTCGAACAGATGTTGTCGAGTCAGGCCTACCGGTCGATCGTCGCCCTCCGCGGAGATATCCAGGAAGTCATGCTGGGGTATTCCGACTCGAGCAAGCACGGTGGTCTGGCAACGTCGCAGTGGGAGCTGTACCGCGCATCACGAGACCTACGTGATACCGCCCACCGTCACGGCGTCGAGCTTCGCCTCTTCCATGGCCGGGGCGGCACAGTTGGGCGCGGCGGTGGACCAACGGGAGAGGCCATCATGGCGCAACCGTGGGGCACGATCGATGGCCGGATCAAGATCACCGAACAGGGTGAAGTCATCGCCGACAAGTACGGCTTGCCCGAACTTGCCTCGATCAACCTGGAGGTCCAGCTGGCGGCCACTCTCGAGGCCTCACTTCTCCACCGCTCCTCCCGGCAGCCCGACTCGGTGCTCAATGAGTGGGACCGGGTTATGGACAACATCAGCAATGCTGCGTACACCAAGTACCGCCAACTAATCGAAACGCCCGACTTGGTCGACTACTTCCGAACCTCGACACCGGTGGAGGAGTTGGGGGCGATGAACATCGGGTCTCGCCCGGCTCGCCGGCCCGGCGGCGGCAACGACAATGTTGGTCTCGATGGGCTGCGTGCCATCCCCTGGGTGTTCGGCTGGACGCAGTCCCGCCAAGTTGTGCCCGGATGGTTTGGAGTCGGTAGCGGACTAGCGGCGGCTCGAGCTGCCGGGGTCGGCGACGCCATGGAGGCCATGTACGAGGAATGGACGTTCTTCAGGGCCTTTGTCTCCAACGTGGAGATGACTCTGTCCAAGACCGACCTGACCGTCGCCGCCCAGTATGTCGATTCGTTGGTCCACCCCGACCATCGCCACCCATTCGATGTGATTCGTGCCGAGTACGAGTTGACGGTTACTGAGATCTTACGGATCACCGGGGATGCTGAGCTACTCGACCGCTATCCAGTGTTGCAGAGAACGTTGGCGATTCGCGACACCTATCTCGACCCGATCAGCTACCTCCAGGTGGCGCTCCTGGAGCGGTCCCGATCGGGCGAGGATCAGGATCCCGACCTGCGCCGAGCCCTGCTGCTGACGGTCAACGGCCTGGCAGCGGGCCTCCGCAATACCGGCTGATTCCTTCTCTGACTCAGCGTTCGGCACCTCGGTGACCTGCAGTGGGCCGATGGCTACTCAATGTGGTCGTGAGGCCCGGAGCGGCAGGGTCAAGACCCTTAGAGTTCATACCCGACGGACGTCGTGGTGGGACATGCTGATTGATCTTGGAGTTGCCCGAACGGCACCCGGCGGGGTGCCCTCTGAGTGGGCGAGGCACATAGCAAAGACCGACAACGGTTTCCGTATTTGTGGCGACCACACCGCGGCTACTGAAGTCTTCGTTTACTGCCATGGGGGATTGGCGCTGGTCGCTGATCGACTCGAAGAACTTCTCGATCGACTCAGCGACTTGGCGATCGTGCCGCCGCTCAGTTCGTTCGGGATGAGCGCTCTGCTTCACCACGGTCTGATCCCTCCGCCGCACACCGAATTCAGGGACGTCTTTTCGCTCACTATGGGTGACATCTTGACGCTTACGTGGTCGGGCGAGGTCCCGACCGTGGATCTTGACTGTGACTACCCGTGGTTCTCCGATCGGTCAACCGAATCGAGCACTCCCAGCGACGCCACGCTCTTCGACCTAATCGTCCGGGCAACTGATCAAGCGGTTGCGGCCGAGGGCGGCGAGGGGTTCCTGATGTTGAGTTCGGGCAAGGACTCGGCTGCAATCGCATTGGCCCTGGCCGCAGCAGGACACTCCCACATCCCGTGCGTCACTTATAGCTCCGGGCCCGATGACCCTGAGCCGCTGATAGCCGCACAGATTTGCAGCCGCCTCGGGCTCGAGCACCGGGTTGTTGAGCTACCGAACAACTCAGACAGCGTCACTGCAGCGCTCACTCAGTTCTTTGCCGCATCGCCCGTGCCGGGAACTGACCTGGCGCAGATCCCCTACGTGCTGGCAACGGCCGGCGCCAGGTCGGCCGGTGGTGTCGCCATCGACGGCGGCGGCAACGACTCGTATATGGGCTTTCCGGTGACAGGCAAGTGGACCGCCAAGACTCGTCTTCGAATCAGGGGTGACTCGTTGATCGACTTTGCCCAGAGGCGTGTTGCCGTGGATTCCCCTGTCAACTACGTCGCCCGTAGTCGGACGGAGACCTTCCTGTCGGGTCGAATGATCCGGTTTCACGAAAGCCGGAGCTTCTTCCCCGAGGCCGTCGACACGAGAGCGTTCTGGTCCGAGCTCTCCGAAGCAACCAAGGGCCTGAGCATTTTCGACCTCTATGCGTTGGGCGAGCGATACATAACCCCGCCCTCGTCTATGAAGAAACACGTCTTGTCCGCTCGTGCCATCGGCTACGAGCCCTCTGTGCCGTGGTGCAACCACGGTCTCGCCGACTACTTCTTCAATCTCCCAGAGGAATACCGCTTCGATAGGAAGCGGGGAGTCAACAAGGTGTTGCTGCGGAGCATGTTGTTGCGTTACCTCGACTACGACGCCGACAAGATCGGCAAGCACTATTTCGCTTTCGATGGCGCACGGTTTGTCGTGGAGAACATGGACTTGGTTCGGGCTGAGATCAACCAGTGTGCGCTATGGGATCACGACGGTCTGAGCACTGTCCACGGCTGGCTCGGCCAGATCGAGAGCCGGCCACTGCTGTACCACGCGATCCTGACAGTGTTCATGGTGTCCGGTTGGCACAACCACAGCCGGTTCGTCAAGGCTTCGCCCGGGATCGCTGATGTCCCCTGGTCCTGACGGCACTCCGGCACTCACCGCCTCGTTCACCCATCCCGAGATGAGGCAGCGTCCGGGGCCCGCCGGTGTTTGGTTTGGCGTCGGACTCGCCGCTCACGATCTTGACCTTCTGGCCGACGCCGCCAACCCCCGCGATGCCGGGGACCGAGCAGTCCATCGCAATAGGGACGCCAGCGTTGTCTTCGTGGCGATCGCTGACGGTACCGCCACGAGACTGATTGCCTGGAAAGGGCTGTTGTCGATAAGCGAGATCTTCTATGCGGCGACACCCGATGGCGGTTGGTATCTGACGGACCACTTCCGGAACGCCGTCGCGATGATTCCCGCATCCGAACGCCAGATGTCTGACGAGGCGCTGCTGCAGCACTACATCGGCGCTGCTGTCTACGACCGGGTCACCTACTCGCGCGGGGTCGCACGGCTTGCTAACGGCGATCGTCTCGATCTCGACCTCGCTACCGGAGCGACGGTGGTTGCCAACTTCAGCCGACATGTTTCAACGGCGACCGATGAGCCGCTGGAGAGACATCTCGATCGGCTCGACGGAGCGTTTGAGGACGTCACCGGCCCGTTGCAGTCGATCGCCGATCTCGGCATCGGGTTCTCCGGTGGAGTCGATTCAACGCTGCTACTCAGCTATCTGGGCGATCACGGGACACCGATCACGATCATCCCCGGTAGCCCTGAGTTCGATGCTGAAACCGGCTACGCCAGACAAGCAGCGAACCTCATGGGCAGGGTCGCCGCGGAGGTGCGCCTCGACGAGGCCGGCTACCACGACCGTCTCGCAGACAACATCGAAACGCTTGGCATGCCCGTGGAGAGCTATGTGACTCCGGTGTTGGCGAGTCTCTATGAGTATCCGTCGTCTGTGTTCATGGTCGGGGACGGCGCCGACAGCATCTTTGGGTCGGGCCGAGGTATCCGGAGAATTGCCTCGGTGTTGGCCGGCCGACGGGGACGGGGGATGTTGCGTGTGCTCGAAAGCGTTCCCGGGCCAGTGGGCCGAAGGTCAGAGCAGATCGGTGGCTATGCAGCCCTGTTCGCGGAGCCGCCGGATTCTCCCGACGGCTACGCCGGCAGATCGCTCGAGTATCACGGCGACAACACTCTTGCGTATGAGATGTTCGGAGCGACGGCCGTCACCGACCTTTACCGGCGGCTTCTGCAGGGGGTGAGCGATCGGGTTGATCTCGAGACGCCCGAGCACGACCACTTCTTCCGGCATATCGAGATGACCCAGTGGCGCTACATCTTTGCGGACTTGGCGATGGTGGGGAATCATGCCGCCCAGGGTCTGGGCAAATGGCAGGCACAGCCCTTCTCTAGTTGGCGGGTCATTTCGGAGCATCTCAAGGTGCCGGCCCGGCAGCGCTACTACAAGGGCCTGTCCGGGAAGTGGATGCTCAAGGAACTGCTCACCCGTCGTGTCCCCGAGTACAAGGTGAACAAGCGAAAGCTTGCAACGGCGCTGCCGTTCGCCCGGTATTACCGATCCGGACCGCTGTCTGACGTGTGGGATAGGTACGCCATCCCTGAGGCCGTTCCTTCCGCCCTCCACGACTCCGTGGTGGCAACGCCGAGTGCGGTGACTTGGAAGGCGATAACCCACGCCATCTGGGAGGACCGGGTGGTGTCCAACACGTCGCTACAACCTCACGCGCCGGCTGTGTCTGCAACCTGGCACTTGCTCGCCTAGACGTCGTCAGTCGCGATCTTTGTAGTGCTTGACGAGAGTCTCCCGGTACCAAACGACCTGGAAGATATCCCGGATGCCGTTGCCCAGCGGTCGGGCAAATGCCTCCGTAGCCCTGGCGGTGAACGCGACGATGACCAGAATCGGGCTGGTGGCAATCGCGATGACTGCCATCGCTCTCGCCTTCTGCGCGCCGAGTAGTTCGTTGACTTCGACGTACATCGCTGTCGAAATCAGGTTTGCGAGGATGGTGACTGCGACCAGGCCCGACACGACGTAGGCGGATGGCACCAGATACTGCATCGGGTTGAGCGACCACGGAACTGCGGCAGCGGCGATGTAGAGCAGGCCACCGCCGACCATTACCAGCCTGAATACATTTCGGGTGTGGCGAGCAGCGCTCAGGTTGCGATCCATCGCGGCTTCCATCGCACGCGGTGAGAGGACCGCGGTCAGCCCCGTGGCCAACACCAACACTGGCTGAGCAACGACGCGGGCTGCCTCGGCGTATCCAAGTGCCTCTGCCCCCGCCAAAGCGGCAATGATTGCCGCGACCGCAAAGTGAGCCACAGATGGGAACGATGCCTGGAGTAGTAGCCATCGGCCTTCACGCGCCAGCGACCCGATGCGGAGGGGCTCATCGAGAGGTTTCTGATGGTAAACATCACCGAGGACGATGCCAGTGGCGAGAGATAAGGCATTGGCGATAGCCAGCGCACCGAACGGCATGACTGCCACCGGGGCATCGACAATCAGCATTACCCCGAGGCTGACCACGACGCCGAGGAACTGCACCCCACTTACCGCGGCGGCTTGCCAGGAGAGACCGGCGATATGGAGTAGCCGCCGCATGTGGTCCTGCAGGGGGGAGAGGACGGTCGCGATGGCCGCCGTGATCGATAGACCCCAGATGACATCGGAGTCGGTCAACGATCTCGCCAGGAGGGCGGCAACGAGGATGGCCAGAGCGCCCACAGCCGAGACCGGGAGACCTATCCGCAGGGTGTCTCTGGCTCGGCGCATACGATCGACAATCGGGAAGGTGACGGCATTGACCTCGGCCGGGATCAAGATCAGATTCCACGGCAACACCACGCCAAGCCCAAAGGCTGTGAAGAAGATCGCATAGACGCCGCGATCGACGTCATTGAACAGGTTGACCGCACTCAACCCCGCAGCAAACGTGGCCAGCGACGCAAACCCGGCATCGGCAACGCCGGCGGGCAGCTTCCTTGCCGTCCCGCGGCCGGTCTCAGCCTTGTTGTCTGCCTGGTCCACTTGCGTCCCCGTCTCGTGCAGCGGACGGTGCCGGCCTGCCGCTGGTCAGAGACGCATCGTATCGGCTGCAGCCCGGTGAGGGGCGTAGCGATGCTGCAAAGTCGGCTACGAGCCGGCTCAGTCCTTCGCCGACCGCCAGGCGGCCCGCAGCTTGGTCTTTTTGCCGGACTGCAGGATGGCGCCGCGGTAGATCCGGCCGCCGAGTTTCACCAGGAGCGCGGTTGTCACGATGAGGAGCGCGATCGCAACCACAACTTCCCAGACAGGAACCTCCGATGTTGTGGAGCGGACTGCCATCACCATTGGCGACCAGAACGGGATGAACGAGGCGATCCGGTTGAACCAGAGATCGGGTTCGAGAAGAGCCATCTGTCCAAAGAAAAAGCCAGGCAGTATCAAGAGCACCGGCAGCATCGCCACGCCCTGCATGTCCTCTTGACGCGAAATGGTTGCCCCGAGCGCACCGTACATGAAGCTGTAGAAGGTGTACCCGAGTAGGTACCACAGGATCAGCAGTCCGAGCACCTTGACCCCAAGACCGGTCAGGTCGAAGTCCGCGAGGTCGGCAACCGAGACGGTGAAGATCAGCGCACCACCCAGGGCGATGATCTGGATGAGGCCAAGCAGACCGATCCCGAGCACCTTTCCGATGAGCACCTGGGTTGGCCTCACGCGGGAGAGAACGACCTCGACCACCCGGGTCTGTTTCTCCTCCATGACTCCCATCATGACGAACTGGCCGAACATGAGAATCGATATGTACAGCAGCATCAAGCCCACGAGTGCGGCGATTTCCGTTGCCTCGTCCTCTTCAGTTTCCACGGGTTCGACAGTCCGCTCGCTGAACTGAACCGGGAACAACAGGGCGCCGACCTCGTCTGCCGAGAGGCCCATGTCCGCCGCTGTGATCTGACGTTGGGTAGTTGCGATCCCCCCGGTGATTGCGGCGGAGAGGGGCAACGAAGACTCCTCCTGGAAGACGAGTTCGGATGTGTCATTGATGATTGCAGCGATTTCGCCCTCGGCCAGCGCCGTTTCCGCCGTTGCGATGTTGTCGAACGATTCCAGCTCGACATCAATGTCCAGCAGGGCTCCCTGTTCCACGATGGCTGCGTCCGCCCCACTCGGCAGGTCGCCGACCAGCCCGATGATGCTGGGGCCATCGTCACCGCTGGCGAGAGCGATCACCGGTCCAAGAATCACGACTATCCCGACCGTGAGCACCATCGCCATGAGGAATGCCTTGCTCTTGGCCCGTTGCGTGAAATCTCGCTTGGCGAGTTCGAAGATCTGGCGGGTCGGGCTCATCGTCGCACCGCCTCTCGGAACAGGTCTGTCAGGTTGGGTGGCTCAAAGGCGAATCGAGTCACCTCTCCCTCTGCGGCCGCTTTCTCCAGGATCGGCCCGATGTCGGCATTGCGCCCGAGCACGTAGCGGTGACGGCTGTTGGCAACGGCAGTGTCGACACCTCTGATTGGTGCAGTCCACGGCAGACCATCGACCTCGACCTCCAGGAAGCGGGTGGGCGAACTGCGGCGGAGCTCGGTGACCTCGCCGTTGAGGACGGCAGTGCCGTGGTCGATGATCACCACGTCCTGACACACGTCTGCCACCAGATCCAACTGGTGGCTCGAGAACACAATGGCGGTCCCGCGGGCGGCGAGGTTGCGAAGAACGTCGGCCATGGTCTCAACTCCGAGCGGATCAAGACCGGCAAACGGCTCATCGAGGACGGCCACGATCGGGTTGTGCACCAACGCACATGCAAGCTGGACCCGTTGTTGGTTCCCGTGGGAGAGCTCCTCGAGCTTCGAGTCGGCGCGGTCTTGCAGGCCGAGCTCGTTGAGCCAACGACCAGCGGCCCCGGCCGCCTCTTGGTTGCTCAGCCCGGAGAGCCTTCCGAAATAGGTGACCTGCTCACCGATCCTCATCTTTGGGTAGAGCCCTCGTTCCTCCGGCATGTAACCGAAGCGCAGCTTGGTCGCCTCATCGATCCTGTCGCCATTCCACGTGACGTGACCGGCTTCGGGGTTAATGAGACCGAAGACACAACGCATAGCCGTTGTCTTGCCCGCACCGTTTGGTCCGAGGAATCCAAGGATTCTTCCGGGGTGAACGTCGAAGCTGAGTCCGTTCAGGGCGGTGACGTCACCAAAGCGTTTGTGAAGATCATCAAATACAAGCATGCCTGCCTCCGACTGCTAAGTGCTAGTTCAGCGGGTTGCTCCACCGGTCGCAAGTGGCTGGATTCAGCATTGTGTATGTGCATCAATCCTCCGAACGAAATCGCTTGACCCTCACGTAACGTGAGGGTGTACCGTGCCTATATGGCAGAAGAACTGACAGTCGGAGCCGTGGCCCGATTGGCCGGAGTAACTGTGCGCACGTTGCACCACTATGACGAGATCGGTCTGGTGGAGCCTGCCGGGCGCACCGATTCTGGGTACCGAACGTACGGCGCCAAGGAGTTGGAGCGACTCCAGGAGGTGTTGTTCTTCCGCGAGCTGGGGTTCTCGTTAGAAACGATAAGAGACATAATCGGGCGGCCCAGCTACTCGAGGGCGGCCGCCCTGGAACAACAACGCGAGTTGCTCGTCATGCATGCGGATCGCCTGCTGACGATGGTTGATGCCATCGACCGAGCCGTGCTCGCCGAGACAACGGGAGTCAAGATGTCAAGTGAAGAGATGCTCGAGGTCTTTGGGGATTTCGACCCGGCCCAGTACGAGGAAGAGGCCAAGGAACGCTGGGGCGAGTCCGATGCTTTCAAGCAGTCGGTGCAGCGGACTTCCGGCTACACCAAGGATGACTGGGTCACTATCGGTGCCGAGAACGACGCCATCAACCAGTCCTTCCTCGCTCTGATGGCTGCAGACACGCCCGCAGATGACCCGGCTGCGATGGATGTCGCCGAACAGCACCGAGCCCACATCACCAAGTGGTACTACGACTGTTCGATGGAGATTCACGCCGGTTTGGGCCAGATGTACGTCGCCGATGTCCGCTTCAAGGAGAACATCGACAAAGCAGGCGAAGGCCTCGCCGAGTACATGTCAGCCGCCATCGCCGCCAACGCGGCGCGGTAGGGACCTCATTCTGGGAGTTCATCCACACCGTCCCCCGACAGTCGGGGGATGGTGCCCCGCACTCGTGCCGGCAATCTAGGCGATGGCCGGCGCCTCGCTGGAAACGAAGGGCAGGGCAATCAAGAACGTGGTCCCTTCGCCGGGTGTACTCTCGAACGAAAGGTTTCCCCCGTGCTCCTCGATTACCGAATGAGCTATGGCTAGACCCTGACCTGATCCCTTTCCAACGTCCTTGGTTGTGAAGAATGGTTCGAGAATGCGGTCCTGGATGCTCGCAGGAATCCCCGCACCGTCGTCAGCGATCTTGATCACCACATCGTCGTCTTGCACGAAGGTACTGACGCGTATTGCGCCTCTCTCCCCGGGCGTGATTCGCTCCTCGATAGCGTGAGCAGCGTTCACAACGACGTTGAGGACAACCTGTTTGATCGGACCCGCCAGGATCGGGACCTTGGGGATGCGGGAGTCAAGGCCGCTGAGGTCCATTTCGGCCACGTTCTTCCACTCGCCTCGGGCAACCGCACAGGTGACCGTAATGAGTTCGTTGAGGTCTTCCTCCACCTTCTCCGTCGACCCCGGATGGGCAAAGGACTTGAGCGCCTTGACGATCGAGGCCACTTGGCCGATGCCTTCCAGGCTTTCCTCGATTGCACCGGGGACCTCCTCAGAGAGGAATTCCACGTCGGCTTGATCGGCAACCGCGTTATAGGCCTCGACGATGCCGGCGACCTCGCTCACGTCCCGCACCGCATCCGCAAGATGAGATGCGGCAGACGCTACGTTGAGCAGACCTGTGAGCGACTGCTCGACAAAGCGGGTGTTGTCGCTGATGTACTGGATCGGAGTGTTTATCTCGTGTGCGATGCCGGCCGCAAGCCCTCCGATTGCCTCGAGCTTCTGGGCGTTCAGCAGTTCGGCTTGGGTCGCGGAGAGAGTATCCATCGCGTTCTGGAGTTCGGCAGTTCGAGTACGCACGGTCTGCTCGATCGACTGCCGGATCCGAACCAGGCGGCTGTGAAAGTGGCCTATCGCGTAGCCCGTCACGCCGAGTACGAAGGGCGCCAGATCCACTATGTACAGGACAGGTTGTGCGGCGTGAGCCTCGCCGATCCCATTGACGCTTGATGATGACATCGCCGCTAGCCATCCGAACAGTGGGAAGGACGCTCCAAAGACGGTGGCCGCCAGCAACCAACGAATCTGGATGCAGCGCTGCCGGCTGGCACACGATTGGTCGGGGCTGGTGGGGCAGTCGTGAGTGTCGGCAGACGGGGTCATAACAGCACTCCCTCCGGGTGGCCGGCGATGGCGCCCGGGTTGTCTTGGTGATGCTCCTGCATCAACGGAAGATGGAGTTCGAACGAAGTCCAACCGTCGTCTCGGCTGTACAAGACCTCACCGCCCATCAGTCGGGCTAGCTTCCGACTGACCGTCAACCCGAGACCGATGGACTCGGTACGACCGGGGTCGTCGTGGGCCGTACCAAACGGGGAGAAGATGCGATCGAGGTGACCATCGGGAACCCCGGTGCCGTTGTCTTTAACGGCAAGTACTGCGATGTCGCCCTCCGCATAGACCTCAACAATGACCTTCTCGCCTCCATACCGGTCGGCGTTGGTGATGAGGTTCCGAACGATCTGGTGAATTCGAACGGCGTCGCCGACCGCGGTTACCTCTTCAATCCGGGTCGGATCAACATCTACCTTGCAGACCTCGATCATCCTGCACAGTTCCTCGTCGAGCCGTAGCTCATCCGCAGCGATCGACAAGTGTCCATTCTCGACACGGGCAGCCACGAGGAGGTCCTCGACGATGGCTGCCACTTCCTTGCTCTCACTGGAGATCAGACCGAGGAGCTCGCTTTGCTCGCCTGGAGAGATCTCCGTATCCGGCTCGATGAGCGTTTGGGCCAGCCCGACTACCGACGTGAGGGGCGTGCGTAGCTCGTGGCTGACACTGGCAATGAAACGATCCTTCTCGGTTTGGACGGCAGAGAGATGTGCAAGAGCCTGCTCGAGTTCTGCCGTTCTCCTGTGGACGGTTTGTTCAATGGAGTGCCTGGTCTTGAGAAGACGAGCATGGAAGTGGCCGATGACAAAACCCGTCACGCCAAGCACCAGTGGTGCCACATCGACGATGTAGAGGACAGGCTGAGTGCGGTGGGCCGACGCCAATCCAGCTGCGGCTGAGTCCGCGGTTGCGACTAGCCAACCGACGATAGGGAACAGGGCGCCGAATACGGCGCCGCCAATGAGCCATCGCGTTTGGACGCACCGTTGCCGGTTGGCACATGGTGCTGTCGCGGCGTCGCAGGCGTGGTCGGAGATGTCTCCGCCTGGGGCGGCCATCCTGTGTTGCTCCTTAGATCAGTCTCTTGTCCTGTCGGCAGGCCCGATGGTGCGATAAGCGCGCTGGTGGGCTCGCTGTGGCGCCCGGTTAGGCTGCCCGCATGCCCGTTCAGCTGTTTGTAACTTGCTTGGTCAACAGCCTCTATCCGAATGTGGGTAAGGCGACGGTTGCCCTGCTGGAACATGCCGGGTTCGCGGTGCAGTTTCCGTTCGACCAGACGTGCTGTGGCCAGCCGGCGTTCAACGGGGGCTTTGCCGCCGAGGCCAGGACTCAGGCGAAACAGACGCTCGATGTGCTGGATGCCACTGAAGGACCCATCGTGATTCCCTCGGGCTCGTGTGCGGCGATGATCATCCATCACAACGCCGAGCTACTCGCAGAGGATGCCGAATACGCGGCGAAGGCGGATCGGGTTGCCGCCCGCACCAAGGAACTCACGCAATTCCTGGTTGAAGATGCCGGGCTGGAGTTATCTGGAGCAGGGTGCGACGGGTGCACCGCGACGTATCACGCTTCGTGTCATGGTTTGCGCTGGCTGGGGGTTCTCGACGAGCCAAAGGACCTGTTGCATGAGGCCGGCGTCCACCGTGTTGACCTCGAGGGCGAGGATGAATGCTGCGGTTTCGGTGGGCTCTTCTCGGTCAAGGCTCCCGAAGTGTCGGCTGCGATGATGGATACCAAGATCAAGGCCATCCAAGCCAGTGGCGCCGACGTCGTAGTTGGTGTCGATGTGAGTTGCCTGATGCACATTGGTGGCGGGTTGAAGCGCCGCAACAGCCCGGTCGCCGTCAAACACGTCGCCGAACTCCTTGCCAAGGACCTCTTGTGAAGCCGATCACCTTCCGCGGTCGAATTCAAGATGCCTTCGCCGAGGGTGTTCCCATTGCGATCAACAACGGCGCCCGCGGTCACTACAACAAGCGGGTGCTGGCGTCAGCAGCGTTCCCGCAGATGGAGGACATGCGAGATCGGGCGCGGCTGATCCGAGCCGAGGTGCTCAGCAGCCTCGATGAGCATCTGGCGACGTTCGCCGACTCGGTGGAGCGGCGCGGTGGCTCGGTGTTCTTCGCTGCAGATGCGGCGGAGGCCAATGAATACATCGTGAACCTGGCTAGGGCCGAGGGAGTCACGAGAGCAGTCAAGGTCAAGTCGATGGTCACCGAGGAGATCCATCTCAACGCGGCTCTGGAAGCTGCCGGCGTCGAGCCTGTCGAGACTGACCTTGGCGAGTTCATCGTCCAGCTCGCCGGGGAGACGCCGTCCCACATCATCGCTCCTGTGCTGCACAAGGACCGATACGACGTGGGCAAGCTGTTTGCGGAGAAGCTCGGCGTCGAATACACCGACAAGCCGTCAGAGTTGAACGACATTGCCCGCACACACCTTCGCGAGCGGTTCTTGACCGCCGAGATGGGGATCAGCGGAGCCAACTTCGCCGTGGCTGAGGATGGGGCGATCGCTCTCGTCACCAATGAGGGCAACGGCAGGATCTGCACCACGGCGCCACGAATTCATGTCGCCGTGATGGGGATGGAGCGGTTGGTGCGAGACCGGGCTGATCTTGCGGTGATGCTCGAGGTCTTGGCGCGATCGGCAACCGGTCAAGCGCTGTCCGTCTACTCGAACATCGTTTCCGGACCACGACGTGCCGGTGAGCCCGATGGCCCGGATCAATTCCACGTTGTGATTGTTGATAACGGGCGGAGCGCAACGTTGGGTTCGGCGGTTGCCGAGATCCTCTACTGCATTCGTTGTGGTGCCTGCCTCAACGCCTGCCCTGTGTATCGGCATGTGGGCGGCCATGCCTACGGGTCGGTCTATCCGGGGCCGATCGGCAAGGTTGTTACCCCGTCTCTGTTCGGTTTGGAACACTGGCATGAGCTGCCGTCGGTTTCATCCTTGTGCGGAGCCTGCGAGGAGGTGTGCCCGGTGCGCATCCAGATCCCCAAGCTTCTCGTCGAGTTGCGGCAGCAAACCACGGCCCACACGCCGCGCTCTATCCGGTTGGGTCTTGCCGGGTATGCCTGGCTGACCACACGGCCGCTGCTATTCCGCGTTGTCACGCGAGGTGCCGCGCTCTTTGGTCGCCTCTGGGGCCGGGACGGCTGGCTGCGCAAGATCCCGTTCTTGCTACGCGGCTGGACGGAGAAACGAGAGATGCCGGCCCCGGCCGCGCAGACATTCAGCGACTGGTGGAAACACCGTGAGACGTGAGCAGTTTCTGGGTCGTGTGAGCAGCGCTCTGCGAGGAGCGGAACTTCCCGACGTTTCCGGTCCCGCCCACGCCCCCGAGATCATCTTCGCCGATCCCGTCGCGAGGTTCGTCGCACAGGCGGAGAGTGTTGCCGCCGATGTAGTTCGGGTGACCGGTGGACTTGGTGCCCTTGCTGCGGTAGGGACCACCTTTGGCGGAGAGCGAGATTACATCGCATGGGATGGCCTGGAGGAGATCGTCCCCGGTTGGAACCGGTGGGTATCCGAATCCGGCCGGAACCGGGTTGATGCCGATGTTCGGGACCGGGCTGCGGATCACGAGCGTGTCGGGGCCGTGACGATCGGCGTTACCACTGCCGACGTTGCGATAGCGGCAAGTGGTTCGGTCGTGCTGGCCCACGGGCCGGGCAGGCCTAGATCTGCCTCGCTGCTGGTCGAGCGCCACATCGTGCTGTTGCCAATTGACCGGATCGTCCATTCCCTGAGCGAGGCGCTCGACCGTGTTGGATGGGACGACAACTCGAACATTGCTGTGATAACAGGGCCCAGCCGCACCGGTGATATCGAGTCGATTCTCACCCTTGGCGTGCATGGGCCCCGTCATCTTCAAATTGTTTTGATTGGTTAGCCGGCGTTGTCGCTACTCGACCGGCGTCACCACCAGCGTGCCGTCGACCATCTCGCCGAACACGCTCACTGCGTTGTCCGTCCAGGTGACATCGCCCTCGGTCTTCAGATCGTCAGGATCGATCTGGTCGAGGCTGGTCAGCGTGACGCTGGCGCCACCGCACTGCGGAGGGAATGACTCGGCGAGCGCCTCACACAGACGTGATTCGCCCGCAACGTCAACGAGGAACCCCGTAACGGTCACTTGACCCGAAGCGCCGGCTGCGTCGGCAATGCTCAGGACCGCCACAGGCTCTTCATCGACTCCCGGGGCGGGGAGGTCTTGCGGCTCGCCACCAGGCGTGTCGTTGCAGTCCGGTTCGCCAACCAGGCACGTCGTGGAGATGTCCGGTTCGACACCGTCGTTGACCGGGAGTGCCGCGGCATCATCGTCACCACCGCCGCACGCCGAGGCCATCAATGCGAGTGCGGCCAAGAGCAGGAATACCTTCTTCATCTTTCATCCTTTGGTTCTCGTGATGATTTGACGAAAGGTGACCGGGCTTTGGTTCCCGGCTCAGAGGGCTTGATACCACGAGCGGATTGCCCGCCCGATTTCGTCGGGGGAGTCCTCCTGGATGAAGTGGATGCCGCTCACCGTGACCTCGGTTTGGTTGGGCCACGAACGACAGAAGTCGCGGGCCGCTCCGGTGAGAATGCTGCCGGGGTTGGCGTTGACGAACAGCTTGGGCAGGTCAGAGGAGGCCAGCCACCTGCCGTAGTCCGACACGATTGCATGCACATCTGCCGGCTCGCCCTCGATCGGAATCTGGCGCGGCCACGTCAACGTTGGCCTGCGCCGCTCGCCGCCGTCCAGGTACGGCGCCCGATACGCAGCCATCTCTTCGTCGTTCAGGTCTCGGATGATCGATGCCGGGAGGATGCGTTCGACGAAGACGTTCTTCTCAATCACGATGCCCTCGCCGGCAGGAGATCGCATTGCTTCGAATATGCCGCGGGCAGTCTCCGGCCACTCACCCCACGTGATCGGCATGACGATGGCCTCCATGTAAGCGATGCCCTTTACGCGGTGACGGTTCCGGTTCGCCCAATCGAAGCCGAGACCGCTGCCCCAGTCGTGGATGACGAAGGTCACGCGATCGCCGAGATCGAGATGTGCGAGCAGTCCGTCGAGGTACTCACGGTGCTCGACAAACCGGTAGCTATCGGGACCCGAGTCATCAAGCGGCTCCGAGTCGCCCATCCCGATCAGGTCGGGGGCGATGCAGCGCCCGATGTCGGAGAGATGCGGGATGATGTTGCGCCACAGGTACGAAGACGTCGGATTGCCGTGTAGGAACACGATCGGGTCGCCATTCCCCACATCGACATAAGCCATCCTCTTGCCGTTGACCGTCGCAAACTGCTTCTCCATTGGTGCCCTCCTCGCTCCGGCTTCGAGAGTACCGGGTCGGCTCAGGTGCTGGCGGACCTGTCGCGGCGAGTCGTCAGCCAGGCGCCGAGCAGGATCAGCACAATGCCGATGGCCCCGGCGATGGCGACGGTCTCGTCACGGACAAGCACACCGAGGATGAGAGCAACCACGGGCATCAAGTAGATGGCAACTGCGCCTCGAGTAGCCCCCATGCGGCCGACGAGGGTGACCATGCCGATGTAGGCAACTCCGGTACCGAGGAGCCCGAGAGACGCAACCGCAGCTATCGACGACAGTTGCACGGGTTCGGAAGGTGCCGCCGCGATGGCGAGTGGGAGCGTGACCAAGGCCGCTACGCCCACGGCTCGCAGTAGCACCGGCAACGCGCCGTAGCGTTGCTGCAGTGGGACGGCGATGTTCATCGCCAGGCCCTCCAGCAGTGACGCCAGCAGCATGAGGGCGACGCCTGATAGCTGGGTGCCCGCCCCCTCGCCGCGTAGCGAGATCAAGAGCACCCCGGCAAATCCGATGGTCAGACCGACAATCTGGATTCGGCCCGGTGCCCGGCGCAGCATGATTGCGGCGAGCAGTGCTGCAAACAGAGGAACTGCGCCGTTGATCATCGCCGCCACGGACGACGCTATCCACTGTTGGGCAGTCGGGATGAGCAGCAACGGTATCGCCATCCAGATGACGCCCAGAAGGGCGATTGTCGGCCAGTCCGACCGATCGACCCTGCGGCGCGCCGGCGGAAACGAAACCAGCACCAGAAACCCGAGAACGAGACGGCTTGCGGCAATGACCGGCGGCCGGAACGACTCGAGTGCCTCTGCTACGAAGATGAACGACGATCCCCAGATCAGAGCGACTGCGACAAGAAGGCCCCACTCAAACCATCCGTAAGCGTGATGGCTGGTGCCGGCGGCGGTGCGGAGCCGGGGGGTCACGGCTAGTCGAGGACGCCGAGCGCGGTGAGTGCCTTGCGCAGTTGTTCAGGGTCGCTGAAATGGATGACGTTGAAGCCGAGGTCGGCTGCCGCGGCGATATTCGCTGCGCTGTCGTCGATGAATACACACTCGTCGGCGCTGCGGCCAATGCGATCGAGCAGCACCCGGTAGAGGCGCGGGTCGGGCTTCTTCAGGCGTTCATCGCCGGAAACGACGATGTACTCGAACCATTGGAGGAACTCGTAGCGTTCCAGGGCAATCGGGAAGGTCTCGGCGGACCAGTTGGTGAGGGCGTGGACCTCGGTGCCTTGTTCCTTCAACTCGGACAGAATCTCGAGGGTGCCCTCGATCGGTCCGTTAAGCATCTCCTCCCACCGGTCCTTGTAGGCGGCGATCCACTCGCTGTACTCGGGATAGATGGCGCTCAGCATGGCGACGCCGTCGCTCCAGAGGCGACCGGCGTCGTGATAGGAGTTCCAACGGAGCGTCGCAATCTCGCCGAGGAACTCCTCCATTGCTGCTTCGTCTTCGATGACCTTGCGGTACATGTGGCGCGGGTCCCAATCGATGAGGACGGCGCCGAGGTCGAAGACGATGGCGTTGGGAGTCGATGTCATGGCAGCACTCTAGGAGAGGATCGCGACTCCGCTTTGGCAACAGATTCTGTCGGCTATACCAGATAGGCTGGGGGAGACGCGGAGGTCGCCATGGATGTTGTGGATCTGTCCCCGGAGTTCGAGTCCGCCTACCTGGTCTGCCTTGAGGAGTGGTCGGGCGAAATGGCCGACGCAGGCGACCGCAAGGCGCTGTGGTTCGACCAAATGCGTGATCGTGGCCTGCGAGTGAAGCTTGCGGTCGAGAACGATTGCCCGGTCGGGATGATCCAGTACGTACCCATCGAGGAGGGGCTTGCGCTCGGCCGAGATATGTACATGATTCTGTGCATCTGGGTCCACGGCCACCAGGAGGGAGTCGGCGACCGGCAAGGCCGCGGCATTGGCGAGGCTCTACTCGAGGCCGCTGAGTCAGACGTCCATGATCTGGGTGCCAAAGGCATCGTCGCCTGGGGTGTCGTTCTGCCCTTCTGGATGAAGGCGAAGTGGTTCCGTAAACACGGCTATCGCAAGATCGACCGGCAGGGTATCCGAGCGTTGCTGTGGAAGCCGTTTACGGCCGATGCCGAACCGCCCCGCTGGATCGAGTCGGGCGCCAAGCCGGCGCCTGTCGACGGCCAGGTCACCGTAACCGCATTCGTGAACGGCTGGTGCCCCGCGTCGAACGTGGTCTACGAACGGGCGAAGCGGGCGGCTGCCACATTCGGCGATGAGGTTGTTTTTGAGGAGCACGACACTTTCGGACAGGAAGCGATGGTTCGATGCGGTCACGCTGACTGCGTGTTTGTCGACGGGAAGACCTTGCAGCATGGCCCGCCGCCCTCATACGACAAGATCCTCAAGCGGATCGAGAAACGGGTCGCCAAGCTCAAGTAGCTTTGTAGAACGAGCCTTCACGCAACCCGCCGTTAGCGTCGAGCGGGCCATCGGCATTGCTGAAGCTGATCGGTTCATCCCGACCTTCCACAGGGGGCCAGCTGAAGTAGACCCCGAAATGCAGGACCGGCCCTGCGGTGCGGCCGGTCGCACCGCTGTGCGCGATCTCGTCACCCTGATTGACCTCGTCTCCTTCGGCAACACCCGCTCCGAGATGTTGCAGGTGGGCGTAGAAGCCAACGGTGCCATCTTCATGCCGGATCATGACGTAGTTGAAGTGTCTCGAGTTCTCGTCATCGGGAACGTCCTCTTTGACCTCGACAACGACCCCGCCGCGGGCGGCCACGACCACCGATCCCACCGGCATCGCAAAGTCGTAGGCGAGCTGATTCTCGTGGCTGCCGTCGTCATGACAGTACGACTGGATTATCGAGTAGCCATCGCCTGCCGGGTAGGGGAGGACGTATGGCGAGGAGGCCTGGTCCTCGAAGACGGCTCGACGGAGGCAGCGGTCGTGGTCGGTGAGTGGCGCCGCAGTCGTAGTCGTAGTCGACGCGGTTTCCGGGGCCACGGTTGACGTTGTGGTCGTGGGGGCCGGAGCAGAGGTGGGTGGGGTGGCGTCCTGGCTGGAGCAGCCGAGCACAATGAGGGCCGCAACCACGATTGGAGCGGAACTCCGGACGCGCTGCGGGGCGACCACCGACACGATTACGCCAGGTAACGGGCGCGGGCGGCGAGGTTCTGGCGGACCTCGGTGGTGATGTCCTCGTAGAACTCCTCGCGCAACGCCGACTCTGTGGTCGTGTAGACGCTGAAGTACACGACAGCGAATGCGGCAAGGAAGCCGGAGACCCGCAGCAGCTCAGTCGACAACTCGACTTCGATGCCGAACAGGGTTGACTTCCAGAGAACTGTCGGGTCTGCCGTTGTCCACAGCTGCACCGTCTCCGGTTGAATGACAAGCAGGCCAAGACCAACGAAGAACGCCCCAATCAGGGCGCTGACAAGCACCAAGCGGAACGATTGGCTGATGAAGACCAGCAGCCATAGATTGCCCCGTTCCCGCCGGGACAGCGGCGGCGGTGCGGGTTTATCTTCGCTGGTGACCCGTGCCCCCGGGGCATCCTCGCTGAGTGTTTCGATCTCGTCCCATGAGGAGAACACGTTCAGATTGCGTAGCTCCTGAGGAATCTGTGTGCCGAGAAACACACCGGCCAGCAGTGCGAACAATGCGCCGACGGCAACCAGCAGCGAGGTATCAAGCCGCCCTGCCGATTGCCACGCTTCGGCGTTGATGAATAGAAACATGAAACCAATCAGAAGCAGCGGCAGGGTGCGGGTGAACAGTCGCAAAGTCCTACCGATGGAATGGATGAGTTGGGCACCCACCCACAGCGAGATAGCAACGACACCAAAGCTCGTAATTAGGTAGACGAGGCCGAGAATGACGGCCTGGGTTGTCAGGGTTATGAGCGCTCCGGACCAGTCGCCCCCGAATATGAGTGGGAGCAATGTTGGTACAACCAGAAAGACGCCGATTTCGACGGGCCCGACCCTGTCGGGCCTCCGCAGCAACGGGCGGAGGCCGCGTATTCGGTTGATGCCCATCCAGACAGCCAGCAAGATGGCCAGGCCGGCGACACTGGCCGTGATGATCCCCAATGCCGGCCAATCGAGATCGATGGCGCTGATCGAGCTGAATAGGAACAGCAGCACGAGCATTGGCAACGCCCGGGTGAGAACATCCTCGCTGGCGTTGTAGGCGTCGATGAAGTGCGGTACCCCTCGATCGACGAACCATGTCTCGGTGTCGGCTCGGGAATCCTGTTGTCTGCTCACGTCCGCTGATTATCGCACGGCACCGAGCCGCAAGTGCGTGCCCTAGACGGCTTCGGCGGGATCCTTCATCAGCACCGCAGCCACACCGGGCTGAGACGATGTCATGGTCTTCGTAGTTTCCCCTTGGCCGCGCAGTCGAACCCTGATTGTGGCGAATCGCACGAGGATGGCAGCCGATCCTGTGCCCATCGCCACGCCATAGATGACCAGTGCCCCGTCGCCGACCGCATGTCCGTAATAGCCCCACAGCAGCGCCTGGCCGAGTCCCACCATCCACAGCCCCGGGGCGATCGCCAGTTGTCCCTTGGTGCGGAAAGCACTCCAAACGGCCGGAGCTATTTGAACGCCTGCCCACAAACCGAGAGCGGTCCCGACGAGCTGCCAGCCGCCGAGAAGGCCGGCGATACCGATCGTCGACGAGGCTCCTGCGATTGCCAGGTAGGTCCCGCGGCGCTGGGGTATCGAATGGAGAACGAGCCACAGCAGGGCCACGTACAGCCCGGCGGCGATGATTGGTGACAGCAGGCTGAGCCACAACTCCTGGGACCAGCGATAGGCACCCCAGCCAACGTTGATGACTACCCCTATCGACGCCCAGATCGGGGAAAGGCCGGCGGTGGAGCTGAGCCGCATGCTTCTAGCCAGTTGCGGCAACAGTTGGAAGGCGCTGAGCACGGTTGCCATGCCAGCCGCGAACGCCACAATCTCCATGTCCCCCCTTCCGGTTACCCGTTACAGGAGGCCGACACAGGCGCTGTGATACATGGAACTTGCGTGGCCATACCGCTAAGTCGGAGAGCTACCCAGGCGATCGACCCCGTCCGCCACCCCCGACCTGCGAAGCCCCCGGATGGAGGGAGGAGAACATCCGGGGGCCCCTGTCGGTTGCCCTGGAGCGGGAGGGAAGGGGTGGGCAACAGATCGCTGTGTTATGTCGACATAGTGCATCAAGAACGTGGTCCATACATCAGGCGTGTGGCTGATTCGAGCTAGATCTCGGGTAGTACGTTTGGCCGGGGCCTCCTACGCATTGAGGAGGAGGAATGAAGTGGTGAGGGTCTGCGACGACGCCGCGACTGCAGCTGAGCGTTCCGCCTAGCGGCGGCTCGATTTGGGCTGGCGTCCCGACCCGGAGTGCTCTCCGGCCCTAGAGGTTGCGGCTCTGGCGGCGCGATAGTCGGGCTATGAGTTCAAGAACTATTGAATCAATGACACTTGAAGTGAGGGCAGAGCTGTTCTCTGCTCTCGGTGATCCGATCCGGCTCCAGATTCTCGACCGGCTTGGCGGATGCAAGAAGTGTGTCTGTGATCTTCAGGAGGCGATCGACATCGCCCCCAATCTTCTGTCGTATCACTTGAGGGTGTTACGAGAAGCCGGTCTGGTCACGACAACCCGACGCGGTCGCTGGATTGATTACGAGCTGTCGCCCACCGCGACCAAAGCAATCGTCACCGCGTTGCCGTTCCGCCCATGACCGTCGAGACGCAGGAAATTCAACGCCACCACTGGCGCCTGTGGGGAGGGCTCCTTGCTGCAGTCGTCGGTTGGGTGATCCTCTACTCAATCCATCGGCCTTTCTGGGAATGGGCCCTCTTTGACACGCTCGGCTTGGATCGTGACACCCACCTCGGCGCTGCGGTCGAATTCTTCTTCTACGACACGACCAAGATTGCCCTTTTGCTATGCGGGATCATCTTTGCGGTGACCGTGCTGCGCAGCTTCATGAGTGTCGAGCGAACCAGGGCATTGCTGGGAGGGCGCCGAGAGGGGGTCGGCAACGTCGCCGCCGCTGGTCTCGGCGTCGTGACACCGTTCTGCTCGTGCAGTGCGGTCCCCGGGTTCATCGGCTTTGTCGCAGCCGGGGTGCCCCTCGGCATCACGATGAGCTTCTTGATCGCTAGTCCGATGGTCAATGAGGTTGCGATCGTTCTTCTTTATGGGCTGTTCGGCTGGAAGGTCGCCGCCGTCTACGTGACCGCCGGCCTCTTGCTCGCAATCGTCGCGGGCTGGGTGATTGGCCGTCTGCGTCTCGAACGCTACGTGGAGCCGTTCGTGTTCGAGACAACCCTGCGCGGCCAGCCGGTAGACCTTGCAGGTGGGCTCACCTGGACCGATCGCTTTGCCATGGGACGCGAAGAGGTCGTTTCGATTCTTCGCAAGATCTGGCCGTATCTGGCGGTGGGAATCGGCATTGGGGCCGCAATCCACGGATGGGTACCCGAGGACTTCTTCGTTGGCGCCGCCGGGCCCGACAACCCATTGGCCGTCCCGGTGGCAGTTGGCATCGGTGTTCCGCTGTACTCCAACGCCGCCGGCGTCCTACCGTTGGTCGAGGCCCTGCACGCCAAGGGGCTGGCGATGGGAACGGTGCTTGCCTTCATGATGTCGGTCGTGGCATTGTCGGTTCCCGAGATGGTCCTGCTGCGGCGGGTACTCAAGCCCCGGCTTCTCGGGATCTTCGTCGCAGTCGTCGCCTCGGGGATCCTCGCGGTCGGTCTTCTCTTCAATCTCATTCTGTAAGGAGCTAACACATGAATATCAAAGTCCTCGGCCCGGGCTGTGCGAACTGCACAACCCTCGAGAAGAGAACAAACGAGGCGCTGCAATTGGCGGGTGTCGAAGCGAGCGTCGAGAAGGTAACCGACTACGCCGAGATCGCCTCGTACGGGATCATGTCGACGCCCGGCTTGGTCATCGACGAGCAGGTCGTCGTTTCGGGTCGAGTACCCAAGGTCCACGAGATCCAGGCCCTGCTCACCCGGTGAAGGCATCGGGTGCGCCCTTGCCGCAACCAGAATTCTGATAGGGAGTAGAAGGATGAACACAACACTGATCCGTCGGTTGGTCGCGACGTTGGGCGACAACCGCCTTGCCTTCGCAATCGGGCTGGCCGTGGTCATCCTCGCCGTTGCCTCGGGCGTGGTTGCCGGGGCTGCACCGCTATTCGGGCTCCTGGGAATCATCCTGGCAGCGGCGGCGATCGTCCTGTCTGTGCGGCGCAGCGCACGGGGGCTTGGTCCGGTGGTCGGGCATTTCGCTTTGGCGGGCATCTTGCTGTTCGGCTTGATCCAATTGGTGCCGTACGGGCGCAGTCATACCAACCCTCCGGTGATTGGCGAGCCGGCATGGTCATCGCCTGAGACCCGTCAACTGATGGTCAACGCCTGTTTTGGGTGCCACAGCAACGAGGTGGAGTGGCCGTGGTACTCGAACGTGGCCCCGATTTCATGGCTGGTCACCCGCCATGTCGATGAGGGGCGGGACGAGGTCAACTACTCCGAGTTCACCGTCGATCGTGGAGAGGCCGAGGAAACCATCGAGGTGATCCGTGAGGGCTCTATGCCGCCGAGTTACTACACGGTGTTTGGGCTCCATCCCGAGGCCAGGCTGACCGAAGCCGAGATCGACAGGCTTGTCGCCGGCCTGCGTCTTACGCCGGGGATGTCCGAGGACGAATCGGAAGAGGAAGACGACCACTGACGATTGCCTCGCTGCCCGATCAGTCCGGTGCGGTAACTCGCTGCAGATTGCCCCCGTTCAGCCGCGAGAACGCCTCAGCGGTGTGGCCGCAGGAGTCCTTCAGCCGTCAAACGGCGCTTTCGTGCAGCACCGGGACGAAGCCATTGCCCAACGCTGCCACCGAGGTCGGCGGCGTCAGCACGGCAACCGCGATTCCCCCCGGCCGCGCAACGGGTGGGCCCCATCCGCCGAACGAGAACGGCTGGAGGCTGTCTTTGGTGACCAGGTGGCACTCTCCTGTCGACCGTTCGACAATCACTACCCCGGTGGGCAATGAGTCCAAGTCGTGCGTCTCTACGATTCTGTCGGCTGCTCGCACGAGTCCTCTTCCGGGCCGGTGTCGTTCCGCGGCGAGTAGCCGATTCAGATCTGGCGCTCGAAGCGGCTTCTCGGCACCAATAGCCAGGCTGACTGCTTTGCGATACGCGAGGTAATCCGTGCGCCGGCACAACCCGCAGGGTCGATGGCCGGCTGCGAGAGCAACGGCGTCGTCGAGGAAGAAGAGAGGAGTCCACGTGCGCGGCTGATCGAGCGGATGCTTCCAGTTGCGGAACTCGGTGCGGCAAGCAATCCACAACGACCCTTGGTGGTGACGCGCGAGGCGGCCGGTGTCGTCGACGAGACAGCCCCGATTGCCCGTAAACATCCCGTGGGCGGACTCTGCGTGAAGGTCACCCCATGGGTCGACCCGGTTTCTACGTGGCATATCGGTATCCAGTGCAAAGGGCCGGTCTTGCCTCGAGCGTAACGTGAGCGCTGCGCGATTCCACGCCAGCAGCCGCGGTTCAGCGACCGCTGCTCGACGGTGGGATGTTCTGGTTGTGGCGGAAGACATTCGTCGGATCGACGCGGTCCTTTATCGCAACCAATCGGCCGAACGACTCCTCGCCGTAGGCTTGGCGGACTGCGTCCGATCCCTGTTCGGTCAGGAAGTTCACGTAGCCGCCAGCAAGCGTGTGGTCGGCGAACTCAGCCATTGCCGCTCGAGTCCAATCGCGATGGCGCCCATCCTCGTCTGCGTCGATCCACTGCCCCGCATAGTTAATGAGGAATTGAGCGTCCCGATTCGGGAATGCCCCCATGTCGTGGTTCCTAGCAACGGCGCCGCCCATCTGGAAGAAGCCGAGCAGGCTGTGTGGTGATGAGATGGTCCGGAGGTGCTGGTCGAGGAGATCAATGACCTCGTCGGATAGCTCTGCAAGCGGTGCCGATTTCCAGTAGTAGCGATGGCCCACGGGATTGGCTCCGTCAAGAACAGCTTGATGTTCGGTCATCGGCTTTGGCGAGATGGTATCGGCCAGCGGCCGCGCCAGCCGGCGCAGCCGGTCAGCCCAGCCGGCTCCAGCGGTCGTGTCTCCTAGCCAGGTCGCACCGATCATCACTACCGGCCGGCCCACCAGCTCGGTCGGGATCCACGGGGCGCTGGGCGCTATCCGTAGGAACACGATCGTCGTTAGATCGTCGGGCGCGTCGGCGACAACGTCCCGGTAGTTACGCAGAACCTGCACGGCATCGGCGCCGTCATAGAATACAAATCCGGCCGTGACTGAGGGCTCGATTGAGTGGGCGGCGAACTCGAATTCGGTCACAATGCCGAAGTTGCCGCCTCCGCCACGCAGCCCCCACATGAGTTCGGGGTCCGATGCATCTGAGACCCAAACGACCTCGCCGGCCGCATCGACCATCGTGACCGCTTTGAGATTGTCGCAGGTAAGGCCGTGCTTGCGCATGCTCCACCCGATGCCACCGCCGAGGGTCAGCCCGCCGACACCGGTGTCGTGATCTATGCCTGCGGGCGTCACAAAGCCATGGGGAAGGGTCCCGCGGTCGAGATCGCCGAGCTTTGCGCCGCCCCCGACTCGTACGGTTGCCGTCGCTGGATCAAGACGAACCTGGGTCATCTGGGCCAGATCAACTACGACACCTTCGGCAACGATGGCGCTCCCACCCACGTGATGACCGCCGGCACGCACAGACAGGGGCAGGTCTGACTCCACTGCGTACTTCACTGCTCGGGAGACATCATTGGTATTGGCGCACGTCGCAACGAGAGCGGGACGACGGTCGATCTGGCCGTTCCAGACCTTGCGTACCTCGTTGTATCCGGGGGATTCGGGAAGGTGGATCGTTCCCTCGAAGGTGGCTTGGAGATCCGTGAGGCGTGTTGTCGTTGTCATGGCAGGGACAGTAGGCGCAGCTTCATACAGTCGGAAGTTCGAAATTCGAACCACTCTGCGGCGGATCCTGGCATACTCAAACGCATGCGCTCATACGGTCAATACTGTCCGATTGCCAAGGGGGCCGAGTTGCTCGGCGATCGATGGACACTCCTCATCGTCCGCGAACTCCTATTCGGCCCGGTTCGGTTCAACGAGTTTGAGCGAGGGCTGCCCGGGATCTCCCGCTCCGTTCTTGCCAACCGGCTGCGCCGTCTGGAGCGAGATGGCATCATCGAACGCCTGCCGAGTGGCGAGGGGTACACGTTCACTCCCGTCGGTGAGACTCTGCGCCCGGTGGTGCGGACGATCGGTGAGTGGGTGGCCAATTGGGTAATCGAAGACCCCAGGCCCGCCGAGCTCGATCCCGAGCTTCTGATGCTGTTCATCTCCCGTCATGTGAATAGGGCTCAGTTGCCTGCCGGCAAGACCGTTCTCTGTTTCGAATTCGAGCAGGATGCCCGGCGCTTCTGGCTAACCATGGAACGTCAAGATGTCTCGGTCTGCTTGGAAGATCCGTGTCTGCCGGTGGCTGTGAAAGTGCGGGCACAGGTTCGGGAGCTATATCGCGTCTATATGGGCCGTACTTCCTTAAGGGATGCACTTGGCAAGGGATCGGTTGAGCTCGAAGGACTCCCGGCAGATCGACGCCGATTCGAGGATTGGATGAAGTGGAGCGCATACGCACCGACAGTGCGTACGGCCGGCGAGCGGACCGGCTAGCCACATCCACCTGACGTCCAGAGCTGCGTCGTCGGATGGCGTGCGTCTGAAGCCTCAGCGCCGAGCGGCCGCAAGTCGCGGAATCACCCGGTACAGCATGCCAGCACAGAGGATGAAGACGCCCACCATTGTCACGACCCCGAGGGTGATGCCCTGCGCCGCGATCAAGAACGCAACTGCAGCCAAGGTGTATACAACGATGCTGCCGATCATCGCTCGTCGAAACCCGAGCTGTGCCGGATCGCTCTTGCCCTCTGATGACTCCTGCTGCGAGCGGTCGATGAATCCGCGGGCCGTGGATCGAGAAAGCCCTGCGAGTGCGAACAAGTCATACAGTTCGTCCCGATCCACGCCGGATCGGAGTCGGCGTGCCCACTCCCGGGTAATTGCCTCAGGTCGTTTGGCAAACGACAAAAGGATCCCGATCTCTTCTTGTGAGAGCACGTAGCGAGGTTCATTCCATGTCACGTCTGCACGATAGGCACCCTTGATGTCCTCGCTTTACGGAAGGCTTGATCAGGCGTCGCTCCGGTGATCGCGCTAGCGCATTTGACGCACAAAGGCTCCGGCGCCGATCCCCGTACCTGGTATGACCACACCGAAGTAACCGGGCCACACCGAGACGTACGGAAAGAGACGCTTGCTGTTGCACTCCAGCACAACCTCGTATGCAAACCCTTCCGGGTACTCGTTGGCGTTGTGTGTGCTCTCTCCGGGATCCAGTGTCACGACTAGTGCCCCCGGGGCGACAGGTGACTTCACTGCTCCTACCGGGCATTTGAACACAGTGACCCGGGCGCGCTGCTGCGATTTGGCGTTGTTGAGAAGGGTCCAGTCCAATGACCCGGAGTTCTCGGGAAGCAAAAACGGGCCGGTTGTGTAGAGATACTTGTACTCGCCGATCGGCCACCGCTCCAGCAGTGCTCTCTCGGGAATCATCTCCGGCTCGGTTCGAGCGAGCATGCCGGTCGCTAGGTCCTTTTTGGTCGCGTCTCTGGGCTCGTCCGTGGACATAACCACTTCCTCTCCACGAGAGCCTCCAGGACTCTCGCTGTAGATTCAGCGGAACCCTTCGCGCACGCACCCGGTCCTCCTCATGGCATATCACGTCCACGAGGGGATGTCTACGGAATCAGTGCCGATCGAGCCGAATACCTCTCGACCGAAGTGTCGGTCGCACCAGCCGTGCCGAGCAACCCTGCCTATGCCGGCGCCGGTTCGTCCTGCATTGCGGTCTTCGCTTGCTGCGCTGCGGCCGGCATCTCGAGCTCAAAGCAGGCACCGCCGAGCTTGCTCGACGCGCCTTGATGCAAGGACCCGCCGTGTGCTTCAGCAAGAGATCGGGCAATGGGGAGGCCGATGCCGGAACCGGGAACAGCCGAGTCGAATCGGTGCGCTCCCCGCTCGAGGAGGTAGCAGACGTCCGCCCAGCCGGGGTAAGGCACCTCGACCTTCAGCACAGCCTCGTAGTACACCCAGATGATCTCTCCGATCCCCCAGGCGAGTACGCCAGAGCCGATCGTTGCCTATGCAATTCTCGATTGTCCTTCGTTGGTCACGGCGGCGGCGATAACGGCAAGGCCGGCGCCCGCCGGAACGATCACGTATGCAATCTGGCTGAAATCAAAGGCAAGCTCCTGGGGGAAGACCTCGAAGCCGAGCAGGGCAGTAGACAGAACGGCGAAGGACAGCAGGCTCAGCAGTGCAACACCCAATGCGCGAGATCGAGCCCTCGAGGAGCCACCCGCTTGGTTGGACGTTGTTGCAGTCATGGGATTCCAGTCGCAGAGTCGCCTGATCTCCCATATATGTCGGCGTTCGAAGCCTCAGACTAAATCATCGGACCGATTGGGCCCGTTCCTTCAGACGGCGCACCGAGGGCCGACAGACAGATGACCTGCACCAATCCGAGGAAAGACCGATGCCAACCAAGACCATCCTGGTCGTCGAGGACTCAGATCCGACACGACGACTCATCGAGATGTGTCTGACAATGGACGGCTTCAACGTTGTGCACAGCGTGGACGGCGAGTCCGGGCTGGAAATGGCTCGGGAGGTGCTGCCCGATGCCATCGTCTTGGATATCGCTTTACCGGGTATCAACGGCTGGGAAGTTCTCGAGCAGCTCAGAAGCGACCCCAGCACTAGCGAGATTCCGGTCCTCGTTGCAACTGCGCATGACAGCGACTTGTCTCGAGTTCGGGCCAAAACCGCAATGGCCGACGCCTTCGTCGGCAAACCCTTCAATCTTTCTGACCTGAGAACGGCGATCGATGGCCTGATCAGGGCGCCATCGCAGCTGGAGAGCTAGGCCCCACTTCAGCCACGGCTCCAGTAGGTTGATGGTGCGAGACGTTGTCAGGCAATCCGCAGCGTGAATGGGCTCGTCTTCGCCGCGTAGATCGCGGTCCGGCGAGCAGGGAATGATCTGATTGCATCACTGCGAGGCGGCGGCTACGATGAACACATGAACGTCCTCCGAACAGATGTTCAACAGAATCTGGCGGGGTTGCCGTCGGGAGTTTCAGAGGCGGACTACCGGCTCTGTGTCCGAGCTGCGATGCTGTATTACCAGGCAGGCCTTACCCAGAACGAAATCGGCGAGCAGCTGGGCTACTCCCGCATCAAGATCAATAGGGTCCTGAGTCTCGCTCGCACTTCCGGGATCTTGGAGATCCAGGTCAAGGTCCCTCCCGATTGGCACATCGAGTTGGAGACCAGCCTGATCCGTGAATTCGGCCTGCGCGATGCTGTGGTTGTCACGGCCGAGCAATCCGGGCGGTCCCTCGAATCCGTGCTTGCTGAAGGTGCGGCCGGGTTTCTGTCAGGCCAGCTCCAACCAGGCATGCGCGTGGGGCTTGGCATTGGTCGAACAATCGCCCACCTCCCAGAACGCTTTCGGCCCGATCGCCATGTTGATTGTGCCTTCATCGAACTCATCGGGGCGGCATACAACAGGGATTGGGCGAGATTCGACGTCACGTCGAAGATGGCAGAACTCGCTGGAGGAACTAGGGAGGCGCTGCAGGTCCCCGGATTCATCACTGATCCGGACCTCAGTACTCGTCTTGCCCGGGAGCCTGCCGTCGCCGCAACGCTCGATCGCGCTCGCGGGTCCGACATGATGCTGCAAAGCGTCGGCCCGGTCGACACCACAGCCATCCTCTTTCAATACGGTATTCTCGCCGCCGATGATCTCGAAGATCTGCGAGCGCGCGGCGCGGTGGGTGACGCTCTCGGTTACTACTACGACATCGATGGCAACCACGTCAAGTCGCTGAGTGATTCGAATCTGATCGGAATCAAGCTCGAGGATCTGCGCCACGTTCCATGGAGTGTCCTCGTGGCCGGAGGCAAGCCGAAGGTCCCACCAATCGTGGGCGGTCTGCGCGGTGGCTATTTCAACACTCTCGTGACCGACGACGTAACCGCAAAGATGCTCATTGACTTCGTAGAGGAGCTCGACAGATGAGCGCTCGAACCGTCGGCATCGAGATCTTCTACTTCATGGATCGCTGGTCCGACGATCAGGCGGCTTACTTCTCCAAAGCGGCCGAATGCGGATACGACGGCGTGGAGATCTCGCTGATGCCCCATGTCCTCGCAGACCCACGCCGGATCAGAAGCGAAAGCGCCAAGCACAATCTCTCCGTTTTGTGCAGTACGGGACTCACCCCCGAAACCGACATATCCGACCCCGATCCAGCAGTCCGCCGCAGTGGTATCGAGTATCTCAAGAGATGTCTCGATGTAGCGAGCGATCTGAAGAGCCCAATTCTCGGCGGCGTGACCTATGCCCCATGGTTTGCGTTTCCTGACGACGACCTCGGCTCCAGACGGCAACGATCGGCCGATTCGCTGCGAGAGGTGGCCGTTGCCGCCGACGCCATCGGCGTCACGGTCTGCATGGAAGTCCTCAACCGTTTCGAGACTTTCCTCATCAACACAGTGAGCATGGCTCAGGAGTTCCTCGCCCTCGTTGATCACCCTGCGGTTCGCATCGAGCTGGACACCTTCCACATGAACATGGAAGAACCCGACCTGGGCGCTGCAATCCGTGATGCCGGGCCGCGACTCGGCCACTTCCAGTGTGCGGCAAACAACCGGGAGATGCCGGGTAAGGGCCACATCAACTGGGATGAGATTGCGACTGCGCTCGACGACGTCGGCTATGACGGTTGGGTTGTTGTCGAGACCTTCCCCAACCACAACGTTGAAACAGGTCGGTCAACCCATGCGTTCCGCCCCCTTGCGGGTGATCTCATGGCAGAAGCTGGCGAAGCCGCCGAGTTTGTGCGCAAGCGCCTCGGTGGAAGCGAACGAAAGACGACCCCGAACAAGTAGGAGGATCTGTGCGGACCACGAAGCTGATCAACGATCCCGAGGAGATCGTTGCCGACATGCTTGCCGGGTTCGCTGCTGCCTATCCGCACATCATCGCGCTAGAAGATGGACTGATCGTCAGGGCACAGCGCAAGGCCGCCGGCAAGGTTGGATTGGTCATCGGTAACGGGTCTGGTCATGAGCCAGCCATGATTGGTCTCGTCGGTCCCGGCCTGTTTGACGTAAACGTGCCCGGGCCGATCTTTACCGCACCCGGTCCTTCCAAGCTGGCCCAGGGCGTAAAGGCAGCCGATGGCGGGGCGGGCGTTCTGATATGTGTTTCGAACCACTCGGGTGACGTCCTCAACGCCGAGTTAGCTCTCGAGGATCTCGAAGATGAAGGGATTACCAACGTTGAGTCGGTGATCCTGTACGACGATGTCGATTCTGCCCCGCGCGGGTCCGAGCCCGAGCGCCGGGGCTCCGCCGGTCTGTTCTTTGTCTGGAAGATCGTCGGGGCCTACGCCGAGACCGGTGCCACCCTTGCGGAATGCCGGGAGATGGCAGAGCGGGTACGGGACAACACGAGAACGCTTTCAGCCACGCTTGGGAACTGCTCGCACCCAATCTCCGGCGAACCGATCGGTGACCTCGCCGACGGCGAGATGGCCATCGGAGTCGGAGTCCACGGCGAGACCGGCGGTGATGCCGTCACGGTTCCCACCGCAAACGAAGTCGTGGACCTGATGATGCCGACGCTGCTCGAGGATCTCCCCTACGAAGCCGGTGACGAGGTGTGCGTCCTTGTCAACAACTCTGGTTCGATGACGCTGATGGAACTGTCGATCCTCTATCGCAGGATCGACGAGGTTCTCGGTGAGCACGGCGTCTCCGTGCATCGGGCGTGGCTCGGGCCATATGCAACCACCCAGGAGTCGGCGGGCTTTGCCATTTCGCTCTGCCGGGTCGATTCCGAGACCAAAGCCCTCTACGACGCACCAGCGGTTGGTGCCTCTGTCCAGTTCATCGCTCCCAAAACCAAGGACACCCAGTGACCAACATCGCGACGAAGCTCGACGGCAAGGATTGGCGGCGGCTGGTCCTCGCCGCGGCCGAGGCAGTAGATGAGCATGTCGAGGAACTCTCCCGTCTCGACGCAGCAGTAGGCGATGGGGACCACGGCGTCAACGTCGCCACCGCGATGCGGCATGCCCGCCGCGAGCTGGCCGACAACGCTGAGCCGCTTCCCAGCGAGGTGCTGAAGACGCTCGCTTCCGGTTTTCTCGACGAGATGGGGGGTGCTGCAGGCGCCCTCTTCGGAAGCCTGTTCAAGGTGGCCGGTCGCACTTTCGGTGACGCCCCGCATACTGACTCAGCAGATCTGGCGGATGCGCTGACCGGCGGGGTGGAAACAGTAATGCGCCGTGGCCAGACCAGCCCCGGCGACAAGACCATGGTCGATGCACTCGTCCCGGCAGCAGCTTCGGCGCGCGATGCAGCGGAAGCGGGTCTGCCCATCGGGGAGGCGCTGGCCGCCGTGGCCGCAGCCGCCCGCAGCGGCGTCGAATCTACGACCTCCATGCCTGCGTCCAGAGGTCGGGCCAAGTACGCGGGGGATAAGGCGATTGGTGTGCCCGACGCCGGGGCAACGACCGTGGCAATCATTTTTGAGGCTTGGGCGGCAACCGCATCGGAGAGGAACGAGGCATGACCGACATGAGACCCAATGAAGCAAGGCTTCGCATCGGCTATGTCGGGGTGGCGTTCGCATCGTATTACGGCATCGAGCTAAATCAGTACGGCAGAGCGATCAGTGGTCTGAGCGGCCTTGCGGATCGGCTCGATTTCGAACTGGTCGCGATCAAGGATCCTGTAACCGACATCGAGCTCGCCGAAGCGGCAGCAAGAGAACTGAAGGCGCAGCAGGTCGATTTCCTGATGGTGCAGTTGGCGACGGTCGCCTCCGGGGAGCTGGTGTTGCCATTTGCCGATGTCGCACCACGGATTGGCATATGGGGCACCCCGGACCCCCACCAGGAAGGTGAGATCAAGCTGCACTCGCTGGTTTCGGTCAACCACTACGCGTCGATCCTGACCCGCTACCTGCGCGAGGATGCCCCGCCGTACAAGTGGTTCTTCGGGCATGTCGACGACCAGGAGTTCATCGAGCGTTTCGAGGTCACCGCAAGGTCATTGCGGGCCATCAAGAGGATGTCCACGGCGCGGATCGGATGGATCGGCGGCAACTCGCCCGGGTTCTACAACATGAACTTCGAAGAGACTCAGATCAGGTCACGGCTCGGGACCAGGGTTATCGCTCATGAGTTTGGAGAACTGGCGGAGCTAACCGATGCAACCGATCGGGCCGAAGCCAAGCAGGTCGTAGCCGACCTCACCGCCGCTGCGGCCAATGTGACCGCGGGTGCGGACGGTATGGAAAGAGGCGCTCGCCTCTACCTCGCTCTCAAGCAGCTTGCGATCACCAACGGTTACTCGGCGTTGGCAGTTCAGTGCTGGCCGAAGTTCCAGGAAATCTTGGGGGTGGCTCCGTGCATGGCGTACAGCTGGCTCGGTTCCGAGGACGGCTTTGCGGTGTCGTGTGAAGGCGACGTCCCCGGCGCCCTATCGATGCTGCTCCTCAACGAACTCGGCGATCGATCGGGTTCATCGACGTTGCTCGACATGACCGCCCTGGACCCGGCAACCAATACGATGTTGATGTGGCACTGCGGCGTCAGTCCCCGGCATTTTGCCAATGAGGACGGGATCACCTGGATTGACCACCCCACCCTGGGACGAAAGTCGCCAGACGTATACGGCGTTGCCGGAGACCAAGTCTTCGCCCCCCAGGAAACCACGATCACCTATGTCGGTGACAACGCCTCGGAGTTGCTGGTGGTCCGTGCCCGTATCGAGGAACACCCCGCCAAAGGTTTCACCGGTACCCGGGGTTGGTTTGGGGGATTTGAGCTCAATGGGGAGCCGATTGAGCTAGCAGATCTTGTCAACACACTCGTCGTCCGCGGCCACGAGCATCACTATGCGGTTGGTCAGGGCGACTCGAGCGACGAGTTGTTGGAAGTTGCAGCCTGGTTAGGCATGCGAACAGTTGAACGCGTCGGCACCGCCCGGCATCTACAGAGACCGGGGGTGAACTGCTGACGACGAAGTGGCCCGGCCGGCGTGACTGCCGGCAGGGATGCGGATGGCGCCTTCAGCCAACGGCTGCAATCGTCCGCCGCGAGAGGATCGGACTCATTCCAGTTCGAACAAATACGAGGAGAAGGTATATGACACATCTGAAGGGCAGCAGCTGGCGATGGTTGCTGGCATTGATGGCCTTTGCGCTGATCGTGGCCGCCTGTGGTGGCGACGATGACGATGACGCAGGGACCACGGAGACAACAGCTGCTGCGACCGAAAATACAGCCGCAGGGACCGAGACGACCGCAGGATCGACAGAAACGACTGCTGCGGCTGGCGGTACGCCGGTCGATGCTCCCGGGTTCAGCACCTGGGAAGAGGTCTTGGCGGCTGCTGACGGCACCACGGTGAACTGGTTCATGTGGGGTGGCTCGGACACAATCAACGCCAACGTTGACAACGACATCGGTGATGCAATCAAGGAACAGTTCAACATCACGCTGAATCGCGTTCCCGCTGATGCCGCCGACTTTGTCAACAAGGTCCTGGATGAGTCCGCCGCCGGCGTGACCGAGGACGGCACCATCGATCTCATGTGGATCAACGGTGAGAACTTCGCCACGCTGAAGAACGCTGGACTGCTCTACGGTCCGTGGTCGGAATCACTTCCGAACGCGATCTACGTGCCTTGGGACGATCCTGCCATCGCCAACGACTTTGGTGAGCCGGTAGAGGGTCTCGAGTCGCCGTGGGGTCATGCCCAGTTCGTCATCGAGTACGACACTGCGTTTGTAGATGCAGCTCCGACCACGTTCGAGGCGTTGCAGACCTGGGTCCATGAGAACCCCGGCACGTTCACCTACCCGGCGATCCCGGACTTCGTCGGAAGCGTGTTCATCCGCCATCTGTTCTATTGGGCAGCAGGCGGACCTGAGCCGTTCTTGGGTGAATTCGACCAGGCAGTGTTTGATCAGTACGCACCCGTAGTTTGGGAGTACCTGAACGACCTCGAGCCCGATCTGTGGCGCGGTGGAGCGACGTACCCCGAAGGTGCAGCAATGGCGGATCTCATGGCCAACACAGAGATCCACTTCAATCTGAGCTACGACCCGGCGCGGGCGTCGACGAATATCGCTTCGGGTGTCTATCCCGAGTCGATTCGCACGTTCCAGTTCGACACGGGGACGCTCTCCAACAACAACTACGTGGCAATCCCGTTCAACGCAGCCAATCCGGCTGGGGCGATGGTGCTTGCCAACTACATCCTCTCACCGGAGTTCCAGCTGATCATGGCTGACCCGGAGCAGTGGGGCTGGTTGGTGCCGACCGATCCGTCGACATGGCCCGAGGATGCACAAGCAACGCTGGCCAGCTACGGCACGGGTATCGCCACGATCCCGGCTGCCGAACTGACCTCGAAGGCGCTGCCCGAGCCACAGGGCGAATGGGTGACGGCCATGGAGGCCGGCTGGATCGAGAACGTTCTCGAGAACTAGCCAACACATTGTGGGGTGCCTCTGCGGAGGCACCCCACCCAAACCTTCCCGGGAGGTGAGCGAACTGAGCGAAGTATCTACAAAGCGGCGTATCAAGGAAGCAGTCAAGATCCCTTTGATGCTGACCCCCGCCGTCGGGCTGATCGTGCTTCTGTTTGGAGGTGGTCTCCTGGTCGGACTAGGCCAGAGCCTTGGCTACTTCCCGGCGATCGGTCTGCGCGATTTCACATTTGAGTACTACTTCTCGGTGCTTACCGACAGCAACTTCCTACGGTCCCTCTGGCTTACGTTCCGGATCGCGTTCATCGCAACGGTTCTCTCCAGCGTTCTGGCCGTCGGGTTTGCGCTAGTGCTCCGGCAGAAGTTCGGGGGCAGCAAACTCGCCACGTTCCTCTTCCAGATACCGATCCCGGTGCCACATCTCGTTGCGGCCAGCGGCATCATTCTGCTGATCACTCAGAGTGGACTGATTGCCCGGCTCGGCACAGCAATGGGTGTGATAGACGTTCCCGCCGACTTCCCCGCCCTGGTCTTTGACAAGGCCGGGATCGCCATCATCCTGACCTTCCTGTGGAAGGAGGTCCCATTCGTTGGGTTGGTTGTGCTTGCCATCCTGCAGAGCGTGGGGCCCCAGTATGAGGAGCAGGCGAGAACACTCGGTGCTAATTCGCGGCAACGATTCTTCTCGGTGCTCTTGCCCCTGATCATGCCGGGGATCATGTCCACCTCGATCATCATCTTCGCCTTCACCTTCGCCAACTACGAGATCCCCCTCTTATTAGGAGTGAGATTCCCGACGACGTTGCCGGTGGTGGCATACCGCCAATACCAGGACCCCGATCTGGCTCTACGGCCAGAGGCAATGGCGATCAGCATCGTCCTGGCTTTCGTGGCCATCCTCCTGCTGATCGCCTACCGGCGCCTAGCTAAGTATGCGGTGAGCTGACATGACCACTGATACCAAACCCCAAGATCAGCAAGAAGCTCCGAAGGAGTTCGAAGCCAACGTCGACCCGGACTCGCCGGCTACCCGTTGGGTGCGCCGCCTTGCCGTCAGCTCGATTGTCGTATTCGTCGGTCTACCGATGGTGACGCTCTTCGTCTGGTCGTTTGCTTTCCGCTGGAACTTCCCCAACCTGCTTCCCACCGAGTGGGGCATGCGCGCATGGACCTACGTTGCCGACGATTCATCCCGGGTCTTCGAAGGCCTATGGAACAGCACCAAGCTGGGAGTCCTGGTCACCCTGATGGCAATCATCGTCGGGTTGCCGGCCTCGCGAGCGCTCGGCCAAAACGAGTTCAGGGGCAAGTCGACCGTTGAATGGCTGCTGATGATGCCGATCATTGTCCCGGCCCTCGTGGCGACGATGGGAATCCATCAGATATTCATCCGGCTCCGTCTCACCGAGACTCTGTTCGGAGTGGCGCTCGTCCACCTCATACCTTCCATCCCGTACTTCGTGCTGGTGATGGCAAGCGTGTTTGCCAACTACGGCACCGCGTTGGAGGAGACGGCACGGACGCTCGGTGCCAATCGATACCACGTGTTCCGGTATGTGACGCTGCCCGCGATTTCGTCGGGGCTCGTCGTGGCATCGATGTTCACCTTCCTCATCTCGTGGGGTCAGTACGTGACCACCCTCCTCATCGGGGGAGGTACGTTCGTGACGTTGCCCCTTGTCTTGTTCCCATTCTTGAGTGGAGGCAACCAATCAAACGCCGCAGCGATCAGCCTGGTCTTTGTTGCTCCAGCAGTGATTGCACTTGTAATGACGTCGCGCCAACTCAGCCGCGATTCCAGTGTCATGGGAGGTTTCGGAAAGATATGACGAACGTATCGCTTCAACAGCTGTCGCGTCGGTTTGGTGACCATCTCGCCGTCCGCGAACTCAATCTCGATATCGAGTCGGGAGAAATGGTTGCCTTTCTCGGCCCATCAGGCTGCGGCAAAACAACAACTCTGAGAATGATCACCGGTCTCCTGCAACCCACGTCGGGCGACATACTCTTTGACGGGGAGTCGGTTCTCGACATCCCGACCGAGAAACGCGGGGCCGTGATGGTGTTCCAGAAGCACCTTCTCTTCCCCACAATGAACGTTGCACAGAACGTCGGTTTCGGTCTCAAGATGGCCGGCGTCGAGAAATCCGAAATCAATCGACGAGTTATGGAGATGCTCGAGCTCGTCGAGCTCCCCGAGCTGGCGAATCGGAAGGCCCACGAACTCTCCGGTGGCCAGCAACAGCGCATCGCCCTGGCCCGTGCCCTCGTCGTCAAGCCCCAGGTGCTTCTGCTTGACGAGCCACTGGCGAACCTCGATGCCAACCTGCGAATAACCATGAGACAGCTGATTCGTGACATTCAGAGCGAGATGGGGATCACTGCGATCTTCGTCACGCACGACCAGGAGGAAGCTGTGATGCTCGCCGATCGGGTGGCCTTGATGTTCGACGGCATTCTCCAGCAGGTCGGTCAGCCCGATGCCTTCTATCGCAGTCCGCGGACGAAGCGAGTTGCCCAGTTCTTCCGGAGCAGCAACTTCCTTGAAGGTACCCGTACCGGATCGACTGTGACCACCAGGGTCGGTGAGATCACGGTCGATCCTGAATGGGTTCCCGGGGGTGATGGTCCCGTGGTCCTGGCAGTCCGGCCCGAAGACGTCGAGCTTTCCTCGGCCGAGTCCGGTGACGAAAACCGGATCATCGGCAGGGTGTCCTCCCTCATCTACATGGGTTCGCATACCCAGCTTGTAGTCGAAGTGGACGGCACAATCTGGCATGTCCAGGGCTCGGCTCTGCTCCGGGCCGATGAGGGGGACCAGATCTATCTTCGTCTTCCGCGCCAGCGAGTCTGGATTGTGGAAGATGACGGCGTCGAAACAGTTGCGGAAGGGTCGGTAGCGGTATGACCTCCGCACCGGCTGATGTCGGCCTGTCGATCGGCAAGCAAAGGGCGCTGCAGTCGGTCTCGACGGCGGACGAGGTATTCGCAATCCTTGCGATCGACCACATTGGTGCGCTTGCGGGCGTGGTGCGGCCGGATGATCCTTCATCGGTCACCACCGACCAGCTGGTGGAAATCAAGGCCAAGGTTGTTGAGTTGCTCGGCGGAGATGCGTCCGGTGTCTTGTTGGACCCTGTCCTTGCGCTCGAACCGATCATCCGGCGCGGCGCTCTGCCCGGCAACGTCGGAATGCTGGTGGCGCTCGAGGACGGTGACTACGCATCGCTTGGGCGCTCCCCACGCCTTTTCGAAGGCTGGGATGTCGGCCGGGCCGCTGCGAGCGGCGCCACTGCGATCAAATGCTCATTCTGGTATGACCCGTTTTCGCCGTCGGAGGACGCACACCAGTTCGTCATGGACCTCGTTGCCGGCTGCGATCGTCACGGTCTTCCGCTGTTTGCGGAGCCCCTCGTCCCGAAGACCGCAACCGCAAGTGTGCGTTCGGTTGTAGTTGAGACTGCTCGCAAGATCGGTGGACTCGGCGTAGACATCCTCAAGCTCGAGTTCCCCTCGAGCCACCCCCTCCCCGGGGGCGAATCCGAGTGGAGAGATGCCTGCGCCGAGCTCACTGAGGCGAGCCCACGCCCATGGACATTGCTGTCTGGTGGTGAAGGGTTCGAGACATTTGCCAAGCAGCTTGCGGTGGCGTGCGAGAACGGGGCTTCGGGCTATGTCGCAGGACGTGCGGTGTGGAACGACCTGGTTGCCAGCGGCGTAGCGGTTGATGGTCCGGAGGTCGGAGAGGCGCGACGGCGTATCGAGGTTCTCTCGGAGATAGCCGCCAGTCATGCGACACCGTGGTCGCGGTGGTTCAACTTCGCCAGCACAAGCGGAGGTCAATTGTGACGATGCCCACGTTTCCAACTATCTCGGCTGAGCGACGGATGCAGATGCTGGCTGTGCCGACGGGCCGGCGCCGAGTTGTCATCGACACGGACACAGCCAATGAGATCGATGATCAGTTCGCCCTGGCTTGGGCACTGCAATCGCCCGACGTCCTCGATGTGCAGGCGGTGCTTGCGGAGCCCTACTCGCATACCCATCTCCGCCAGGGGCTTCTTGCGGCCGATGCTGCGCTTGACGCGGATCCTGCAACGGCGGCCGACATCGAAACAATTGACTCCTTTGCAGGGTGGGCAGCCCGACTGCGCGCCGCCGGCATCAACCCATCGGATATTCCATTCCCCGGCCCTGCCGAGGGTGTGCAGCAAAGTTATGACGAGGCTATCCGGGTCTACGAGAAGGTCGGTGTTCCGTCGCAAGGCAAAGTGTTCATGGGCTCTGCGGAGTACCTGCCCGCACCGAGCCAACCGGTCGACAGCCCCGCGGTCGATCGGCTCATTGAGCTGGCAATGGAGCCAGCCGATGACCCGCTTTATGTCGTAGCGATCGGTTGCCTGACCAATGTCGGTTCCGCAATCCTCAAGCGGCCCGAGATCGTCGAGCGCATGGTGGTGTCGTGGACCGCCGGCTACCCAACCTGGAGTCCACGCTCGAACCTTGGTTCGCTCAACCTCGACCAAGATGTCGCTGCCGCTCGTGTTGTTTTCGAGAGCGGCGTGCCGCTCATGTATTTCCCTGGGTTCTACATGGGGGCGCAGCTCCGATTGTCATTGCCAGAGATGGAAGCCTGGGTGAAGGGCAAGGGGGAGATCGGTGACTATCTGCATCACCTCTACACGAACAACCCGTTGCACGCTCAGCGCGGCATCAACGATCACTTCGGGCGGACATGGATCATATGGGACATGATCAACATCGCCTGGCTTCTCGATCCGACCTGGGTCCCGACCGAGCTGGTGCCCACACCAACCTACGACGAGAACGAGTATTGGGTTCCGGCCCCCGGTCCGGAACGGCTCATGCGCGAGGCCCACGGTATCGATAGGGATGCGATCTTCAGGGACTTCTTTCGCAAGCTCGAGACGTCGCAATCGTGAGCGAATATCGATCGATCATGGAGTTGACGGCAGCCGACTGGGAGGGCGCAATCGGTCTGTCGGGCGATGATCTCCCGGTGGCCGTGATCAGCGAGGGAACCTGGTGGCGCGAGCAGCGGACCAGGGAGCGCCTGGAGTTACTCGAAGATGTCCGCGAGCTTCCGTTTCCGGACATCTTCGTTGGGAGGTGGCACGGCAAACCGGTTGCGTACTGCTGTGCGTACGGTGCGCCGCGTGCGGTTGAAGTCGCACACCTCTTCGGTTCGCTTGGTGCCCGGCTAGCCGTACAGATTGGATCGTGCGGTGGGTTACAGGGTGGGCTTGCCCCCGGCGACGTTGTCGTCCCGGACGAGGCGGTCTGCGAGGAGGGAATCGCCCGTATCTATGGGGCCGGCGACAGTGTTGAATCGACCGCACTCTGGAGCGACCGAGCCCGGAGTCTGCTGGAAGGTCGGGGGCACGTGGCCCACGGTGGCACGCACCTGACGTGGTATTCGATCTTCGCCCAAAACGGCGGCATGGTGGAGAGCTGGCACGACGCCGGCTACGTCTCGGTCGACATGGAAACCGCAACAACCTTTTCCGTAGCGCAGCACTTTGGGATGAGTGCTGTTTCCATGCTCGTGGTCTGGGATGAGCTGCTGCGTGGTCGCAGCTTCCTCGACCCACTCGACCTTGAGCATCAGAAGCGCTTTGACCATGCGTACACGGACCTGTTTGCGGTCGCCCTTGAATTGGTGGACGCACTATGAAAACAAGCCAGCCGGGAAATCTGCCTGCATGCCCCGTCTGGTCAGCATCTGTTCGCAGGCTGAAGGAGTTCACACATGACCCTTGCTAGAGAAACCCTCATCGATCTGTGGACCCGGATGGTGAGGATCCGCCGGTTCGAAGACCGTGTGGCAAGCATCGCGGCCAACAATGAGGCCGACGGTTTCCTGCACACCTACTCCGGCCAGGAGGCCGTTGCCTGTGGTGTGCTCCCATTGCTAAACGATGGCGACACATTCACTTCCACCTATCGCAACCACGGACACGCCATTGGGCGCGATATTCCGCTCGAGGGTTTGGCAGGAGAGGTCTACGGCAAGGCAAACGGCGTGTGCCGCGGCAAGGGCGGCTCAATGCATGTGGCGGATCAAGACTATGGAATGATCGGCGGCATGGGAATCGTCGCCGGCGGTCTTCCCATCGCTACCGGAGCCGCCTATGGGTACAAGTACCTGGGACGTGACAATGTTTCTGTAGCGTTC
>CBDUNF010000004.1:0-42777 GCA_965368515.1 uncultured bacterium
GTAAGTTGCTTGATGAGGGGCAGGCTGGGGACAATGTTGGTTTGTTGATTCGGGGTATTGGTAAGGATGATGTTGAGCGTGGGCAGGTGGTGGCTGTTCCTGGTTCGATTACTCCTCATACTGAGTTTGATGGTCAGGGGTATGTGTTGACTAAGGAGGAGGGTGGTCGGCATAACCCGTTTTTTGATGGGTATCGGCCGCAGTTTTATTTCCGGACGACGGATGTGACTGGTTCGGTGAAGTTGCCTGAGGGTACTGAGATGGTTATGCCTGGTGATAACACTGAGATGCGTGTTGAGTTGGGTAAGCCGATCGCGATGGACGAGGGTCTCCGGTTTGCTATCCGTGAGGGTGGCCGCACCGTCGGCGCCGGCCGCGTCACCAAGATCCACAAGTAAGAGGATTAAAGATGGCAGACGAACATCGGATCCGCATTCGGCTCAAGGCGTACGACCACTCGGTCGTCGACGAGTCGGCGCGCAAGATTGCAGAGACCGTGATTCGCACTCAAGCGAAGATCAAGGGTCCGGTGCCACTGCCGACCCGGATTCATCGCTATTGCGTAATCCGTGGACCGCACGTAGACAAGACCAGCCGGGAGCATTTCGAGATGCGTATCCATCGGCGGCTCATCGACATCTTGGAGCCAACGCCCAAGACCGTTGAGTCCCTGATGCGCCTCGACCTCCCTGCCGGCGTAGAAGTGGAGATCAAGAGGTGAAGACAATCCTCGGAGAGAAGCTGGGCATGACTCAGATCTTTGATGATGAGGCGCGGGCAATCCCCGTCACCATCATCAAGGCGGGTCCTGTTCGGGTTACTCAGATCAAGCGCGCCGACACGGACGGCTACTCCGCAATCCAGATTGCGTTCAAAGAGATGGCAACCAAGCACATCAATCGTGCGACTGCCGGCCACTTTGCCAAGTCCGATGCACCGCCGGCCAAGCACATTGTCGAGGTTCGCGTTGATGATCCAGATCAGTTTGAGCTGGGTCAAGAGATCGGTATCGGTGACATCCTCGCCGAAGGCCAGAAGGCCGACGTAACCGGGATCACCAAGGGCAAAGGCTTCGCCGGTGCCATGAAGCGACACAACTTCAAGGGACAGGGCGCCAGCCACGGTGTGCACAAGGTGCACCGTGCTCCTGGAGCCATCGGCGCCTGCGCAACTCCGGCTCGCGTCTTCAAGGGCAAGCGGATGCCAGGTCGTATGGGCGGTGACCAGGTAACCATGATGAACCTCGACGTCGTCAAGGTCGACGCCGAGCGCAACGTGGTAATGGTTCGTGGCGCGGTACCCGGCCCCAAGGGCGCCGTGCTCGTTATGCGAAAGGCGGTGAAGAGCAATGGCTGACAAGCTTACGGCTGATCTCTACAGCGCCGACGGCACAAAGAAGGGCACCGTTGATCTCGAGAAAGAGATCTTCGGGATCGAGCCCAATATGGCAGTGATGCACCAGGTGGTGACCGCACAGCTTGCGGCCGCTCGCGCGGGGACCCACTCCACCAAGACCCGCGCCGAGGTGCGTGGTGGTGGCCGCAAGCCCTGGCGCCAAAAGGGTCTGGGACGAGCTCGCCACGGTTCTATCCGTTCCCCGCAATGGGCGGGTGGCGGTGTTGCCCACGGACCCAAGCCGCGTGACTATTCGCAGCGCACCCCCAAGAAGATGAAGCGTCTTGCCTTGCGCAGCGCATTGTCCGCACGGGCTGCAGCCGGCAAGATCAAGGTCGTCGAGACTTTCGACGTGTGGGACAAGCCGAAGACAAAGAGCGCGATCAGCCTGCTCGAAGCAATGGAGATCAGCGGCAAGGTCCTTCTGCTCGCAGAGGATCATGAGAAGACGGCGATCAAGTCGTTCCGGAATCTCAAGAGCGTCATCGCCAGCAGCCTCGGTCAGGCCAACACCTACGACGTGCTCTGGGCCGACACGATTGTCATGAGCCAGGGAACTCTCGAGCTCGGCCAGGGGACGCCGCGCGGCACTGAGAGGCACGCTGCTCAGGTCAACGAAGGCACCGAGGACACAGCATGAAAAGGAATCCCCGCGACATCATCTTTGAGCCGGTCGTATCGGAGAAATCCTATGACCTGATCCAGGACTTCAACACGTATACGTTTGTTGTCGACAAGCGCGCCAACAAGACGGAGATCAAGCAGGCAGTAGCCGAGATCTTTGATGTGCGTGTGACCCGGGTCAACACAATCAACCGCAGAGGCAAAGTGAAGCGCACCGGTTGGAAGATGGGCAAACGCCCTGACTCCAAGCGAGCCCTCGTGACGCTGGCTGTGGGCAGTTCTATCGACATTTTCGAGGTCTGATATGGGTGTCAAGAAACTAAAACCGACATCACCGGGTCGCCGGTTCCAGACCGTTTCTGACTTCGAAAGCGTTACGAAAGACACGCCGGAGAAGAGCTTGCTCGCCAAGCAGAAGCGTTCATCTGGTCGCAACGCATACGGTCGGATCACGTCACGTCACCGTGGGGGCGGTCACAAGCGCCGTTACCGCATTATCGACTTCCGACGCAACAAAGATGGCGTGCCGGCCACAGTTGCCGGGATCGAGTACGACCCCAACCGCAACGCCCGTATTGCCTTGCTGCACTACCACGACGGCGAGAAGCGCTACATTTTGAGCCCGCTGGGCATTGAGGTCGGCGACGTTCTCGAGTCAGGTTCCAAAGCCGAGATTCGTCCCGGAAACGCACTCCCGCTTCGCAATATCCCGACCGGCACAACCGTGCACGCGGTCGAGATGCGTCCTGGTGGAGGAGCGAAGATGGGCCGAGCCGCAGGCACCGCCATCCAGCTCATGTCAAAGGAAGGCGGCTACGCCCTGCTTCGGCTCCCGTCCGGCGAAATGCGCCAGGTCGAGCTCGATTGTCGGGGTACGGTGGGCCAGGTCGGCAACCCGGACGCAGAATTGGTCAAGATCGGCAAAGCTGGTCGAAGCCGCTGGAAGGGCAAGCGCCCGCAATCGCGTGGTGTTGCCATGAACCCGGTCGATCACCCCCTCGGTGGTGGCGAAGGCCGTAGCTCGGGTGGCCGTCACCCGGTGAGCCCGTGGGGCAAGCCGGAAGGCCGGACCCGTCAGAAGAACAAGGCGAGCGACAAGTACATCGTTCGACGTAGAACCAAGAAGGGACGTCGCTAATGGCACGGAGCCTGAAAAAGGGGCCGTTCATCGACGACCATCTGATGAAGAAGGTCGAAGCGGCGAACGCCAAGGGTGAGAAGAAAGTAATCCGGACGTGGAGCCGTCGTTCCACCATCACACCCGAGATGGTGGGTCACACCATTGCGGTGCACGACGGCCGCAAGCACGTTCCGGTCTACGTCAGCGAATCGATGGTTGGGCACAAGCTGGGCGAATTCGCTCAGACCCGCACCTTCCGCGGCCACGCTGGATCGGTGAGGAGAGGATGAAAGTTCGAGCTCAAGCTAAGTACGTGCGGCAGTCGCCATCAAAGATTCGGCTGGTCCTCGATCTCGTGCGCGGCATGCCTGTCGATGACGCCAGGGCAACGCTCGATTTCACCAACCGACGCGCCGCACCAACCATCAAAAAGGTACTGGAGTCGGCGGTCGCCAACGCAGAACACAACTTTGCGCTCGACGCAGATGAGCTGTTCATCGCAGAGGCATTTGCCGATGAGGGTCCAACGCTGAAGCGTTGGCGACCCCGTGCTCGCGGGCGGGCAACCCGCATCAACAAGCGCACCAGTCACATCACGATCGTCGTGGCCGACGACGATGAAGGAGAGGACTCCTAATGGGCCAGAAAATCCACCCATACGGTTTCCGTCTCGGGATCGTGACCGATTGGAAATCGCGCTGGTATTCAGATATCGATTACGCCGATCACGTCAATGAGGACTGGGACATCCGCAGCTACCTGCAAGGTGAGCTGAAGCGGGGTGCAGTGTCTCGGATCGACATCGAGCGGATCGGTGACAAGAAGGTTCAGGTCGACATCCATACTGCTCGTCCCGGTGTCGTTATCGGACGCGGCGGTTCTGAGGCAGAGCGGCTTCGCTCCGGTCTCGAGAAGCTGACCAACAAGATTGTCAAGTTCAACGTCAACGAGGTCCAGAACGCCGAGACCGACGCAACGCTGCTAGCTCGTAGCGTTGCCGATCAGCTCGAAGGCCGTGTCTCGTTCCGGCGAGCCATGAAGCGTGCGGTATCTACCGCGCTCAAGGCCGGCGCAGAAGGCGTCCGTGTCCAGGCTTCCGGCCGACTCGGTGGCGCCGACATGGGTCGGCGTGAGTGGTACCTCGAGGGGCGCGTCCCGCTACACACGCTGCGGGCCGACATCGACTACGGCTCGGCAACTGCCCGGACCACCGTCGGCGCCATCGGCGTCAAGGTGTGGGTATACAAGGGTGAGGTCATCCCCTCGCTCGCCGCGAATCGTGAGAAGATCGAGGCCGAGGCGCGTCTCGCTGCTGGTGGGCCATCGGCCCGCCGCCGCAAGAGCGCCAAGTCGCGGGCCGAAGAGGCTGCGGGCGGCACTCAGCGTCGCATCATCGAGGCCGGAGGCGGCAAGCGTCTCATCGAGGCCGGCGGTGGCAAGCGTCGTGGCAAGCGGACGGCGGACGAGTCCCCTGAGGTGATCACCACCGCTGAGGCCAAGGACGCATTCGAGATGGCCCGCTCTGAGGCCGAGGAGATCCTCGCCGAAGAGGCGACCGATGTTGCCACATCGGTCGGCGACGACGGCGCTGCCGTGGTCGAGGCTGCCGAGGCTGCTCCGGAAGCCGAAGCTGCAGCAGAAGGCGCAGTAGACGCTGCTCCGGAAGCCACGGAAGAGACACCCGAGCCGAAGACCGATGAGGGAGGTGAAGCCTGATGTTGATGCCAAAGCGCACGAAGTACCGCAAGGTGCACAAGGGGCGCATGACCGGCAAAGCAAAGGGTGGAACCCGCGTCACCTTCGGTGAGTTCGGGCTCCAGGCACAGGAACCGGGTTGGATCACTGCTCGGCAGATCGAGTCAGCACGTGTTGCAATGACCCGCAGGATCAAGCGTGGCGGCAAGGTGTGGATCAACATCTTTCCGGACAAACCGGTCACCGAGAAGCCGGCTGAGACCCGTATGGGCTCTGGCAAGGGCAACCCGGAGTACTGGGTTGCGGTCGTCAAGCCGGGCCGGGTCATGTTTGAACTCGCCGGTGTCGACGAGGAATTGGCACGTGAAGCCATGCGCTTGGCCGGGAACAAACTCCCGATCAAGACCAAATTTGTAGTGCGGGAGGACTGATGAAGGCACTCGAACTCAGAGAGCTCGACGCATCAGAGCTCGCGGAGAAACTAGACGAAGCCAAGGAAGAGCTGTTCAACCTTCGGTTCCAGATGGCAACCAACCAGCTGGACAACACGAGTCGGCTCCGCCAACTCAGGCGTGAGATTGCCAGAATCAGCACGGTCATCCGTGAGCAAGAGATTGCTGCTTGGAAACGTCTGCAGGAGGACGCCAGTGAGGAAGCGCGATGACTGAACGCGGACGTAGAAAGAGCAGAGTCGGCATCGTGATTTCCGATGTACGGGACAAGACCGTTACCGTAGAGGTCGTCGATTCCAAGCGGCACCCCAAGTACGGCAAGACGGTGCGTGTACGGAAGAAGTTCCATGCTCATGACGAGCAGAACGACGCGCATCTCGGCGATACCGTCAAGATCGAAGAGACCCGACCTCTGTCGAAGACAAAGCGCTGGCGTGTCAGCGAAGTAGTGGAGAGAGCCCGATGATTCAGCAAGAAACGCGACTCAAGGTCGCGGACAACAGTGGAGCCCGCGAGCTTCTCTGTATCCGCGTGCTTGGGGGTTCATCGCGCCGCTACGCCGGTCTCGGTGACATCATCGTCGGCACCGTGAAAGACGCCATTCCCGGCGGCGGTGTCAAGAAGGGTGATGTCGTCAAGGCAGTCGTCGTCAGGACCCGCAAGGAAAGCCGCCGCAAGGACGGCACCTACATCAGGTTCGATGACAACGCTTGTGTGATCATCAACGATCAGCAGCAGGCTCGCGGCACTCGTATTTTTGGCCCGGTCGGGCGTGAGCTTCGTGACAAGAAGTTCATGCGGATCGTGTCGATGGCTCCGGAGGTGCTGTGATGAAGCTGAAAACCGGCGACACAGTCAAGATCATCGCGGGCAAGGACAAGGGCGCCGAGAGCAAGGTCGCACGTGTGCTTCCCGACAAGAACCGCATAATCGTTGAAGGCGTGGCGACAGCCAAGCGTCATCAGCGCCCGCAGGGTCAGACCATGCAGGGTGGAATCATCGACAAGGACATGCCGATTGATGTCTCCAATGTCATGATCGTCTGCCCCGATTGCGGGCCGACCAAGATCGGAGCTCGTCGTGACGACGAGGGCCGTAAGTATCGGGTATGCCGCAAGTGCGGGAGGGACCTCGGATGACTCCTCGTTTGAAAGAGAAGTACGACTCTGAGATCCGGGACAAGCTCCAGAAGGAGCTCGAGCTCGACAACGTGATGCGGGTTCCGCGTCTGCTGAAGATCAATGTCAACATGGGCGTCGGCGACGTCGTCCAGGACGGCAAGCTGATCAACGGCGCCGTCGAGGATCTCCGCATCATTACGGGTCAGCACCCGAAGGTGACCAAGTCCACCAAGTCGATCGCCAACTTCAAGTTGCGCGAAGGCTTGCCGGTCGGCGCCTCGGTGACCCTCCGTGGCGCTCGCATGTGGGAGTTCTTCGATCGTCTCGTGTCTGCGGCTATCCCGCGGATCCGTGACTTTCGTGGACTCAGCCCGAGGGGATTTGACGGGCGTGGCAACTACAGCTTCGGCGTTGATGAGCAACTGATCTTCCCGGAGATTGACTACGACAAGATTCAAAAGGTACGGGGTATGGACATCACGTTCGTGACCTCCGCCGAGAACGATGAGCACGGCAAGGCCTTGCTCGATGCGTTCGGCTTCCCGTTCCGCCAACAACAGGCAGGTGTGTGATGGCGAAGAAGTCGATGATCGCCAAGGCCAACCGTAAGCCGAAGTTCAAGGTTCGTGCTTACAACCGCTGTCGGCGATGCGGTCGTCCCCGCGCCTACATGCGCAAGTTTGGGATGTGCCGTATTTGTGTTCGTGAGCTGGCCCATCGCGGCGAGCTCCCTGGAGTCAGAAAGGCGTCCTGGTAATGCATACAGATCCAATCGCCGACATGCTGACACGGATTCGCAACGCCAATACGGCGCTGCATCCCCAGGTCAAGATGCCGTCGTCGAAGCTCAAGGAAGAGGTCGCCAAGATCCTCGCTTCCGAGGGCTATCTAGATAGCTACAAAGTTGAAGAAGCCAAGGTCGGCAAGGAACTGACGATCTCGCTGCGATACATGAACAACCGTGATCGTGTGTTGCAGGGTCTACGTCGAGTCTCGACCCCCGGTCGTCGTGTCTATAAGGGCGCGGGTGACCTGGCGCGAGTTCGTGGCGGCATCGGAGTGTCGATCGTCTCGACATCTGAGGGCCTGCTCACCGACCGTGAGGCGCGCCGACGTAACGTCGGTGGAGAGATCCTGTGTGAGGTTTGGTGACGTATGAGCCGCATAGGTAACAATCCAGTGCCGATACCCGGTGGCGTTGAGATCAAGGTCGATGGACCGGAAGTCTCTGTCAAGGGAGCGAAGGGCAAGTTGGACCGCACATTCGATTCCAGGATCTCGTTCAATGTGGGCGAGGGACAGGTCGAGGTTCTGCGAGCCGACGACCACCGCGAAACCCGGGCACTACACGGGCTCAGCCGAGCACTGCTCCACAACATGGTTATCGGCGTCTCCGAGGGCTACAAGAAGGACCTCGAGATGGTCGGTGTCGGGTATAGGGCTTCGCTCAAGGGCAAGTCGATCGAGCTGCTGGTGGGCTTCTCTCACCCGGTGATGATCGACGCACCAGCCGGTATCGAGTTCGAGGTTCCTGAGAACACCAAGATCAGCGTGAGCGGCATCGACAAGCAACTCGTCGGACAGGTCGCCGCAGACATCCGCAAGGTCCGTCCCCCCGAGCCGTACAAGGGCAAGGGAATTCGGTACGCGGGTGAGCATGTGCGCCGCAAGGCAGGTAAGGCAGGAGTCACAGGATGAGAGGCACGAGGACAGACGCACGTCGTCGTCGGCACAATCGAGTGCGCAAGAACGTCTACGGCAACGTTGGGCGTCCACGCCTGGCGGTGTACCGCAGCAATCGGTATATCTACGCACAGGTCATCGACGACGACTCCGGCCGCACATTGGCGGCTGCGTCATCACAAGAAAAGAAGCTACGAAAGAAGACCCTCTCTACCGACACGGCTGCCGAGGTTGGCAAGCTCGTGGCGGCACGCGCCGGCGAAGCCGGTGTCGAGGCAGTCGTCTTCGATCGTGGTGGATTCCCCTATCACGGCAGGGTCAAGGCCCTCGCCGACGCCGCTCGCGAGGGCGGACTGAAGTTCTAGGCAGACACAGGAGTATTCGGTGACGACACAGCAACCACAGGGCGGCCCCCAGGACCGCGGGCGCGGTCAAGGCGGCGGCCGAGGCCGAGGCCGAGGTGGCCAGGATGGCCGCCGGCGCGAACGGGCTCGCGAGGTCCCGGAGTTCGACGAGCGCGTCATTGCAATCAACCGCGTCGCCAAGGTCGTAAAGGGTGGTCGCCGGTTCTCGTTCACCGCTCTGGTGACCGTAGGCGACGGTAAGGGACGGGTCGGTGTCGGTTACGGCAAGGCCAAGGAAGTCCCCGCTGCCATCCAGAAGGGCATGGAGCTTGCCCGCAAGGGCATGGTTGCGGTCCCGATGGCCGGGCAGACGATCATCCATGAGATCACAGGCGTGCACGGCGCTTCGCGTGTGCTGCTCAAGCCTGCTGCTCCCGGTACCGGTGTTATCGCCGGTGGGGCGGTGCGGCAGATCATCGAGGCCGCCGGTATCCGTGATGTGCTCGCCAAGTCCCAGGGCTCGCCGACCCATATCAACGTTGCCAAGGCCACGATGGAGGCATTGCTCGGCCAGCAGCGTCCCGATGAGGTCGCCAAGGCTCGGGGCAAGCGCGCCGAGGAGATCTTCCCTCCGGCACTGCTCGCTGCCTACAACTCGGCTGAGCTGATGAGGACCGAGGTAGGTAAGAAGTAATGGCTAAGTCGAAGTCTCTCAAGATCACCTTGGTGAAGAGCACCATTGGTGAGAAGCCCAAAACCAAGGCGACCGTCGCGACGCTGGGACTGCGCAAGATTCGCCAGTCCGTTGAGCGTCCCGACACGCCCGATGTGCGCGGGCTTATCCACCGCGCCAGGCATCTGCTGGATGTGGAGGAAGTCTGATGAAACTGCATCATCTCAAGCCCGCCGAGGGTTCGAAGAAGCGCAAGATCCGCGTTGGTCGCGGTGAAGCCGGCCGCCGCGGCAAAACCGCCGGCCGGGGCACCAAGGGCCAGAAGGCTCGCAGTAAGGTCCGTCCCGGGTTCGAGGGTGGGCAGATGCCATTGCAACGGCGTCTCCCCAAGCTCAAGGGCTTCAAGAACCGCAACAAGATTGTGTACGCGGTTGTCAACGTCGAACGTCTCAACGAGTTCGACGCCGGTTCGGTTGTGACTCCTGAGGTTCTGCGTGAGCGTGGGCTCGCCAAGAAGCGCGGGCGAATCAAGATCCTGGGCGAGGGCGAGATCGATCGTGCGGTGACCGTTCACGCTCACTCGTTCAGCCTTGGCGCTGTCGAGAAGATCAAAGCTGCCGGCGGCTCGACCGAGGTTGTGAAGTAGCAGCCGCAGGGCTTCCGTAAACGTACAAAGCGCTAACGTCATCCCAGAGGCAAACCCCCAGAGGTAATCGCAAATGCTGTCTGTTTTCCGAAACATGTTCCGGATCAAGGATCTTCGTAACAAGATCCTGTTCACATTGGTGATCTTTGCGATCTACCGTCTTGGTGCTGCCGTCCCGGTCCCCGGTATCGATCTCGATGCCCTCGTGACCGCACGGGAGCAGGCCGATGACACCGGCTTCATTGGTCTGCTCAACCTGTTCAGCGGTGGTGCGATCGAGAACCTGTCGGTGTTCTCACTCGGCATCATGCCTTACATCACTTCGTCGATCATCATGCAGCTGCTTGCTGTGGTGATCCCCAAACTGCAGTCTCTGCAGGATGAGGGCGAGACCGGTCGCAAGGTCATCACTCAGTGGACCCGCTACTTGACGGTGGCGATTGCCCTGATCCAGTCGACCAGCTTCACGTTCTTGTTCCATCAGGGTCAGTTCTTCGGCGTCGACCTGGTACCTGACTACACGCTGCGGAATGTGTTGACGATCATCCTGACCATGACGGCCGGTACGGCCATGATTATGTGGCTCGGCGAGCTGATCACCCAGCGAGGTATCGGCAACGGTATGTCGCTGATCATCTTCGTCAGCATCGTTAGCCAGTTGCCTAGCCAGTTCGGCATTCTGTGGACCAACAGCCAGACCTACCAGTTTGTCACTGTGTCTGTGGTGATGTTGGCGCTGACTATCGGCATCATCTTCATGGACCAGGGGCAACGGCGGATACCGATTCAGTTCTCCCGGCGGGTCCGGGGGCGCAAGGTTCTCGGTGGGCAGAGCACCTACATCCCGCTCAAGGTCAACATGGCGGGCGTCATCCCGGTCATCTTCGCCACCTCGATCATGTATTTCCCCGTGCTGATTTCTTCGTCGATTCCGTCGACGGGTTGGGGAGCAACCGTGCGCGACTGGATCAACAACAACCTGTTGTCCGCTGGTTCGGGTTCGCTGTCACCGACTTTGCCTTACATCTTGATGCTCGGTCTGTTGGTGGTCTTCTTCACCTACTTCTACACCGCAATACAGTTTGACCCGGAGCGGCAAGCTGAGACCATTCAGCGCCAGGGTGGCTTCATCCCGGGTATTCGTCCGGGACGAGCGACTGTGAAGCATCTCGAGCACATCCTCAATCGCATCACGTTGCCCGGATCGTTGTATCTAGCGTTGGTGGCGGTGTTGCCGTCATTCATCGGCTACCTCTTTGATATTCCGGTCGGTCTCAGCGGCGTGTCGATCCTGATCGTTTCAGGTGTTGCGCTCGAAACGATGAAGCAGATCGAAAGCCAGCTGATGATGCGCAACTACGAGGGCTTCCTCTCCTAGATCAGGTTCTCGGGGCGGAGATCGCGGCCGGTCCCGGAGTCTTTAAGATCCTCCGGAAGGTTTCTGTTAGCGACTCGCCAAGAAGGAGTGACCGATGGGTCTCCGACTCGTTTTTCTCGGACCACAGGGCTCAGGTAAGGGCACACAAGCGTCCCGCCTTGCCCGTCTGATGGGTGTTCCCCATATCTCGACGGGAGACATGTTGCGGCAGGCTGTTGCCGCCGGTACCGAGCTGGGCAAGAAGGCCGACGCCATTATGCAGGCTGGCGACCTGGTTCCCGACGAGCTCGTTGTGGCGATGGTCGGTGAGCGGCTCGCTCAGGAGGACGCACGGTGTGGCTACATCCTCGATGGCTTCCCCCGCAATGTCGCACAGGCCAAGGCACTCGACGGTGTTCTTGATGTCCCACTGGACGGTTTGGTCCAGCTCGATGTCCCTCATGAGGAGCTGATGAAGCGCATGCTGCTGCGCGCCGAGCAAGAGGGTCGGGCCGACGACACGGAAGAAGGCATCTCCCGTCGTCTCGAGATCTACTGGGAAGAGACGGCACCGCTGTCGGACTATTACCGCGAGACGGGTGGAACCGTGTTTGTCGTTGACGGTCTTGGTGGCATCGATGAGGTCTTTGGACGAGTTGCTCTAGCGCTGGCCGTCGAATAATGAGTGGTCGCTTCATGACGATGAAGTCCCCCGAGGACTTCGACAAGATGAAGGTCGCGGGAGCGGTTGTCGCCGCAGTTCATGCAGCCGTGCGGGAAGCCGCTGCTCCCGGGGTCAGCATGCTCGAGCTCGATGCCATCGCTCATGAAGTGATTCGCAAGGCTGATAGCCGGTCTTCGTTCCTCGGTTATCACGGATTCCCCGCCACCATCTGCACCTCGCCCAACGAGGTGATCGTGCACGGGATACCAGACTCGTACAAGCTGCGTGACGGCGACATTGTCTCCATCGATGCCGGAGCGATCTACGACGGCTGGCATGGTGACGCTGCGTTCACAATGCCGATCGGCGAAGTGTCACCGGAGGCCAAGGAGCTCATCGATGTCACTGAGCAAGGGCTCTGGGCCGGCATTGCGGCAGCGCGCCCCGGAAATCGCCTCGGTGACGTCGGGGCGGCGATCTCTGCAGTGGCCGCCCCTCACGGATACGGAGTGGTGCGGGAGTACATCGGTCACGGAATCGGCCGGCAGATGCATGAAGCGCCCGACGTGCCGAACTACGGGCGTCCCGGCAAGGGGCTCAAGCTGAAGGCCGGCATGGCGATCGCTATCGAACCGATGTTCAACCTGGGCACCGCCGAGACCAGCGTCCTTGAAGATGGCTGGACCGTCATCACCCAGGACGGCAAGCTGTCGGCCCACTGGGAGCACACGGTGCTGATCACAGAGCAGGGACCGGTTGTCTCGACCTTGCCCGAGCCAAAGCTGGTTTCATCGCCTTAGGGGCGAGAGCCATTGGCGACCTGAGCGGCCGGGACAAGAGTTAGCATCGCCGCATGCTCAGCGATTTCGACCCAATCTGCTTCGTTCACACCGGGGATGTCGAACGCGCCCGGCAGTTCTACGGCGACGTGTTGGGGCTCGAGGTCGTCGAGGATTCGCCCTTTGCGATAGTCCTGCGCTCCGGAACGACAATGATCCGTGTCACGCCGGTCGAGTCACACATCGCCTCGCCCCACACCGTGCTGGGTTGGTCCGTGCCTGATATCGGTGCGGTGCTTGCTGGCCTCGTCGAGCGCGGTGTTCGGCCCTTGCGCTACGACGGGCTCGACCAAGACGAGAAAGGTGTCTGGCAGGCTCCCAGCGGAGCGAGCATCGCCTGGTTCTCCGACCCGGACGGCAACACGATCTCCCTCACGCAGTTCTAGCCGACCGGCGTCGAGACCCTGACACTGGACCCGTCGCCGCTTCGGTTCTGGGCGCGCTCGGGAACCGCATATCCGCGCTCGGTCGGACATGCGTTCCCGCTCGCGATGTCCATAGTATGGGTGGTGTGAGTGGTGTCCATATTGACGAGCGCAAGTGGCCGGATCGGCTGCATTGGCAGTTCGATGCCGCTCGGCTTGGTGAGGATGAGCACGGCGTCTGGCTCTATGCGGCACCGGACACGGTTGCCCGGCGTGGGCATGAACCACCTAGGGCCCTCAAATCGGGGTTTGTCATCCTTGTTCCTCAGGATGAATGCTGGATAGCTGAGTTCTACTGGGATCACCCCTGGCATGCCGTCTATGTCAACATCGGCACGCCGCCCAGGTGGGATGGTGACCGGATGACCCAGATCGATCTCGATCTCGATGTTGTGCGCACTCTGGATGGCTCGGTAGAGGTGCTCGACGAGGATGAATTCCTCGACCATCAGGTCCGGTATGAGTATCCCGCCGAGCTGATCGCTGCCACTCGGAAAGCAGCGCTGCGGGCGGTTGAGCTGGTGACCGCAGGTGCGGAGCCGTTCGGAAACGCAGCCGAGCGTTGGCTCATGCTGGCTGGGCACGACTAGATCCGGCTCGCCGGTACCGTGGTCTGATGAGCACGTTCCAGATTCGGCCCATGGAGCAAGGCGACGCTGAGCAGGTGGCAGAACTGACCCGAGAGCTCGGGTACGTCATGTCGGTCGACGACACACGGGATCGGATCGCCGACCAGTCCGATGATGGCGTGGTCTTGGTGGCTGTTAGCGCCGGACAGGTGGTCGGCTGGATCCAAGGACTGAACCGCGAATTGCTCATCTACCCTCGGGTCCTCGAGGTTGGTGGTCTGGTGGTGTCGGCGCCGCACCGCATGAGAGGGATCGGTAGGGCGTTGATCGGTGCACTCATCGAATGGGGGCGCGGTCGCGGGCACACGGAGATCTTCGTTCGATCCGGCGTCCTTCGAGACGGGGCTCACGCCTTCTATGAAGGTCTGGGATTCGCACGCGCCAAAACCTCCTACACCTTCTCATTTCAGGTGGAATAGCGGCAATGGCTGGGTTGCGGTGAGGGGAAGCTAGCGGGCCCGATCCCAGGGAGGGTCGTGACCCCGGCTGGGTCGGACCAATCTACGGCATCCGGGCGGATCTTCGGGATGAAGAGTGAACCCTGTCTGGTGAACTGCGATGTGGTGATGGAACCAGCAGAGCGTGGCGAGATTGTCCGGGTCGTGGTCACCATGATGGGCACGGTGCCGAATGTGGTGGGCCTGGAGTCGGTAGCGGCTACTACAGCCGGCAACGGTGCAGCCCTTGTCACGCCACGCAACGAAGTTGCGCACCGCCGGCGGAACGGCGGAGGCTGATTGGGAGGTGACGACGGGTTTGCCGTTCTCTAGCCCGATCAACTGTACGGAACCGCCGCACAGGATCTCGTCGATCACGCTGGGTCCAACCCGTGGGCCGTATTCCAGCTCTGCTCCAAGCTCACCGCCGCTTTCGCTGGCTCGGTCGAGGTCGATGAACACCGCCCCATCGAACCCAGCGCCCGAGCCGGGCACGGTCTCGGTTGAGAGCGAGTCCTGCGAGATCATCACCAGCGCATCGGCCTGGAGTTGGTTCCGGGTGTAGTAGTCGCCACGGGGCTGCCGACGGAGTTCGTCGGCGCGTTCGGCGATGGCCTGGTCCACGATGGAACCCTCTAGGGCCGGGAGTTCGAAGTGGCCGGTCCACCGGGAGTCATCGAGCGATGGCTGGATGACGAAGTGCCGGTCGTTGAAGGTCTGCTGCTCGTCTTTCCGGCTGATGCGACGGTACTGGTGGGTCAGTCGGTTCACCGCCGTGAGGTCCAACTCGAAGCTCTTGTCCACGACAGATTCGGGGGCGTCGGCGCCTGCCAACCGCATCGTCGCCATGGCCCGGTCCAGAGTGATGTCCCCAGATTCGAGTTCCTCAAACAGGTACGGGTCTTCCCGGTACATTCGATTGGCGGCGTCGACCAGCTGAGCAGCGGCCGAGTGATTGATGTCCATTGTCGAGGCGGCCCAGTCGACCATGGAGCGGGCACCGTGCTCGCCTGCGACTCCGGCTCGCTGTAGCTGGTTGATGATGACCAGCTGACGGGCTTGCAGCTGCGAGACCTTGTTTGAGGTCTCGGCGAGTTCCGCTTTGAAGTCGGTAACCAGTGTCGGATCGCTGAACAACATAACGACAAGGTATCAGCCGGGTGTAACAGAAACGGCCCAGGGAGATTGGGTTTCTACGCCAAAGACTGGGCAAGCACCATCGCATCGGTGCGGGTGGTCTCGAGCAGTGCAACGGCTAGGTCGTCCGGCATGCCAAACACCGAAGTGATCTTCTTGGCTGTCGTCTCGATCGCGTCGGTGTGATCGCCGGCCACATACAGAGAAGACACGACACGAACCACTGGATACTTGGCGGTCCCTTGCTCGGGATCGCCTCGGTCCGTGACCGCATCACGCAATGCGATCGGGAAACCCCACTCTTCGAATAGCCATCCGGCCACAGTGATGTGGGTCCAGCCGAATGCCTGCTTCTCGAGATCGAGCAGCGGTCCCTTTCCTGCCTGCCAATCTGCCAGCACCGCTCGATAGCGCGGTTGGCTGGATGCAAGCAGGGGAATGGCGATGCCCTCGAGCAGGGAAGCTGAGAAATTCTCGCTGCGACGGGCGCGATCGAAGTGATTCGACAACGCTGCTGCAGCCGAGGCTCGCCACGCAGATGCATGCCAGAACTGGGTCAGGTCAAAACCGCGGAAAGGCTTGGAAGCGACGACCCTGCTTGCCGCAAGGGAAATCAGCATTGATTCAAGCTGGTTCTTGCCGAACATCGTGACTGCCTGAGTCACCCCGACAATCGGGTTGCGTGGTGCGTAGGCGGCTGAGTTCACGATTGAGAGCAGCCGTGCCGAAAGACCGGGGTCTCTGCCGACGGTCGCAGCGACCTCTCGCAGATCACAGTCGGGCGAACTCACTTGCTCGATGGCTGCTGCAACCATCCCCGGAATCGTGGGAGGTTGCAGACCACCCAGTGCTCGTTTCAGCTCTGACGATCCCGAGTCGTTCTTGGATCTCTTCAGCTTGAGCATCAGTTCCCCTTCACTCTGCTCGTCGGCCCATCTTCGTGGCGAAGATGCTGAGCACCCCACCAAGCATGATGTAGCCAATAAGGACCTCGATCATCGCCACCAACTGTGCTGCGGTCGATGCCGGTACGGCGTCTCCATAGCCGAGAGTCGTCATGGTCACGATGCTGTAATACATGGGGGAGAGCCATGTCTCGTAGTCGCCGTAGTCGACCTCCACGAAGCTGTAAGCGATGGCGAAGACCGCAGCGATGGCCCCGGTCCACAAGACCCAGCGGGCAAAGCTGCGGCCGCAGTCTGAGGTGATGGACCAGATGCGATAGATCACACCGTTGAGCCGGCTCTTGTGGCGAAACTCATACAGGTAGTTCTGATCCATGATGGCGCGACGCACCATGTAGGCACCGGCGAAATCAGCATCCAGGATGTCGACGCCGATCCAGTCGGCGCTGGACGATCCGGTGACGGACTTGACCCGAGAGCGAGACAAGTCTGTGTCGCGGAAGATGGCCCGGTCGACGATCGCGCCGGTCAAGTCGACACCGGTCATGTCCGCCCGGGAGAAGTCGGCGGTGCTGAGCGTTGCGTCGCGAAGTCGCGCTCCTCGCAGGTTGGCCGTCCTCAGGTCCGCTCCGGTGAGATCGGCATGCGACAACGTGGCGTCATCGAGATTGGCGTTGAACAGAACGGCGTTGGTCAGATCAGACCGCCCGAACATGGCACTAAAAGCGTAGGCATTGGTCAAGTCGGCGCCGGTGAGGTCGGCACCGAGCAGCTGGGTTTCCTCGAGCTTTGCTTCGACCAGGATCGCATCACGGAGACAGGCCCCGTTGAGCTTGCTCTCACTGAGGTCCGCACCCGCCAGGTCCGCACCGGTGAGGTCACGGCCTGACAAGTCAACGCCGGCCAGATTGGCGTTGCCAAGATAGGCACCGACTAGGTCCCCTTCGAGGTCAATACCGTCTAACTCCGGGGGGAATGCGGGCGCGATCACAGGTTGTGGTTCGGGCTGTTCCGTGTGCTCGAGTTCGGTCAGGCTCATGTATACGCGATCGGTTCGTTTCGTGGTAGACGGCTTTCGCTTGGGGCTCCTGTCGGCCGCAATCATTGCTAGTTGCGCGCTCGGGGAGAGCTGCTTGTTGCCGGCACTGGGAGGCCCCGGAACGCCGAAACACCAATCGGAGAGGCGCAGGCGACGTATTGCGCCGCAGAGTTCGGATGCGTCGCCTGTAGCCAAAAGCGAGCAAAGCCTTGAATAGCGGCCCAAGACGCTTTACATTGGCATCACGGCAACTGGCCGTGAGACGCATGCGTTCGTCGCGTGCGATTTGCTCACGTCTGCAGGAGTTCCTATAGTTGCCGTCCGGCCCATGTCCGGGCCGGGGATTTCTTGTGGCTAAAAAAGACGACGTAATCGAAGTTATAGGCACCGTCGTCGAGCCTCTTCCTAACGCAATGTTCAGGGTGAAGCTCGATAACGGACACGAAGTGTTGTGCCATATCTCGGGAAAGATGCGGATGCATTACATCCGGATTCTCCCTGGGGACAAGGTTCGCATTGAAATGTCTCCCTATGACCTCGAGCGCGGCAGAATCATTTATAGGTACCGATGAAAGTATCAGCCTCCGTAAAGAAGATGTGTGAGAAGTGCCGGGTTATCCGCCGGCACGGACGCGTGTGGGTGGTTTGTTCCAACCCACGCCATAAGCAGCGTCAGGGGTAATTGTTTTATGGCTCGTATTGCCGGAACCGACCTTCCAAGAGACAAGCGTGTTGAGATCGGGCTCACCTACATATTTGGTGTTGGCCTGACGAGTTCGCATGCCATCCTCGATGACCTCGATATTGATCGAGGCACGCAGGTTCGGGACCTCACCGACAGTGAGGTCGTTCGGATCCGCCAGTACATCGATGCCAACCTGACGGTCGAAGGTGATCTACGGCGCGAAGTCGCCCAGAACATCAAGCGCAAGATTGAGATTGGGTCGTATCAGGGATTCCGGCACCGCCGTGGTCTTCCGGTACGCGGGCAGCGCACCCACACAAATGCGCGTACTCGCAAGGGCAGGGCAGTTGCCATTGCGGGTAAGAAAAAGGTCACCAAGTAGCGGTCGCGGAGAGGTAGCAAGTGGCGAAGCCCCAGCAGCGCAGCCGGCGCAAGGTCAAGAGAAACGTTTCTCACGGCCAAGCGCACATCAAGGCGAGCTTCAACAACACAATCATCACACTCACAGATCAGGAAGGCCGTGTCCTCGGATGGACATCGGGTGGATCTGTTGGGTTCAAGGGTTCCCGCAAGTCAACCCCCTATGCGGCTCAGGTCGCAGCCGAGCAGGCAGCTCGCAAGGCTGGTGAGATGGGGATGCGCAAGCTAGACGTCATCGTTGCTGGCTCCGGATCAGGGCGCGAAACCGCCATCCGCACCATGCAGAACATGGGTATCGAGATCACCGGCATCCGGGACAACACCCCGATTCCTCATAACGGCTGCCGCCCCAAGAAGCGGAAGGGTCGTTAGAGATGGCTCGCTACACAGGACCTCGCACCAAGGTCAGCCGCCGTTCGCGGCAGCTCCTCGACGAGAACAAGGCCAAGTACTTCGACCGCCGCCCTTATCCACCGGGTGATCACGGTCGTGGCCGAATCCGCGAATCGCAGTACCTCGTTCAGCTTCGTGAGAAGCAGAAGCTTCGTCATATCTATGGCGTTCTCGAGAAGCAGTTCCGCCGCTACTACAAAGAGGCGAACCGTCGCAACGAGATCACAGGTACCGCACTTCTCCAGATTCTCGAGTCCCGGCTCGACAACGTTGTTTACCGCGCTGGCTTGGCACGGACTCGTCCACAGGCACGGCAGCTGGTCAACCACGGCCATTTCCTCGTGAATGGCAAGAAGGTCGATATCCCTTCTTATCAGGTGCGTCAGGGTGATGTTGTAACCATCAAGGAACGCAGCAAGGACACGTTTGCGGTCCAGCATGCGATCGACACGATCGATCGTTCTGCCCCTGAGTGGATTGATGTTGATATCGACAAGCGTGCCGCCACGGTGTCGTTGATTCCAAGCCGCGAACAGATCGACACAGAGATCAAAGAACAGCTAATCGTCGAGCTTTACTCGAAGTAGCCCTAGTCCGAGTCGGAGGAGCAGAGCGTGCTCATCGTCCAGCGTCCCCATATTGAAGAAGAGCAGGTAAGCGACAACCGTTCGCGGTTTATCGTCGAGCCGCTTGAACCCGGTTTCGGTCACACGCTGGGTAACACCCTGCGTCGTGCCCTGCTCGCCCGTATTCCCGGTGCAGCGATCACATCCGTAAGGATCGAGGGTGTCCACCACGAGTTCTCGACGATCGAGGGCGTCGTTGAAGACGTCGTCGATTTCATCCTCAACCTCAAGCGTGTCGTGCTTCGTATCGAAGCCGAGGGCCCGCAGACCGTCTATCTATCGGCCAAGGGTGCCGGTGTGGTCAAGGCGAAAGACCTCAAGGTTCCCGCCGGTGTCGAGGTCGTGAATACCGACCTGCATCTCGCCACGCTTTCGGCTTCTGGTCACCTCGAGGTCGAAATGACCGCCGAGCGTGGTGTCGGCTACCGCAGCGCCGAAGGTAATTCCAAGAGCGACACGATCGGCGTCATTCCGATTGACTCGATCTTCTCGCCGGTTCGCAAGGTTGCGTTCCGCGTCGACGATACCCAGGTCGGGATGGTTACGAACTTCGACAAGCTCATCATCGACGTTGAGACTGACTCTTCGCTGTCGCCGAGTGAGGCCGTATCCTCAGCCGGCAAGACGCTCCGCGAGCTGCTCGGTCTCTTTGCCGACATGGACGAGGGCGAAGGCCTGGAACTTGGCGACATTGTCACCGCAGAATCGACCTCGCCAGATCTCGACCTGCCGATCGAAGCCTTGGACCTCTCCGAGCGTCCCCGCAACTGCCTGCGCCGTGCGCAGATCCAGACTGTCGGCGAGCTGGTTGAGAAGACTGAGGAAGAGCTGCTCAACATCACCAACTTCGGCCAGAAGAGCCTCGAAGAGGTCGGCGCCAAGCTCGATGAGCTCGGTCTGTCGCTGACCCATTCCGGTGAGACTGCGGAGGGTGTCTGATGCCAAAGCCGAAGAAGGGCCCCCGTCTTGGCGGTAGCCCGTCACATCAGCGGAAGATTCTCGCCAACATGGCTGCCTCGCTCATTCAGGAAGAGCGGGTGACCACGACTGTGACTCGAGCCAAGGTGCTCCGGCCGTACGTCGAGAAGATGGTGACCAAGGCGCGGCGGGGCGATCTGCACGCTCGTCGCATGGTGCTCCGCAAGATCCAGAACAACGATGCCGTTACCAAGCTGTTCGATGACGTCGGCCCTCGCTATGAGGACCGCGATGGTGGGTATACCCGCATCATCAAGCTCGGTCCGCGGCGTGGTGATGGCACTGAGATGGCCATCATCGAGTTCGTCTAATTCCGACCGTTTCTTCACCGCTCGGACCTGAGTCTGAGCGGTGAGTCGCGTCTCGAACCTCCGCACGCACCTCGAAGCGTATGAACCGAGCGCCGGCGAGCGTCACGCAGTTGCCGCGGTCGCCAACCTGTTGGAGACCGTCACCAATCCACTGTCCGATGAGACGTTCATCCCAGGGCATGTCACCGCCAGCGCCTTCGTGCTCGACAAGCGCCACCAACGGCTGCTCCTGATCCACCACGGCAAGCTCCTGCGCTGGCTCCAGCCAGGCGGTCACATCGATCCTGGTGAAGACACGATGACCGCCGCCATTCGAGAGGTTGAAGAGGAGACCGGGGTGATGGGAGTCCCGCTCGGCAGCGGGATCTTTGACTTAGATGTCCACGCGATTCCCGCACACGGGCGTCAACCTCCGCACATCCATTACGACGTTCGGTTCTTGCTCGAGGCCACCAGCGACACGCTGAAGCACTCTGATGAAGTCCTCGGAGTTCGTTGGGTTCCGTTCAATGAGGTGCCGGACCTCACCAGTGAGGAGTCAGTCCTCCGCCCAACAGGCAAGATCAAGCGGCTCTTCGGCTGGGGCCGGTAGGTAGACAACCTATCTACCAATAGGTAGTATTGCTACATAGTGAAGAACTCGACGCGTAAGAACCTCGATCAGCGCAATGGGCAATGGCTCAAGGGCGTTCTTGACCTGTGCGTTCTTGGCGCGTTGCGTAACGGTGAGGCCTACGGCTACCAGCTCTCCCGAATTCTCGAAGCCGCGGGATTGGGTGTCATCAAGGGTGGGACTCTGTACCCGGTGCTCAACCGAATGGAGAGCGATGGCCTGGTCGATGTTGCATGGAGAGCCAGCGAGAAGGGCCCGAACCGCAAGTACTACGAACTCACCGATGAGGGAGAAGGCGTGCTTGATGATGCGGCCAAGCAATGGCAAGCGTTTGCAGAGGTCACGGTCGCTCTCATGGAGAAGCGCGGGAGAGAGCAATGACGCAGGAAACCTGGGTCTACCTCGCACAACTAGTCCGCCTATTGCGCGAGGAGGGTGTCGACGGAACGCGGATAGGCGACATGGTTGCGGAAGTCGAACAGCATCTCGTTGAGTCCGGTCTCGATCCGGTCGACGAGTTGGGCCCGCCTCCGGTGCTGGCAGCCGAGATGGCGCGACGTCCGGGAGCGAGAAGACCAGGCTGGCTTCCTCCGCTATGGCTAGTTCAACTGGGAGCGTTTGCACTACTCCTGCTCATGATGCCGTTGACCACGCCTTACCTGTGGGAGGAATCCACCATTCCGGTGACCCGCGATGCGGTGAGCTATGCGATTGTCTTCTATGTCGGAGTGTTTTGGATCGGCTACGGCGCCAACCGACGCCTAGATGGTCGGACGTGGAGCGCTCTCGGTTGGCGTTTCGTGTTGGCTCTGCTTGCGCTTTCTGCTGCCGTGGCGCTGCTTGTCGGCGTGGGCGACGAGTCGAATCTCCTTGCGCTTCCCAAGATTCCGTACCTGCTGTTCAGCGGCCTATTTGGGTCCGCTCTTGTGCTGCTGTTGATCCGGCACAGCAATCCAGTGCGGTTTCCCGAGCATGCCCAGCATCTCAACTCGCTCAAGCGAGGACCATTTGCCGGCCGAGCCCCGGTGTCCGGCAGGTAGCGGCCGGGTACGCTCATGGCATGGACATTCGGTATGCATGGCGAGGCTATCTCACCAATGCCGGCCTCAACACGCTCCATGCAGAGGGTTTCGATCACGAACTATTCGACGATGACTGGGAGACCTTGCTCGACCGGCACAGCCTGGGATGGGTCTGTGCGTACGAAGGGGACCAGCTGGTCGGCTTTGTGAACGTCGCATGGGACGGTGCATTCCACGCATTCGTCATCGACACGCTCGTCACACGAAGGCTTCGTCGCCAGGGTATCGGTGCCCAGCTGGTGGCTGTTGCGGCGACCAACGCTCGTGCCGCCGGGTGCGAGTGGTTGCACGTCGACTTCGAGCCAGAGTTGCGTGAGTTCTACTTCGATGCATGCGGGTTTGAGCCAACCGACGCCGGATTGATCCGGCTGCGGTAGCAGTGGACCTCGACGGCTACCGACTCGTTGTGCGAGCGGCTACCACCGATGGTGGACCGTCGGCCTCGCATATCTGTCGTAGATATCGGCGACGGCGGCCATAGTTTCCACCGTCAGCTCGGGCAGATCCGCCGCGGCCGCATTGGCCGAGACTTGCTGCGGGTTCTTGCCTCCCGGAATGACGGTCGAGACCGCATCGAACATGAGGATCCAGCGCAGCGCGAGCTGAGCCATCGTTACCCCCGGTGGCACCAGGGAAGCGAGTTCGTCGACAGCATCGAGACCGGTGTCAAAGTCGATACCGGAGAAGGTCTCGCCAACGTCGAATGCCTCGCCCTGTCGGTTGTACTTGCGATGATCGTCATCGGTGAACGTTGTGTCCTTGTTCATCTTCCCGGTGAGGAGGCCGCTTGCCAGCGGCACTCTGACGATTACCCCGATGTTGCGCCGGTTCGCTTCGCTGAAGAACAGCTCGGAAGGACGGTGACGCAACATGTTGAAGATGATCTGCACCGTCTCGACGCCCGGATACTCGATGGCCTTGATTGCTTCCTCCACGCGTTCGACGCTGACGCCATAGTGCTGGATCTTGCCCCGCTTCACCATGTCATCGAGTCCGGCAAACAGGTCAGGGTTGTAATAGACGTCGGTTGGTGGACAGTGCAATTGCAGCAACTCCAGGCTGTCGACGTTGCGGTTGGTGAGACTGCGATCGACGAAGGCCTCGATGTTGGCCGACGTATATCCCGATGCGACGTGTGGGTTGAGCCGGCGCCCGGCCTTGGTCGCAACAGTGAACGGGGCCGAGGGCCGCTCGGCCCGCAACCGTGCGATGAGTCTTTCGCTACGACCGTCGCCATAGACATCGGCGGTATCGAAGAACGTGACTCCCTTGTCGGCGGCTGTGTTGAGAGCTGCCATGGCGGCGTCTTCGGTGACGTTGCCCCAGTCGGCGCCAATCGCCCATGCGCCAAAACCAACTCTCGAGACATCAAAACCAGTGCTGCCGAGTCGTGTGTACTCCATGTCACCTCTATCTAGCCTGTGCGGCAGGCTACCCGACTGCCGCGTTCGGTCAGCGCTGTATGCTCCGCCCGACCGCAGAGCAAGAGGTAGTGATGGGCGAGATTCTCAGAAGATTCCTGCAGACGATTCGGCTTGAACGTGATGCGTACGTCTGGATGGACTTCAACGACCGGGCTACCGGTGATGCTCTGATCCTCGTTGCCATCACAGGATTGCTGAAGTTTGCTGGGTTCTTTGGGGGCCTCGGCTCCCTTTTCAACCTGGGGGCCTGGGATCTGCTGATCTCGTTTGCGCTATCGGCGCTCATCCAGTGGCTCTTGTATTCAGGTATCGCCTGGGCAATCGTTCGATACATCGTGCAGGGGAGTGGTGACTACGCCACCTATCTCCGCTTTACCGGTTTTGCCTATCCGACAACACTGCTGACGCTGGGTATTGCCATTGCGATGAATCGCACCGGAATCATCCCGTTCGCACTTGGCTTCGCATGGTTCATCTTCATCATCGCCCGTGGCATCGAGTACGAGAGCGATCTACCGCGGGAGCGGGCGATACTCGTGTCGGTCGGGGCGCTCATCGGGCTTCTGGTCGTGGACGCCATATTCGGTTTCTCCCCGATCGTCTGAGATGGCCACCTATCGCATCGATCTTGCATACGACGGATCAGGTTTCCATGGATACGCCCGACAACCCGAGGTACGCACCGTGCAAGGCGTGCTGGAGGAGGCCCTCTTCAAGCACACCGGCGAGGTAGAAACCTCGGTCGCGGGGAGGACAGACCGTGGCGTCCATGCTCTCGCCCAGGTGGTCTCGTTCAACACCGATACGGAGCTCGACACCGGGAGCGTCGTCCGTTCGCTCAATCGGCAATTGGCTCCTGAGGTCGCCGTCGCGTCGCTTGTGGTTGCACCTGACGGGTTCAACGCCCGTTTCTCGGCCACCGGGAGGGCATATACCTATCTGGTGTTGAATCGCCCAACGCCCAACCCGTTTCTTGCCAGCACCTCGTGGCACTACGAGACTCCGCTTGACGTCGATCTCATGAATCAAGGTATGAAGCATCTGCGTGGCCAGCACGACTTCGCTTCGTTTTGTCGGAAGGCGCCGAATCGGAGCACAGAGCGGCGGCTTGATCTAGTCGAGTGGAGCCCGCGTGGCCAGGGGCTGCTTGCCTGTGCCGTCGCAGCCAGTTCCTTCTGTCACCAGATGGTGCGTTCGCTGGTGGCGCTCTCGGTTGAGATCGGTAGGGGGAGAGTTGACCCAGAGTCTGTGCCTGAGATCCTCGAGTCCAAGGACAGGCGATATGCCAAGGGAGCCGCACCTGCACATGGTTTGACCTTGGTTGGAGTCAGATATTGACGGGCGATCTCGGTTCTTGGTATCCAAAAAGGCGCACAACTGGATTTCGGGTTGGCGCGCGTCGCTTCGATGCCTTATTATGCGCAAGCTCCCGTGTTCCGGGGGTTCCTCTATGTGTGCCTTTTCTTGTTCGAGGACTGTGTTAATGAAGCCCAAATTGCAGAGAACTTTTACGCCAAAGCCCGGCGATCTGAACCATGACTGGTTTGTGGTCGATGCGGCAGATGTGCCGCTCGGACGGCTGGCTTCAAACGTAGCCCAGATCCTCCGTGGCAAGCACAAGCCGACCTTCGCTCCTCACGTCGATGGTGGTGACTATGTCGTCGTCATCAACGCCGAGAAGATTGCGGTCACCGGCCGCAAAGAAGACGCAAAGATCTACTACCGGCACTCAGGGTATCCGGGTGGTCTGCGCGCTTCATCGCTGCGTCAACTGCGCGAAACCTATCCAGACCGCGTCATCCGTAATGCGGTGCGGGGCATGTTGCCGAAGAATCGCCTGGGTCGTCAGATCATCGGCAAGCTCAAGGTCTATGCCGGGCCCGAGCATCCGCACGCAGCGCAGAATCCGCAGCCGCTCGATTTCAGAAAGGTTGGAGCCTGATGGCAAAGCCGCTCGTTCAAGCTACAGGCCGTCGTAAGAGCTCTATCGCTCGGGTGCGTCTTTACCCCGGGACCGGAGAGATGTCTCTCAACGGTCGTTCCCTCGACAAGTATTTCCCCCATGCCGCGTTGCGGCAGCGGGTAATGGAGCCGCTTCGTGCCGTAGAGGTTGACGGCCAGTACGACGTCGTCGCCCAGCTGGAAGGTGGAGGCACCACCGGTCAGAGTGATGCGCTCCGGCTCGGTATCGCCCGCGCTCTGGTCGAGATCGATGTCGAGCATCGCCCCACTCTCAAGAAGGGTGGCATGCTCACCCGTGACGCCCGTCGCGTTGAGCGCAAGAAGTACGGTCTTCGCAAGGCTCGCCGCGCCCCGCAGTTCACCAAGCGTTAGACACTCTGTGGCAGGCGTCAACCGCCTCTTTGGTACCGACGGAGTTCGGGGCCGAGCCAACACCGACCTCACCGTTGATATGGCTCTCAATATGGCGCGCGCAGCCGGCGAGAGCATGGAGGGTCCGGTCATCATCGGCCGTGACACCAGACGGTCAGGACCCATGTTCACCGGGGCTCTTCATGCCGGGTTCAGCTCAGTTGGTGTTGACACGATCGACGTCGGCGTCTTGCCGGTAGGCGGGGTATCGCGTCTGATTCGTCAGCTCGAAGCACCCCTAGGCGTCATGGTGTCCGCATCCCACAATCCGGCCCATGACAACGGAATCAAGTTCATCGGCCCTAATGGCGGCAAGCTCGACGACGAGCAAGAGGCCATTATCGAGACGCGATACCGGCGTGGCGCACCGTGGAAGCATCCGGATGGTGCGCTCATTGGTATCCGGTCGAAACTGCCCGATGCAGTCGATCGCTATGTAGAGAACCTTGCCGACAACGCCGCCTACACCTTGCGTGGTCTCGAGTTCGTGATGGACTGCGCCAACGGCGCCGCCTACGAAGCTGCACCGCAGCTCTTCGAGCGCCTCGGCGCCTCGGTTGAGGTACACGCCGCGGCTCCTGATGGAATCAATATCAACGCAGGCTGTGGCGCAACCGAGCCTGAGTATGTTGCTCGGTTTGTGAAGGGTCGTGTTGGTCTGGCGTTCGACGGCGATGCTGATCGATTGATCGCGGTCGACGAGAACGGTGTCGTCGCCAACGGCGATGTTCTGGTGGCGGTATTCGCAAAGCACCTCAAAGATTCGGGCAAGCTGCGCAACAACATTGTTGTTAGCACCGTCATGGCCAACCTCGGGTTCCGGCGGGCTATGGAGCGGCTCGGCATCGATATCGAGGAGACCGCGGTCGGTGATCGCTACGTGTACGAACGAATGCGCGACGTCAAGGCCGCGCTCGGTGGTGAGCAGTCGGGTCACATTATTTTCTATCGCGGAACCACCGGTGATGGTCTCCGCACCGCGGTGAATCTTGCCGAGGTCATGGCTGCAACCGGACAACCGCTTACCGAGCTGCGCAAGGTGATCACGGAGTATCCCCAGGTCCTGCACAACATCAACGTTGCCGACAAGGGCAAGCTTGACTCCTCGGAGGAAATCTGGGGAGCCGTCGAGGACGCCGAGAAGGCGCTGGGTGACGATGGCCGGATCCTCGTTCGCGCCTCCGGCACGGAACCTTTGGTCCGGGTTATGGTCGAAGCGCCGACCGCCGAGACCGCCGAGAAGGTTGCCGCCACCGTCGGCGCAGTCGTAACTGCCGCCCTTGGCTAGCGATTAGCCACCTTCACCAATCCCACCCGCTTTGTCCGAATGAGCGGTTAAGGTTGTGCCCACAATTGAAGACCGACCGGAGAACCCAGCAGCGCCAGCCCTCACATAGCAATACGTGAGGTGACGAGGTGGAGGGTGATCGATTAGTCGGCGGGTGCCCTCTCGGCCGTCCACGGCCGTGACGAAGCGGAAAAGCCCGGGAGTGATCTCGGGGACAAAGCCGCTTCAGAGTGGAGCAAGATTCTCTTGCAGCAACACCTCCGGTCCCAAACGGAGGTTCTCGCATGTGCGGAATCATGGGCTATGTCGGCCCGCAACAAGCTGCTCCCGTCCTTCTCGACGGACTACGTCGTCTCGAGTACCGGGGCTACGACTCGGCAGGCATCGCCGTCACCAATGGTGAAATCGATGTTCGGAAGGCTGAGGGCAAGATCGATCGTCTGGCCGATCTGCTCGACAGGGAGCCGCTCAAAGGATCTGTTGGAATTGGCCACACCCGATGGGCCACCCACGGTGAGCCGAGTGATGTGAATGCACATCCTCATACCGATCCGTCCGGTGAGTTTGTCGTGGTCCACAACGGCATCATCGAGAACTTTCAGAGCCTGCGTGAGCAACTGCAGGCTGACGGCCATGAGTTCACTTCGGAAACGGATACTGAGATCCTGGCCCATCTGGTGGCCGATGAGTATGACGGAGACCTCGCAAGCGCAATCCGGCGTGCAGTTGCCAAGGCCGACGGTGCTTATGCGCTAGTGGTCATGACCAAGCGTGAACCGGGCAAGATTGTGGCGGTCCGCCGCATCAGCCCGCTCATAGTTGGACTCGGTGAAGGGGAGACCTTTCTTGCGTCGGATATCCCGGCAGTCCTCCACCGAACTCGTGACTTCCTTATTGTCGAAGACGGCGAGATGGTCATCGTCACCGAAGACGGTGCGACCATCGAGACAATCGGCGGTCAATCGGTGGATCGCGAGGTCATGCACGTTGATTGGGATGCCACCCAGGCGGAGAAGGGCGGCTTCGACCACTTCATGCTCAAAGAGATCCACGAGCAGCCTGCGGTCGTCACCGAGACCCTGGGTGGCCGTCTCGACGAGGACGGAACCGCCTGGCTCGAGGGTGTCAACTTCGACGATTCGTTCGCCCGGGACTTTGATGAGCTCTGGATCACGGCATGTGGGACGGCCTACCACGCGGGTTTGGTCGGCAAGGAGATCTTCCGCCGCCTACTGCGCATCCCGACGACGGTCGAGTTCGCCCACGAGATGCGGTACAACGACCCTTTGATCTCCAATCGCAGCTTGACCGTGGCGATCAGCCAGTCGGGGGAGACCGCGGACACGCTGGCGGCCGCTCGTCTTGCTAAAGAGCGTGGCTCCCGGTTGCTGGCTCTGACGAATGTGGTGGGTAGCACGTTGGCGCGAGAAGCCGATGACATCCTCTACACACGCGCCGGTCCCGAGATATCGGTTGCCTCGACCAAGGCCTATCTAGCCATGCTGATCGCGCAGTATCTGCTTGCGTTGCGGATCGGAAGAGCTCGTGGTGTAGTCGACGAAGATCTCGCCGCTCGAGTCGCCCACGGTCTCAGCCAGCTCCCAGGCCAGATCGAAGAAGTGCTCCATCAGGACGATGAGGTTCTCGCCGCCGCGGAGTCGATCGTCGATGCTGATGACGTCTATTTCATCGGTCGCGGCCTCGACTATGCCGTGGCGATGGAAGGGTCCCTGAAGCTCAAGGAGATCAGCTACCTGCACTCGGAGGCAATGCCGGCCGGTGAGTTGAAGCATGGGACCCTGGCGCTCATAACCAAGGGCACGCCGGTCATCGTCGTGCTCACCCAACAAGCGCTGTACGACAAGACCATCTCCGCGGTCCAAGAGGTCAAGGCCCGCGGTGGCAAGGTTCTGGCGGTTGCCTACGAGGACGATGAGCACATTCACACGTTCGCCGAAAGCGTGATGCGCAGCCCCCGGGCCGTCGATCTCGTCGGCCCGGTGGCTGCTGTCGTTCCACTGCAGCTTCTTGCTTATCACGTCGCCCGGCTGCGGGGTCACGACATCGATATGCCACGCAATCTCGCAAAGTCGGTGACGGTCGAGTAATCGTGGAACCCGGCTGGGGCTAGGGAGCGTTTAAGTTGCATGAAGGTGCGGCGGCGCGGTGCCACCGTGCCCTGTCTGACCAAGGGGACCCCATGTCGCAAGTCACGCCACTTCCGGAGGATTCATCGGCACGGTCAGGCTGGAGGTGGTTCCCGCTGAATGTCGGCACCGCCCTTGCGCTTGCCGTAGTGGTCAGCCTGCTTGCGTTCATGCTCACCAGCAACGGCGACGCGACAGTCGCAGCGGCGGACGCTGATATCGCACAGTCGGCCGATGGTTCTGGGGGCGAATCCGCTGCTTCTGCGGACGAATCCGCTGCTTCTGCGGACGGACCCGCAACCCTTGCCGAGGCTGCTCCCGCTACTGCTACTGCTGAGGCGGGTAACCCAGAGCGAGGGGACGAGTCGGCTGTCGAAACGGCGCCACCGTCCACGGTTGCTGCCGCAGAAAGCCTGCGCGGCGGTGATTCGGCATCGTTCTCAGTCCTGGCGATGGGCGGCGACATAACCAATATGGGCTCTACCGAGATCGGTTTCGTTACGAATTTCCCATCCCTGGAATACAGCTGGGAACGCATCGAGCTCTCCGTGGACGGCATGGTCGACATCGGCTGGCTTGGGGAGCTCAATGGCAGTCTTGTGGCGGTTAGCCCGAGTTGGGATGAATTCGAAGGATCGGGTCAGGCTCTCGTTACCGCCGTTTCGGCCGACGGCGTGTCCTGGGAAGCGGTTGGCTCCTTCGATCTGCCAACCGACGCTTGGGTGTCGCGCGTTGTGAGCGATGGCGAGCGGTTGTTCGCCTTCGCAGAAACGTGGAGCGAGAACGGGACCAACGAGCACATCTTCTATGTCAGCGATGATGGTGTCGACTGGTCATCGGCCGCCATCGATCTCCAACCCGAGCCGGACGAGCATGTCTACATTCAGAATGCGGAGGCAGGCCCGGCAGGATTGGTTGTCGCCGTCTCTTACGAATCGTCCCCAGAGCAGCAACCCCAGGTTCTCGAGTTTGAGTCGCTGCAGGTTCAGATCGACCATATGCGCGGTACCTACACTGTGGCCGACATCGATTCCGGAGACGTATTGCTCGAGGGGTCCACAGACGAGTTGTTCAACTGGGGTGGCGAAGGGCAGTCGATCTACGACCCGGAAACCGGTGAGCTTCTGACCACCATCCCCTGGGAGGTCTGGGAACGTGCCTACGGTTTGTTCTACGAAGGTGGGTATCCGGGTGGCACTCCCTTGCCGATCCCGGTGTACACCGAGGAACCACCGGCGACGGGCGTGATTACGGTTGAACACGACGGCCTGGTCATCACCGTCAACGAGTACGGCGGCACCTATTCGGTCACTGATGCCGAATCGGGCGATGAGATTGCGTCCGGAACCCTGGACTACCTCTACCAGGGGCCGCCACCTCGCTTTGTCGACGAGTCCGGTGACGTTCTGCTCGAGGTGACCTGGGACGAGTGGTATCAGGCTGAAGAGCAGTCCTATATGCACATGGAGGCCGAGTACTACGACTACCGAAGCCGCACGGCGCTGCTGACGTCGGTCGATGGCGCCACGTGGCAGAGCGAACCGATCCCCAACCGCAACGGTGCTCATGTTGCCTACCTGGTCGCTACGGACGACGGGTTCGTCGCCATGGTGAACGCATACGGGGAATATGGTGACCATCGGTCGGTGTGGAGTTTCAACGGTACGCAATGGGACAGCATTGAGACCGAATACTCCGATCTCTGGCTATATCAGGTGGCAACCACAACCGATGGGCTTCTTGGCGTTGGCGAAGGCCCCGGCGGTCCAGCACTGTGGTCCTCGACCGACGGTATCGAATGGATATCTGAGTTTGCAGTTGTTCCTCAGGACGATGGGTCCTACGTGTCGCTGGCTGACGTGGCTGCAGACGCCTCGGGCACGGTTGGCGTTCTCTCCCGCAAGGAGAAGTGGTCCGACTACCGGCCGCTGGTCATCGAACAGGACGGCTATACCCTGACGTTTGAGGATGGCGAGACAGTGTTGCGTGTCACCGATGGCACCGGCGAGACCGTGCTTGCGCTCGGGTGGGAATCGTTCGAGCAGGACGGGGGCTCCGATGTCGTCACCTGGGACGAGGGGACGACATACATCAACCTGGACAACCGCGACGTGATTGCAATCGCCGACGAGGATGCTCACGCCGCCATGGAGTCGCGATACGACGAACAGGGTCAGCTCGGTCTGAGCGTGTTCATCAAAGACCGCGGTCAATGGGCTGAGGCAATCGTGGACGTTGCGGGCGGTCTCAGCGGTGCCTCTCAGCTGTCGATGGTTGACGGGAAGATCATCATCGGCGGAACGTACTGGGAAAATGTCGAACGGTATCGGTCGGACATACCGGCCGGCAGCTCCTTTGTGATCATTGTCGGCACCCCGATTGGCGGGTGAGCGAAGCCATAGGCGGTAGCACTCGGTACTCTTGCCCCATGGACATTGTGGGAATGGGAGTAGACCTGGCCGAGGTCGAGAGAGTGCGCCGCCTGCTCGCCAAGGACGGCGAACGTTTCAAAGCGCGCTGCTTTACGGATCACGAGTGGGAGTATGCCCATCGGTACAAGGACGCATCTGAGCGCCTGGCAGCACGGTTTGCGGGCAAAGAGGCGGTAATGAAGAGTCTCGGCGTCGGCTGGCGGCACGTCCCATGGCAGGACATCGAAATCACCGGTGGAGGAGCGCCCACAGTTCGGCTGTCCGGCAAGGCAGCACGGCGGGCTGAGATGCTGGGTGTTGAGAAGGTGATGGTCACCATCACTCATACGGGTGGCCAAGCGCTCGTGATGGCGCTATCGCTCGGAGGCTGAATTGAAACGCGTAGCAATCCTCCTTGTGCTGTTGGCGGCAGGCTGTGGAGGCGATTCGAGTCCGACGACCACAGAGGCCGTCGCCACGACGGCAACACCGACGACGTTGGCTACGACGACCACCGCACCTGCCCCGACCACCACGACCGCTGCCTCAACTACGACATCCGAGGCCACGACTACCACATCCACCACGACTAGCACCACGCTGCCGGTCACGGTATGCCCGGTCCCCGTTGCGTTGCCAACCGGCACACTGTCGTTTTCGGGCGTCTCCGGAGACTTCGACGGCGACGGAGCGGCCGATGAGCTATTGACGTATCAAGTCGGTCCCGACGATTGGCGGGTGCGCGTGTTGTTTGCAGACGGTGGTGGGGCAGACGCAGCCATCCCCGATGGGGAGGACTTTGCGCCACCACGCCCGATCGGTGGCTTCGACGTCGATGGTGATGGGCCCGAGGAAGTGTTCCTGACCGTAGGCTCGGGCGCTTCCACTGCCCAGGTTGGATTCTTCGATGTTGTGTCGTGTGTTGCGACCCGAGTCACCTCCGGCGGCACACCTGCGGTATTCGGCGTCGGTGGGTCGGTGGGCATGGTCTCGGGGATCTCGTGTCCCGGCGACGGCTCCATCCACCGCAACTTTGCCTCGTACGTCGCCGAAGACTCGTACGAGGGTGGCTTTGAGCCATTCCTGCTCGAAGGCTCGGTGCTTACCGGCTTCCCCGGCGATGGTGCCGGGTTCACGGCCGATGAGGCCTTTGCGCTCGCAACCCTCGACTGCGGCTCGCTGGCCCTTCCGTAGCTCCGACCGATCGCCGAGACCCGGGAGCACGGCGACTGTGAGTCCTACAATCACCGGATGCGTCTTGTGATAACCCCCGAAGAGTCCGGCAGGCTCGATGCGGCATCCAGCGAGCCGGTTGCGGTGCTCATGGAGCGAGCGGGTCTCGGGGTGGCGCTGGCTGCGGTCGATCTCGGCATTGGATATGGTTCCCGTGTCGTGGTGCTCGCAGGGAAGGGCAACAACGGTGGAGACGGCTACGTAGCAGCTCGCTATCTCCAGGGGCGGGGCGCCCACGTCACCGTGCACTCACTCGGCTACCCGCAAGACGTGACTTCCGCCGCCGGCCAGGCATGGCAGCGAGCGGTCCGCAGCGGTGTGGCGGTGGTCGATTTAGCCGAGCCCGGGCCTGCAGATCTGATCATTGATGCCCTGTTTGGGGTTGGGTTTCGTGGCGACTTGCCGGAAGAAGCACTGCCCTGGCTCGATCACGACGCACCGGTGCTGTCGGTCGATGTGCCCAGCGGCCTCGATGCGGCCACAGGAGCGGTCGACGGACGGGCCTTCGTGGCCGACGCCACTGTCACCTTTCATGCGCTGAAGCCGGGTCACTTGCTGGGCGAAGGCCCGGAGCACTGCGGCATCGTCGTTTCGGTCGACATCGGTCTTCACGGCGGAGACCCGGAGTTCCGGCTCTGCGACGTCGACGACGCACCGGTGCCACGCCGCGCTCGCACCGCGCACAAGTGGTCGGTCGGCTCGGTTGCTGTCGTCGGCAGTTGCCGGGGCATGGTTGGGGCCGGCGTCCTTGCCGCCCAATCAGCGCTCAACGCGGGCGCCGGGAGTGCGGCCGTCGTCTGTCCTGGGGCTATGCAATCTCAGGTTGCGGCGATGACGCCCGGCTTGCTCACCAGGGGAGTGGGAGACAGCGACCACTTTGCACCCAGCGACGTCGATGAGGTGCTTGCGTACACCGAGCGTTTCGATGTGGTTGTGCTAGGCCCGGGCATGGGGCCTGATGGCGGTTTCGGCAGGGAATTTGTCACACGACGTCACGGGAAACTATTGGTCGACGCAGATGGTCTGAACAACCTCGGTGGCCTGCAACCGCTGGCAGACCGCAACGACGCAACGTTGATAACGCCTCACGCCGCCGAGTTCACCCGGCTGACCGGTGAACCGGCTTCGTATCAAACGGCGCGGCGGCTTCCCGACGAAACCGGAGCTGTCGTCCTGCTGAAGGGGAACCCAACATTCGTGCTCGGCGCCGAGCAGTGGGCGGTCACGACCGGCGGCCCCGAACTGGCAACCATCGGAACCGGGGATGTGCTGGCAGGCGTTGTCTCCGCGTTGTGGGCAAGAGGTCTCGACGCCGAAGTCGCGGCCCGATCGGGTGCGTTCTGGCACGGGGTCGCCGGAGCTGATCTAGCCTCCAGGCGTATTGTGACCGCCACAAGCCTGATGAACACCGTCGGAGAGTTCCTGTGAGACCATCGCACGTCGAGGTTGACCTCAACGCCATTCGGAACAACGCATCGGTCATCGCGGAAGCTATCGCACCGTCAATGCTTTGCGCTGTCGTGAAAGCCGATGGTTACGGCCACGGCGATGTCCCCTCGGCCGAGATGGCGTTGGAGGGCGGAGCCCAGTGGCTCGCCGTTGCTCTGGTGGAGGAAGGCATCCGGTTGCGGGACGCCGGTGTCGATGTGCCGATCCTCTTGCTGTCGGAGCCGACCATCGAAGAAGCACCGTTGGCCGTGAAGTGGAACCTCGTGCCCACCGTCTACCGCCGCAGCTTCACGAAGATCCTCGCCGATCTCGTCGACGACGATGCGGTCCTGCCGGTTCACCTCAAAGTCGATACTGGCATGCACCGGGTCGGGGCATCGGCACAGGCGGCGCTCGAGGTGGCGACGGCTGTCGACGCCGACCCTCGGCTTGAGCTGCAGGGTGTGTGGACGCACTTTTCGGTTGCGGATGAGGATCCCGAGTTCACCAAGGAGCAAATCAAGCGCTTTGATCGCTTCGTTGCGGCGCTAGCGGAACAGGGCATTGACCCGCCGATGCTGCATGCCGGCAACACAGCTGGCGGATTGGTTTTCGACTCGGCCCGCTACTCCATGGTGCGGGTCGGGTTGGGTCTTTACGGACTACGACCCGAGCCAAGCATGGCGCGCGATCTGGACCTGCAACCGGCGATGAGGGTGATCTCGGCCGTATCGTTCATCCGAGAACTTCCGGCGGGAGCCCGACCCTCGTACGGTCGGCGTCGTGCGATGCCTGCTGCCGGGCGCGTCGCTACCGTCCCCATCGGGTACGCCGATGGTATTTACCGTCGCCTGGCCAGTGTCGGCGGCGAGGTTCTGATTCGTGGCAAGAGGTACCCGTACGCCGGAAACGTCACGATGGATCAGATCATCATCGATGTTGGGGGTGACGACATCGAGGTCGGCGACGAGGTGGTGGTTATGGGCAAACAAGGCCTCAACGCGGTGACTGCCGAGGACTGGGCCGATTGGATGGGAACAATCAACTACGAAATACTCTGCAACTTCGGTCCGCGTCTCCCCCGGCATTATCGGAGGGGTTGTGGAGCATAACCAGACAATCACCGCGGTCCCCGGCGTTGAAGTAGGGCACTGGACCGATCTCGAAGCGGCCACAGGGGTGACGGTCATCAGCCTGCCAGAGCCGAACCTGGCGGTGTTCGAGGCACGCGGTGGAGCGCCCGGTACCCGGGAGACCGCCCTGCTGGCACCGAGCATGAAGATCGAGACAATCCAGGCACTCGTCTTCTCCGGTGGGTCTGCATTTGGTCTCGCTACCGCCGACGGAGTGATGCGAGAGCTCGCCGCGGAGGGACGCGGGCACCCGACACCGGCCGGTCCGGTCCCGATAGTTCCTGCCGCAATCCTGTACGACCTTTTTGTCGGTGAGAACGCCCCACCCACCGCAGCCAATGGCGCCGACGCGTATCGGAACCGCTCTTCAGCCCCGGTGCCGTTGGGGACTATTGGGGCCGGGACTGGGGCCACGGTGTCGAAGTGGGCGGGCTTCGAGAACATGCGGAAATCCGGCGTGGGGTCCGCTGCAACACGTGTCGGCACTGCAACGGTTGGCGTTCTGGCTGCAGTCAATGCCGTTGGCGACGTCGTCGATTTGCATGGAGAATGGTTGACCGGTGCGCCAACGCTCGACAAGCCGGAGATCGAGGGATTCCGGCAGAACACGACCCTGGTGGCTGTTGTCACCGACGCCAGGCTGAGCAAGTCGGACCTGCTGCGATTGGTTGTGCGCAGCCACGATGCCCTGGCCGTGACGCTGCGCCCGGCCCATACCCGATACGACGGCGACATCATCTTTGCGGTCTCCTGCGGCGAAGAGGAGGCTGATATGGATCTTCTCGCCGAGACAGCGTTCAGTGCAACCGCAACCGCGATCATAAGCTCGGTGCAGGCGGCGACGGCCTTGGCCGGGATCCCGGCGGTAGGCGATGTCTGAGCTGAAGTCGGCGAGCGAGCGGGCAGGCGAGCTGACGATCCTTGGCGCCCAGGTGCATGACTGCACGGTATGCCGCCTCTCTGAGACCCGAACCAACGTGGTGTTTGGCGCCGGAAACCTGAATGCCGACGTCATTTTCATCGGCGAAGGTCCCGGACAGCAGGAAGATGAGCAAGGGCTCCCGTTTGTCGGTCGGTCGGGGAAGCTCCTCGAGCAGTTACTCGGGGAGATCGGACTCACCCGAGACGATGTCTACATCGCAAACGTGGTCAAGTGCCGGCCCCCGAACAATCGTGACCCGCGCCCGGACGAAATCGATGCCTGCAAGGGATACCTGCGCCAGCAACTCGAGCTCATCCAGCCAATGGTCGCGGTGACGCTGGGCAACTTCGCTTCCAAGCTTCTCCTCCGCACCGACACAGGTATCACCCGGTTGCGGGGTCACGCCTACGAATGGTGGGGTCGACTCCTCGTTCCGACGTTCCATCCCGCCGCCGCACTGCGAGGGAGCGCCCGGGTTCTCAGCGAGATGCAGGAGGACTTTCAGACGATCCAGGCCATCATCGAGGGTAAGCTCACGAGGCGCCCGCCCGAATCGGCCACCAACGAGCCGGAGGAAGCGGAGCTCGACCCTGAACAACTGGATCTCTTCAATTGATCGACATCTCGACCAACAACGCTGCGGAGACGCTGGCGCTCGGCCGGCGTCTGGCCTCGATGCTTCGCGCCGGTGACGTGGTGCTACTTGCCGGTGGCCTCGGCGTCGGAAAGACGCTCTTTGCGTCTGGAATCGGCGAAGGCCTCGGGGTGGAGGAGCAGATGACCAGCCCTTCGTTCATTCTGGCTCGCTCTCACCAGGGCTTCGTTCCTGTGATTCATGCCGATGTCTACCGGCTCGGAACCAGTGCGGAGTTCGAAGACCTCGATCTCTCTGAACAGGCTCGCGACGGGGTGCTGTTGATCGAATGGGGCGATGTAGTCGCACACGGCGTACCGGAGGACCATCTCATGGTGAAGATCGAGATCGTCGCCGAATCGGAACGGCTGTTTCGCTTCATCCCGTCGGGCTCCTGGATGACAAGGCCGCTTGGGGAGCTGACATCGTGAAGATACTTGCAATTGACACCGCAACGAGTGCCTCATCAGTTGCGCTCGGCGACGGAGACCGCCTCGTGGCCATGTCGGTGCGGGTTGATCGGCGCGGGCACGGCGGCTTTCTGGTGCCGGCGATTGACTTTGCGTTCGAGTCAGCGGGGTGGAAGCCCCAGGACGTCGATGTGATCGCGGTCGACGTCGGACCCGGACTCTTTACCGGGATCAGGGCGGGAATCTCCACAGCGCAAGCGATCGCCGCCGCCATCGGAGCGCCGATCGTTACGGTCAGTTCGCTGACCGCGCTGGCGGTGCGGGCAGCAACGGGACGGCGCCGTATCTGGCCCGTGGTCGACATCCGGCGTGGCCAATACGCGACTCGGCCGTTCCAACCAGTTCCAGGCGGAGTCGCCCCTGACGGTCCTCCTGAGATCGTTACTGCTGAAGCTCTACATAACCTCATCGAGAGCGATGCGGAAGACACATTGTTGGTAGGCGACACCGCTGACTTCCCGGCTCAGGTGATGCGGGGGCTGCACCGAGCCAAGAAGGGTCGGCCCCGCTTTCCCTCCGCGGATGTGCTCCTCGAGATCGCCGACTTCCGGGCGGAGCGAGACAACTTCGTTCGTCCCGAGGATGTCAGGCCGCTCTATATGCGAGAACCCGACGCCGAGATCAATTGGAGCGACTTCCGCGATGAGGGCGTCTGGCCGGGAGCGTCGGAATGATGACTGTGCTGCCTCCGGCTCTATTTCGGCCCATGATCCTTTCCGACGTGCCCACCGTGCTGGAGCTCGAACGGGCAACCTACCCGCAGCCGTGGAGTGAGGGCACCTTTCGTGATGAGCTGAGCCGTTCGGACCGCGTGTACGTCGTTGCCGAGCGGGACGATGCCCTCGTCGGCTTTGCCGGCTTGATGCTCATCGAGGAGGACGCTCACGTGACAACCCTTGCGGTGAAAAGCAATGTGAGAAAAGCCGGTCTCGGCACCCGGCTGATGCTCTATTTGATTGGTGCCGGCCTGGACCGAGGTGCTCGCAATCTGACCCTCGAGGTAAGGGCTACAAATGACGGTGCGCAACGGCTCTACAACCGCTTTGGCATGGTGGCCGTCGGTGTCCGCAAGCACTACTACCGGGATGATGATGCCGTGATCATGTGGGCTACCGACATCGACCAGCCCGAGTACGCCGCCAGGTTGGCGGCGATAACTCGAGGTCTCGAGGAGCGATCATGACCAGTCCACTCATCCTCGGAATCGAGACAAGTTGTGACGAGACCGGTGTCGCTGTGGTCTCCGGCAACGAGATCCTCGCCACCGTGCTGTCATCGCAGATCGATGCCCACGCCAGGTTCGGGGGAGTGGTGCCTGAGGTGGCGGCTCGTGCTCATGTCGAGGCGATCCGGCCCATGGTGCATTTGGCGCTGCGGCGAGCCGGTGTTCACTCGGATCAGCTGGATGCAATCGCGGCAACCCGCGGCCCGGGCCTTATCGGCGCGCTGATGGTCGGCTACTCCTTCGCTAAAGCGATGGCGTGGACGCTCGAGACTCCTTTCATTGGAGTGGATCATATGGAGGGGCATCTGTTTGCTCCCCGTCTGGAGCACCAGGACTTCGAGCCGCCTGCCATTGTCTTGCTCGCATCCGGCGGGCATAGCCAGATCGTGCATGTGCGCAGTTGGGGTGAGTACGAGATCCTCGGTTCGACAATCGACGATGCCGCCGGCGAAGCTTTCGACAAGATCGCCCGGTTCATGGGTCTGGGTTTCCCCGGCGGTCCCGCTATCGACAAAGCTGCTGAAGGCGGCGACCCCGACATCGTGAAGTTTCCCAGGGCGCTGCGGGACCAGCCCTACAACTTCTCGTTTTCTGGACTCAAGACATCCGTGGTGACCTACCTGGAAAAAGCCAAGGCATCGAACTCGGTTCCGCCGCTGCCCGACGTTGCTGCCGCGGTCCAGGAAGCGATCGTAGATGTACTCGTTGCGAAGACCTTCAACGCGGTCGAAGCAACAGGCGTGATGCGTGTCGCCGGCGGCGGCGGAGTCTTGGCCAACCGGCGGCTCCGATTCAAGCTGGCCGAAGAAGCAGACAAGCGCGGCGTCGCTTTCCACCTGCCCTCGCCCGCTCTTTGCACCGACAACGGGGCGATGATCGCCGCGGCCGGTGAGTTCCGGCTGGAGCGAGGCGACGTGACGCCGTGGGGCGTTGACGTCAGCTCCTCGCTGCGGCTCGGCGGCTAGCCCCGATGAAGCGCGGTTTTCGCCTGGGATCGGTGCAGGGTGTCGAGGTAATCGCTGATCTGTCGTTGTTCATCATCGCCGGGCTGCTGACCTGGTCGCTGTACACAGATCTCGACCGAGCATTCCCCGGCTCCAACGCGGATGCGATCCTTCTTGCTGCGGTGGTCGGGGGAGGGCTCTTCTTTGGGAGCATCTTTCTCCATGAACTGAGCCACTCTTTGGTTGCGCTGCGACGTGGACTCGGGGTGCGTCGGATACGCCTGTTCATCTTCGGTGGCGTGTCTGAGATAGAAGAGGAAGCCGAAACACCTTCCGACGAGTTGGCGATCACTCTGGCGGGACCTGCGGTGTCGTTGGCATTGGGTGTGGTGTTCGTTCTACTCGCGTGGCCCCTTTCGTCTTCGCTGGAGATCCCATCGCGCATCGGGTTCATTCTTGGTTTCGCCAACCTGTCTATCGCTGTGTTCAATCTGCTCCCTGGACTGCCACTCGACGGAGGCCGCATGCTGCGTGCCCTGGTGTGGCGGCGTAGCGGCGATCGGTCGAAAGCAACCCGCCTAGCTGTGCTGACGGGCCGTGGTCTTGGGGCACTCCTTATGATCGGCGGTGCTGCGTTGGCGATCATCAGCGGTGACATCGGAGCCTTGTGGTTTATGGCGATTGGGTGGTTCCTCTACGAAGCGGCATCGACCTCTGCGGTGCAAGAGCAGTTCTTGTCGAGGATCCAAGGCTTGTCTGTGGCCGATGTCATGCGCCGAACCGAGATGTCGGTCGATGGAGAGTCGACAGTTGCCGAGGCGTTGGAGTTGCACGGTTGGGGAGACAAGCTGCGTGCCATGCCGGTCTCAGTTGATGGCCGGGTGCTCGGTGTCTTCGGCACGCGTGAGGTGATGCGGGTTGAGGCCACTGATCGCGGCCACACCCCGGTGCGGGATGCCATGTCGGCGATCGGTCCCGCCGACATCGTCCAGATCGATGCGCCGCTGCGTCGGGCATTGACGCCGGTTGAGGGGACAGCGGGCGTTCTGGTCGTTGTCGACGACGGCGAAGTTGTCGGGCTGCTCACCGCCGAGGAGTTGGCGACGATATTCGCCGACATTCGGCGGGGCCGTGCTTCTTGATAGGTGCGCTCGAAGGTGTCGTGCCGCTGGCTTCTCGCAACCCGATGTAGACCGTTTCTGGCGTAACTGAGTACGTCATATCGAACGGGCATACGCAAGAACGGGGGAGAATCGGGGTGCTAGCAGTCGCCTTGTTCGTCTGCTAGCACTTGTACTCGGAGAGTGCTAGCCTTGGCACTCGACAAGTCAGACTGCTAACCCTCGGAAGGAGGAAGTCGGATGAATCTCAAACCCCTGGGTGACCGCATCGTGGTGAAGCCCGAGGACGAGGCCGAGTCCCGCACCGCAAGCGGACTCGTGATCCCCGATACCGCCAAAGAAAAGCCCCAGTTGGGCAAAGTACTTGCGGTAGGACCCGGCGAATTCAAGGACGGGGAGCGTATCCCGCTCGACGTCAGCGTCGGAGATGTTGTTTTCTATTCGAAGTACGGCGGCACTGAGGTCAAGGTTGAAGGTAGCGACTACCTCATCCTCTCGGCCCGTGACGTACTCGCTGTTCTCGCATAGGAGGGCTGTTACTAAATGGCTGCAAAAGAACTCAAATTCGGTGAGGAAGCCCGCCGCGGTCTCCAGGCCGGCGTCGACAAGCTCGCCAACACCGTCAAGACAACGCTCGGTCCCAAGGGCCGCAATGTCGTCTTGGAGAAGAAGTGGGGCGCCCCCACAATCACCAACGATGGCGTAACCATCGCCAAGGAAATCGAACTCGACGACCCGTATGAGAATATGGGCGCCCAGCTCGCCAAAGAGGTTGCCAACAAGACCAACGACGTAGCCGGTGACGGCACGACGACGGCCACCGTTCTGGCACAGGCAATGGTCAAGGACGGGCTTCGTCTCGTTGCTGCCGGAGCCAACCCGATGGAGCTCAAGCTCGGCATCGAAGAGGCTGTTGCCAACGTAGTTGAGGCCATCGCCGAGGTATCGACCACCGTCGATTCCAACTCGAAGGATCAGATTGCGTATGTCGCCGCGAACTCCGCTGCGGACCGCACCATCGGTGAGCGTATCGCCGAGGCAATGAAGAAGGTCGGCAACGAGGGTGTCATCACCGTCGAAGACAGCCAGACTTTCGGTGTCGATCTCGACTTCACCGAGGGCATGCAGTTCGACAAGGGCTACATCTCCCCGTACTTCATCACCGACCCGGATCGCCAAGAGGCTGTCATCGAGGATCCGTATATCCTCATCGCCAACTCCAAGATCAGCTCGGTTCAGGATCTTCTTCCTGTCCTCGAGAAGGTCATGCAGACCGGCAAGACCATCCTCATCCTCGCTGAGGATGTTGAGGGTGAGGCTCTCGCAACTCTCGTTGTGAACCGTCTTCGTGGCACGTTCAGCTCAGTTGCCGTCAAGGCTCCCGGGTTTGGCGAGCGTCGCAAGGCCATGCTGCAGGACATCGCCATCCTCACGGGTGCGACCGTCATCAGCGAAGAGGTTGGACTCAAGCTCGACGGTGTGACCATCGACATGCTGGGCCGAGCCCGCAAGATCGTTGTCACCAAGGACGACACCACCATCGTTGAAGGCGCCGGAAGCCACACCGATGTTGAGGCTCGCGTCAAGCAGATCCGCCAGGAGATCGACAACTCGGACTCCGACTGGGATCGGGAGAAGCTCCAGGAGCGTCTCGCCAAGCTGTCCGGTGGCGTTGCCGTCATCAAGGTCGGCGCGGCCACTGAGGTCGAGCTCAAGGAAAAGAAGCATCGC
>CBDUNF010000005.1:0-41853 GCA_965368515.1 uncultured bacterium
GGTTTCATCGAGGGTACGAGCTTTCTCATTGCCGCCCTCGGTGTGATCATTGTCGGCTCCATCGGATACCGGATGGCAATACCCGCCGACGCCAAGTGGCTTCCTACCGTCGTCGTCGGCGCCTACCTGGCCAAGCTGATGGCGTCCTCTGCCCGATTCGGGGTGCTCGAGTTCATCTACGGCGGCCGCGGTGACGCCACCGGATACCACGGCTCAGGTCATGAACTGGTCGGGGTGTGGCGCTCATTCGAGGTACCTCACGTCGAGATTGGCACCGAGTTTGTAAACGCCGTCACAGGGTTCCTGTACATCCCGTACGTCCCAACGTTCCTCGGCGGCTTCTTCATGTTCGCATCGCTGGCGTTCTTCGGTCAGTTGATGCTGTATGCAGCCTTCCGCCATTCGGCACGTGGCAAGCAAGTCGGCTGGTACGCCGCAGGGGTGCTCTTTCTGCCCACCATCATCTACTGGCCATCGAGCATCGGTAAGGAATCCCTGATGTTCCTGTTCCTCGGGATGGGATCGCTGGGGGCGGCCCGACTGCTAGACGACTATCGGCTGCGGTGGGCGGCACTATTCGGTCTCGGTGCGGTGGGTGCGGCGGCAATCCGGCCGCACGTCGCTCTACTCCTTGGCGGTTCTTTGGCCGCCGCGCTCCTATTCGGCAAGAGCAAGGCCTCGGGCCTGGGCGGACGCAAGGCTCTGGCCACAATCTTGATCGGAGGAGTCCTGATCGTGGTCGGGGCGTTCACTGCTCAGAAGTTCGGCATCGATTTCGCCTCGGGTCTAGAAGCGACCGAGGACTTCGAGAACGTGCTCGGAAATGTAGAAGGCTCGACGAGCAAGGGCGGCTCGGCAGTGACCGGCGGCGGCATCCGCAGCCCTGCTGACTTCCCGGCCGGATTCCTCAAGGTTCTGTTCCGACCGTTCCCCCAGGAAGCCAACAATGAGCAGGCGCTCGCCAGCAGTTTCGAGGGCGTGCTGCTCTTGCTCGTGTTTGCGTGGAGGTTCTTCCCGATGCTGAAGAACGGACTCGGGATTAGACGGCGACCGTACATGATCTTTGTGTTCGTCTTCACCATCGGATTCATCGTGGCGTTCAGTTCCTTCAACAACTTCGGCTTGTTGGCGCGCCAGAGGTCCCAAGTGATGCCTTACTTCGTCGCTCTGCTCGTAGGACTTGGGTGGGCACAACCGGAGGAAGAGCCGCCGGTTGCGGTGAAGGGATCACATACGGACAAAGGGGCGGCGTCTAGCCAGAACTCCGCTGCAGCGCCACCGACACGACGGCGACCAGCACCAGCAAGATCGCGGTAGCTGCCGCCACCACCGACGCGCTCAACCCCGCTACCAACGCCAGCAGAACGCATAGAACACCCTGAATCATCACCGCAGGCAATGGGGCAAGTGTGGAGATGCGACGCACTTCTCTCATCAACGGAGCCACGATGAGGACTCCCAGGGCCGCAGTCCCGGCGATGAGCGCCGCGGACCGCGCCTCACCTCCGACGGCGACGGCCCAGATGAGCAGACCAGTGCCGGCCTGGGCACCGGCCCGCCCCAACCGGGCTAACCGCAGCGGGAAGCCCATCAAAGCGAAGGGAGCGGCAGCCGCCGCCACGACGACAACAAGGTCGGTGTCGGGAACCGTCAGAAAGACGCCAACCATCGATATAGACAAGAGGGAAAGACCGGATGCGGCCTCATGGTCGCTGGCGTCAAAACGCGCAACGATGGGTGCCAACACGGCAACCGCGACCACGACGTACACAACCAACTCGGCGCGCGGAGACGAAACGAACGCGGCGCCCAGCGCAGTGGCTCCCGGAATGGCAAGAACCATCGCACCGATAAGCGATTCCGTCGGCGCCATCGTCGCAAGCGACAGGAGCAACAGACCAACGATGAGTTCAGCCGGAACTCGATGGGTCCATTCGAGGGCCAGCAGGGCAGCAGCGACAACGAAGAGACCGCCGCCGGAGACCGGCCGACGCCGCAACGAAGCCCATGAGCCGAGCAGCGCAAGACCGATCAAGCCGGCCAGGTATCCGTCTAGCGCATCGCTCGAAGTTAGAAGCCGCAGTGTCTCATCAGACACGCTTTCACACGATGATGTCGTCGATGACTCGCCGCTGCTCGTCCGTCAGATCCGGCGCCTCTTGGCCCACGATCTCGAGCCAGTTGTCCGACCTGGTGGTGAACTCGGATACGGCGTACATGATGTCCTTGACGGCAGACCGCTCGAGCTCGAGTGTCTTTCTGGCTAGGTCGGTCACCTCACCACCACCACCGCTATAGCGGGGCAGCGCCAGGGAGCGAGCAACCTCGATCCGGCCGGTCAACTGACGGGTGAACATGTCGCGCACGCGATCGGCGTGATCGGGATGGGTCAAGGCTCGATCGGTCGCCCAGGCCGCGGTCGCCGCCCCATAGAGCGCAAGCACTACCCCGACCGAGAAGATCGGATCCACGAAACCTGCGGCGTCACCAATGAGGAACCAACCGGGTCCGGCGACGGCGCTCGACTGGTGTGAGTAGTCCCGGATTGACTTAACGCTGCCTGGTCGGAGTGTTGCCTCGCGAACGAGGTCTCCAAGCACTGGGACACCTCGCACCCTTCGCTCGTAGTAGTCATCCCAAGATTCGTTCTCGTCGCGAGCTGTCTTGACGAGCTCCAGCGGAAGAATGATTCCGATGCTCGTTTCCTCACGCAGTGTGATGTGCCAGGACCACCCCTCGTCGCCTGCTTCGCTGAGTGAGTTGACGAACGTGACCGGCTTGGCCTCGGCAAGCTCAGAGTTCTCGTGGACCCTGCCATCGAGGTCGAGGTATCGCGAATTCTCCCAATAGCCCCAGATGCTGAGATACCGGAAGGCGTCGTCGATGCTGCGAATCCCCAATTGGCGGCCGAGCACGGCGGCTTGGCCACTGGCATCGATGACATACCGGCACTGGATCGATTCCACGTCGCCATTGCCGAGCTTAACGGTGACAGAAGCACTCTCACGGCCGGTGGATTCGTCGACTGCGAACTCGGCCCCGGTAACCGTCACATCCTCGAATGCCTGGACTCCCTCCGACACCGCATGCTCGAACAAGATCTGATCGAAACGGTCACGCTCGACATGCATTGCACGCTTCGAGTATCCAAAGTCCGTGAACGAATGTGCCCGGTACTGGCCGTCCCAGGCGATGAGGGCTCCGGACTTGGAAAGAAACCCTTCGTCGAGGAGCTTCTCGGTGACCCCCATCAGGTCTGCGTACTTCCAGAAGTCCGGGATGAGGCTCTCGCCCACCTGCGGTCGGGGGTGACGCTGCTTTTCGACCATCACGACGTCGTGCCCCTTGTGGCAAAGAACTGTCGATGCCAGCGAACCCGCGGGTCCGCCTCCGATAACTACAACATCAGCTGATCTTGGAATACTCATCGAATCCCCGCTCCTATTTCCCTTGGCCCCGGTCGTCCGCCGCCGCTGCAGCATCGTCGGCGGCAGCCAACTCTACTTCTGCCGTGCCCTGCTCCCCGCCGGTCCGGGCTTCACGTTCGTTGGCTTGGTCGAGGGCTTTGATCGCCGGCACGATGTGCCTCACGCGGTAGGTCAGCATCCCGAGGAACCAGATGATGCTGACGGTGACCGCCAAAACGGCGAGCCGGATCGCAGCTGGTGAAAAGGGCACCAGCAGCAGCGTCGTCACTAGCTCCAGAGTGATGAGCGACACGAGCAGAATGATGATGTGATCGCGGGTCGCCTTGGACGCTGCATAGGCGCCTAGGGGAGCACCGAACACAACTACTGGAATAGCCACGAGCCAGTAGTCCATCGCAGCGCCGACCCCGTCGAGCAGCATGCCCTGCACGGCAAACCCGACAACGGAGTTGATGCCCATGATCACAACGGTCGTCGGTGTGCTGACCTTCTCGTTGATCCCGATGGCAAGCGTGAGGACGATAAACGTGACCATATCGATGCCGGATCCGGTATTGGCGGCGAACACCCCGCCCACAACGCCGATAAACGAGTAGAACACCCGGTCGTTTGCTCGCCAGGTGGGGAGTTGATCGATCGTCGGCAGCTTGAAACCCCACCGGGACACGACAACGGCCGCCCCAAAAACGCTGGCAACAAACGTGAAGAGGATCTTGGAGTTCGGGCTTCCGATCGCGATCCAATAGCCGCCGATTATCTGTCCGAAGACGCCGCCCATGGACGCCCACGCGATGACTCGCCATAGCACCGGGATCCGGCGAACCCAGATAACCAGCGCGGCCATGGTCATGCCAACTGACTGGATCATCAGCCCGAAAGTGCGGGCAGTCTCCGGTTCTATGTGAAGCACCTTGGTGAAGACGGGAAAGGCGATGGCAGCGCCACCCTCGGCCGTAGCCCCAGCGACAAAGGAACCCAGTGTCATGGTCAGCGTCGCCGACCAGAACTCGCCGAACAGGTGCCACGAGTTCGAAATGGCCATGTAGAGGGTCCAGGTGACCAGCACAGCGGCCAGCGCTACAGGGTATGCCCACCGTCGTAGCACTTCGGGATCGAGACGCGACATACGCCCGACATCATCATGTTGCTTGGATCGCGTCGACAAAGATTCCCTCCACACTCCACGTCAATCGGCTGGCACCGTGCGTGGGTCTGTCCCGAGGCCGGATTGTATCGGTGCAATGACCAACATGTGGCGGGTTTCTTGGCTGCAGGGGCCGATATTGACCCATATTCGGCACTACGCGGCACGGTGCGGCGACTTTGCCATCCATCTCTTCGATGGCAAATCAGGGTTGTCGGTTTGCGGACGACGGGAGCAGCGAAGCATCGCCTGACATCGCAGGGCCCTAAACCACCTCGAGTAGGCCGTATGCACCGACGATCACGGCAACGCTCCCCCACAGCCCCAGGAAGATAAGAGCGAGCCGGATCTCACCATCTTCGCCAATGCGCACTCCCTCATTGCGGAAAGCCAGCATTTTGGCGAACTCCCTCCCCCCGGATGCGGCACAGGCACCGCAGGCGACCAACGCTACGAAGGGCCACCACGAGTGGTCGAGCAGCATCAATACCCCGGCAACCGGCAGCGTCCAGATCACGAGCAGATCCCAGCGGGCAGAGTCTCGTTCCAGCCGCCGGTACAGCCGATCAGATCCGCTGAGCTCGCTCTGTGTGAGCTGCTGCGGTGCCAGCTTGGTACTCAACGCCGAAAGGAGTTGTCCCACCAAGCCCGCGACTCCAACCACCGCCGCGATGATCCCCAGGGCTGTTTGCATCAGCGCTCCTCAACCACCCCTAAAAGGCTACACATTCAGATGCGAGAGTTGGTCCTAACCACCCTGGCCGGGCTGAGGCTGGAATGGAGGTGATCTGGTCCCTTCTCGATCGGGCACCGACCAAAAGTCTGTGAACGACTACCGCGGCACCAGCTGGGTCCGGGTGCGTCCGCCAGTGGCCCTACGTGATGGTGGACGTTGCGCTCAGCACTTCCTCACGAGCGCGTAGTGAAGAGATGACATCGTCCATGGCCTCAGCACCAATGCCGACGATATCGCAATTGAGCTTGCGTTTGCCCTCGTCCTCCACGATGGATATGCGATGTACCTGGGCGCCGATCGCGTTGAGTGATTCGAACAATGGAGTCAATGTTCCGTGTCCTACCCGATACTCGATGCTCAGCGGTCGTACGTTGCCGCGCCGCATGAAGACCCGAATGGGCGCAAAACCGACCATTGCGATCAGCGCCAGCCCGAGTGAGGCTGCTGCGACTCCATACAGACCAAAACCAGAGGCAACCCCGAGCGCGGCCGCAAACCACAGCGTTGCCGCCGTGGTAATCCCGGTCATAGTGAAGCCAGTCCTAATCATGCCACCCGCCCCAATGAACCCGATGCCGGTGACGACCTGTGCCGCCACTCTGGTCAGATCGGTTCCGTCCGCAGCAACCGACGCACCGGCGACGGTGAACAGCGCCGCTCCAGCTGCAACGAGGGTGTGGGTGCGTAGCCCAGCAGTCTTGTGCTGCACCTCTCGTTCGATACCCAGAGCTGCTCCCAGTACCGCGGCCAACGCCACGCGGGCGATCATCTCGAGGTCTGTCATAGGCATCACGCTACCGCAGTTGCTCCTCCCATGGAGAGGTATCAGGTGGCGGTCGCAGGTGGCTGCTGCGGCTGTCCTACTTGGTTCCGTGTCTGCGGGTTATTGAGGTGCCGGTTGGCGTCGCTCGATCCCGACAACCCGCCGGTGTCAGTTGCGGCCCAGGGGTGGACCTGTGGGGTGAAGATAATGCCGTCGACTTGGTCGGCGAGCCGGCAGCGGATGACCTTGGGAAGAAGAGGAGGCCGCTCAGCCCCGGACGGTGCGACGAAACGCCCCCACAAGGACCCGGGCTCGCCGAATCGCGCTCAGTGCGCGGCGACGGATCGGCCACAGCGCGCTGCCGGTGTTGTCGAGTTCTGCTGCGGTGTATCCAAACCGGGCGGCGATGCGTCGTACTGCGGGACCTGGCTCGTACCCAAAGCCCGAATCACTGCGCCACGCCTGCAGGGAGCCGCCGTGTAGGTCGGCGCCAACAAGAGGATCGGGGCTGACCCCGATGAATTCGACGATCGCAGCGATCGTCGCCGGATCTGCGATCAGGTCTTCGTACTTGATGATGATGGTGTGCTCGGGAGCAGTCTCCTTCAGCCACAACAGGTTGGAATAGGCTCGACACCACTCCCCCTCTCGAGCTTCGGGAACGGTCTTCCATCGATTCCACATCGAGTACATCGTGTCGACAGGGTTGCGCACCAAACCGACAAACCGGAACTCGAGATCAACCAGATCTCGTTGCGCCTCGAGAAGTAACTCCAGCACTGCCCGATTGTGCAAGTGGTGGGGAGACTTCTCCAGGAACACCGGTCCGTAGGCAGCCGCCAGCCGCTTCCACGCAGCAAAGACCTCAACAGCGGTCCGTGGGGCGGGCCCGGCCTGGTCGAGGTTGTCGTCAAGAAGGCGCGCCAGGGCCTCACTCGCTACAGAACGGCTCATTGGCAGAATCGACGAGTCGATCATGGCAGGCTGCGCCAGATCGAGCACCGCTGCCGCCTTGCTCCAGAAGAGCGTTTCATTCTCCTGGTGGTGAGGCTTCCGCATGATGTTCACTGCGGGGTGCTTCGCCAGCTCACGCTGCAAAACGCTGGAACCGGAGGACTTGTCGGACAGGATGAGGGCTGAAGTCAGATTCATTGCTGGCTACGACGGTAGCGCCGGAAACCTACGGGGACTGACCGGAGGGGCCGTTGTCTGCTCCTCCGATCAGTCCTCTTGGTGATCTGGTTCTAGGCGCCGGGCTCGACCAGGTGAACGGCCTGGCCCGAGTTGATGGAACCGAGGTCCTGCACCACTCCATTGGGCCAGGTCACGGTGACCGTACCGCTGGTTGCAGTGCCGAGACCGAAGAACGCTGCCTTCTGGCTGCCGCCACCGTGGTTGCCGCCACTCGAGATCATCTGAGTCTGGGTACCGCCACCGGTCGTGATGCTGATCACTGTTCCAATGCCGTCCCGATTGGAGTCTGTGCCCTCGACGGTGATGGTCAGCCATTCGTTGGTGTTACCGCCGGCGGCGCTCTCGTTGTGCATCAGCAACGGCGTACCGCTGTAGTTGCCGATGAAGGCGTCGACCCAACCGTCGCCATCGAAGTCGGCAGTCGAGACGTTGCGGCCCCGCTGGGTGTCTCCCATCCCCGTGTTGCCGCTCTCGTTGACGAACGTTCCATCACCCTGGTTGCGCAACAACGCATTCGGGATCGGGGAATCGATGGCAATCGAGCCCTGCACGTAGAACAGGTCCTGCCAACCATCGTTGTCATAGTCGAGGAAGGCCGTACCCCAGCTAACGCCATCGGCGAGGCCGGCCGTAACGCCGGACGAGTCGCTGACATCGGCGAACGTACCGTCCCCGTTGTTCATCAACAGGTGACCGGGACCGGCGTCCGAGAACGCCACATCGAGCAGGCCATCGTTGTTGTAATCGCCAACACCAAGACCCATGCCGTTGACCGACGCGTCCGCTCCAGCGGCTGCTCCGACCTCAGTGAAGATCCAACCGCCGCTGCCGTCTGAACCGTCGTTGCGGAACAGCTGGTTCGGTTGGAAGTTGCCGGCGATGTTGTCGTTGACTAGATAGATGTCGGTGTCGCCGTCACCGTCGTAGTCGAACATGCCTGCGGCAAAGCCGAGACCGTTGACGTCATCACAAGTAGCCGGATCGCCACCTGCGCAGAGATAGGTTGTCCAATCGGTGAACGTCCCGTCGCCGTTGTTGCGGAACAATCGATCGGTGCCGTCCCCGACGCATGTCATGTGCTTGGCGTAGTAGACATCGACGAAGCCGTCGGAATCTACGTCGCCCCAGGTTGCCGTTTGGATACGACCGGAGTCGCCCAAGCCGGCAGTTGCGGTGACATCGACGAAGCTGACTCCTCCTGTCTCGATGAGTTGGTTCTCCCAGAGCGTGTTCCCCGAGCCGTTGGCGACGAACAAGTCAGAGTCACCGTCGTTGTCGTAGTCGACAAACACGGTGGCGAAGCTGTCCTCGCCTGCGGCGTCGATACCGAGGCCGGAAGCAACGTCGGTGAAGTCGACAATGCCGTCTCCGGTTGTGTCGCCTTCGTTGCGATACAGGTGGTTGGCCCCGTCCCGATCTGTTGTGTACAGATCCTGGTCACCGTCGTTGTCAACGTCGGCCCAAGCCGACCCCACACCGATGGCAGGCGCACAAGCCGCTGCCGTCGTATGCGTGAAGGTGATGCCGGCGGCGGCGGCCACATTGACAAAGGTGCCGTCACCGGAACCCGGCGTAGCCGGCTCGACCAGGTGGATGGCCTGATTGGCGCTAACCGTGCCGACAACCTGGACCTGGCCGTTGGGCCAGTACACGGTCAGGCTGCCGGTGGTATCGCCACCAAGACCGAAGAAGGCTGCCTTCTGACTGCCGCCACCGTGGTTGGAACCGCTGGTGATGACCCGGCGTGACGTGCCGGTCGACGTGACCAGCTCCATCTCGGTGCCGATACCGTCGGCGTTCGACTCAGAGCCTTCCACCGTCACGGTAAGCCAGCCGTTGGTGTTGCCCAGGTCGGCGCTTCCGTTCTGCATCAGGTTCGGAGCGGCATTGAAGTTCCCGACGAATACATCGACCCAACCGTCGGCGTCGAAGTCGGCGATTGACACGTTGCGACCACGATCGGTCCCGTCCATGCCGGTGAGCGCCGCGACGTTGGTAAAGGTCCCGCCACCGTTCTCCAACATCGTGTTGGCCATCGGAAGCTCATCACCGATGTAGCCCATGGCGATGAAGATGTCTTCCCATCCGTTGTTGTTGTAGTCGAGGAAGGCCGTGCCCCAGCTGATGTCGGTCGGACCGTACAGGCCGGTGACTCCACTGGAATCGCTCACGTCTGAGAACGTGCCGTCACCATCGTTCATCAGCAGCTTGGGCGGACCGACGTTGGAGAACGCCATGTCCGTCCAACCGTCATTGTTGTAGTCGCCGAGTCCGAGGCCCATGCCGTTCAGCGAGATGTCGGTGCCTGTTGTGGCTCCGACCTCAGTGAAGACCCAACCGCCGCTGCCGTCCGAACCGTCGTTGCGGAACATCTTGTTGGGCTGGTTGTCGTTGTTGATGTTGTCGTTCACCAAGTAGATGTCGACGTCGCCGTCCTGGTCGTAGTCGAACATGCCGGCGGCGAAGCCGAGCCCGTTGACGTCGTCGCAGGTCGCCGGGTCGAGCCCGTCGCACAGGTAGGTGGTCCAGTCGGTGAAGGTTCCGTCGCCATCGCTATGGAACAGCCGATCCTGGTTCGTGCCTTCGCAGTGCATGTGCTTGGCCAGGTAGAGATCGAGCCAACCGTCACCGTCGAAGTCGCCGAACGTTGCCGTCTCAACACGACCCAGATCCAGAAGATCGGCGGAGCCGGCCGCGACCACGAAGCTCAGCGAGCCGGTGTCGACGGTTTGGTTCTCCCAGAGCGTGCCGCCGCTGCTGTCGGCAACATACAGGTCGGCATCGCCGTCATTGTCGATGTCGGCAAAGACGGTGGCCCAACTGTCGAGAGCGGTGGCGTCGATGCCGAGGCTCACGGCAACGTCAGTGAAGTCGACGATGCCGTCGCCGGTCGTGTCTCCATTGTTGAGATAGAGATGGTTTGCGCTTCCCGCAAAGTCTGTAGTGAACAGGTCGAGGTCGCCGTCGTTATCGACGTCGGCCCAGGCCGACCCAACCCCTATTGGGGGTCCACAGTGAGCGCCGGGCGTGTGGCTCTGCAGGATCCCCGCAGCGCCACCCACATCCATGAACACGGTTGCGCCCGGCTCATAACCGATTGCTGCTGCGGCCGTGGTACCACCGTCGGTGACGGTGAGCACCTGAACGTCGTTTCCGGTTGTCAGCGCATAGCCGGCCGGAGTCGTCGCGGTCAGGGTGCCGTCTCCGATACCGACGTTGACGGTGAAGTCGCCGTTGCTATCGGTCACTGCGGGCCAGCTGCCGCTGGCCGCATCGACAAAGTCGAGAGAGACGCCGGCAAGACCGATGTCGGACCCGTCTTCAATGCCGTTCCCGTCGAGGTCGGCGAAGACACGTCCCGTGACGTCGCCATTCTCGGGAGGTGTGACGTCGCCCGTGACTAGGACCGCATCAACAAGGGTGCCGGACAGCCCGTCAGGGTTGGTCAGCGTCAGGTCGCGGAGACCACCAGCTGCGGTGGCGTCGGCAGACACGGAGATGCGCGCAGTGCCGTTCCGCTCGCCAATGACAACAGCGTTGAGCCCCGAACCTGAGAACGTGAACGTGGCGCCGGCTACGTAATTGACGACCGAGACTCGGAAGTTCTTTGTCTCGCCTGGGTCGATCTCGTTGTTGCCGAGGATGCCGGTGATCTCCGGGAGATCGCCCGCAGGAGGCTGGTAGCCCACGTCCGCAGCATCAGACACCTCGCGGTCGACCACTGTGATCGTCTGTGCATCGTTGCCGGTGGTGAGTGTGTAGTTGGCCGGTGTCGTCCAGGTGACGTCGGCATCTCCCGGTGCAATACCGGCAACAAAGAAGTCGCCGTTGCCATCGGTTGACGTTGTCTGCACCGCGCCCTCGGAGTCGGTGATCGAGATATCAACGCTGGCAAGGCCGATGTCGCTCCCGTCCTCGATACCGTTCCCATCGACATCGCTAAAGACGTGACCGGAAATATCGCCGCCGGCCGGTGGGTCGTAGCCAACATCGGCTGCGCTAGCCACGGCACCGTCGACAACGGTCACGGTTTGCACGTCGTTACCGGTCGTCAAGGTGTTGTCCAACGGTGCGGTGTAGGTGACGGTGGCGTCACCAACGGCCAGGCCGACGACCGTGTAGTTGCCGGTTCCATCGGTAGTGGCGTTGAATGTGGATCCAGCAGAGTCCGTGACGGAAACTGCTACGTCGGAAATGCCGCCTTCGGCACCGTCCGGCACGCCGTTTGCGTTCAGATCCTGAAACACGTAGCCCGTGATATCACCGCTCGGAATCATCTGGTAGCCAACGGGGGCCGCCGCGACCGAAGTGTCGACGACAATGCCAACGACCTGCACGGCGTTTCCTGTCGTGATCGCCATGGAGGCCGGCGTCGAGTAGGTGGCGGTCGCGTCGCCAACCGGGAGAGCCAGAATCGAGTAGTTACCGCTGCTGTCGGTAGCCACGCTGTGGGTGGCTCCGTCCGAATCCACAACGGATACCAAAACCCCAACCAGGCCCGCATCGGAACCGTCTTCAATTCCATTGCCATCGAGGTCCTCAAAGACATGACCGGTGAGATCACCGCTGTCTGGAGGAGGAGTATCACCAGTAACAGTCAACGCACCGGAGTAGGTGCCGGCGAATCCGTCGGGGTTCGTCGCAATGAGGTCACGAGGCCCGGCGGGCAAAACGGCGTCGGCGGTTACAGAGATTCGATAACGCCCGTTCTTTGGCCGGAAGGAAGTCACGGTGAGACCGTCGCCAGAGAACTCGAGGGTGCCGCCTTCGTCAAGGCCGACGATTTCGGCGATCAGACTGCGCGATTCGCCGGGGTCGATATCGGTGTCGGCGTCAAGAATTGCGACGATATCGGGGGGAACCCCCGGCTCCGCGATGGCCGGCGTTGCGGCCAGGTTCGCCAATACCAACAGCGCAGTTATGAAGACAAGACCGCGCCTTTTACCAAGCGTAGAAGCAACCATTCCCATTCCCCTCCGATTGATCCCTCGGGGAGGAAGCCTAGCTAGACGTTGAGATGTAGGGTCAAGATTTTGACAATTCGGGCAACTCCAACCGAAAGTCGGCTAAAAGTGGGCTATGCCCAGCTACTCCCAAGCAAAGTCGATGCCGACGAGATCGTAGAACCGGCGATTTGGCTCCCGGTATCGCTCCACCAGACTGGACCTCGTGTCGGGATTCATCGCTGAGGCCGTTGCCGAATTGTGGACCACGTAGTTGTCTAACTCATATTGAGTCAACCCGAGAAAGCTGACAACCCGGCTGTATGCCTCGGGGGTGTTCGCATAGAAATCTTCGCTCTGCAACGTGAGCACCTGGCTGCTGTCGAAGTGTTCGAGCCACCGGCTCAACCCGTCGGCATACTTGCCATGGTGGAAGTACCCACGCAGCTGCAGCTGGCCACGGTCTGCCGCGGCCGCTCGCTCCATCCGGCGTGGTTCATCGGCAAGGGCCTCTTCGAAGGTCGCGGCCGGCTCATGCCCACGCCCCTTTCGGTACCGATAGTGGGAGTGGGCCCGCTCCACCGGATTGCGAACAAGAAGGAGCAGCTTGGCATCAGGCATCGCGGCGGCTGCGCGCGCCGGAGCCTTCGGATCCATCAGATACCCCGGACTGGACTCGCCGGCCATCAGCCCTTGCGATGCCGAGCCTATCGATAGCGGAAAGAACGAGCGATACCAGTTGTCCCCCCTCTGGTGATTCCAGTCGAAATAGTGCGGCTCTTTGGCCGAAGCAATACCGACCTCAGGATGCTCACCGAGATAGCGGATCAGCGAAGTCGTGCCACACCTGATGCCACCGATAATCAGAAACTGCGGATAGTGCCGGAACACCGCCGTGGCGCGCCGGAACGCTCGATCCCCGTACTTCTTGAGACTGCTCAATCCCCCACCCTTGTCCACTCGTCGCTCGGTCGCCTCCGTGCAGCACGAGACAATACACGTGCCCCGGACCCAAAGTGGCCCTGACGCGCTCTGGGTGAGAGACCCTACAGAGCCGTGCCGCGTTCAAACCTCGAAGGTTATGCTCCCCGCCACAGATTCTTGGGGGATGATGACGGACGACCAATCCAAACCCGAACCGGCCGCCAGCGGCGTGGTCATATTGATGACCTCGCCCGATGTTGCGGCGACAATAGGACGACCCGGTTTGCTCGAAGACCGTGCCGGTGTAGCCGCGATCGAGCGAATCGAGCCGATGCGAAGTGATGAATTGCTCGCTCATGTGCGCGAAAACCCGACACGCGGTGGCGTGCTCATTGGCTCGCTGCGTCCCGACCTCATGGACCCAAACCCGCTGCCCGGCGCACAGACCATCTCCAATCTGTCCGACGTCGCCGCCAGCCTTGCCGCCCACGACACGTCGCTCTTCATATTCAACGTCTCGACGTATGACCCGAGCGACCAGACCCATGCTTATACGAGCCAACCGGACACGTTCGCAATGCAGGCTCACCGGCTCTTGGTGAGCCTCGAACAGCAGGCGGGCGACGCAGGCATCAACGTGATAGATGTGGACGGGGCAGTCGCCGAAATTGGCGGCCGCAAGGCGGTGCCGGCACCAGGCGGCCTGGCAGGAGACGCACTCGAGTTCATCACCGAGGAGGCGATCCTGGCGATCGATCAGAGCGGTGCACTCGGCGGGACGTTGCAGGCGCCGGTGATGCGCCTGGTCGTTCCCACTTTCGATCGACGCACAAAGGTGGGAACCATCACACGCTGGCACGTGGCCCCTGGCGCCCCCGTCGCTGACGGCGATGCCCTGTTTGAGGTTCGGTTCGAGACCAGGGTGCACCGTTTCGATATCGGCAACGATGAGGAGACCAAATCGCAGACAGCGGCAAAAGGTCGATCGCAGAAGGCAGAACGGTTCCGCGTGATGGACGTGACCGTTGTCGCCGGCAGCGAGGCGTTCCTCCGCGAGATCGTGCTGCCAGACGGCGCCCGCGTGAACGCCGGCGACATCGCCGCCATCATGACAACGACCCCCGACGGTGACGCAGCCGCAACCGACGCAGCCGCCGACTTCCGCGTCGGAGCAAAGATGCTTGAACAATGAGAAAGATGCTGGGCCACGCATGAAGCTCAAGAAGAGAGCAGTACGCACCCTGCGCCGAATCGCAGGTGACGACAGCCCAATCGAGACCACGCTGCGCCGGATGCGCGATCGGACGCAATACCGCACCTCCGGCCTGAGCAAGCAAACAACCTCCGTCGTATTCCGTGGCAACGAGAAGCGTTTTGGGGTCTACGGATTTGGCGGATGCGACGTCTGGGCGATCGCCGAGTCGGGACCGGCCTTGCGAAATGCCACCCGCGCCAGTGGAGCGGCTTGGGCTGCCGGGCGGGCGCAGTTCACGAGATCCGACTTGATACTCCAGGCATGGGAGGGAGTAGACGCCGACGCCGTTGCCGAAGTATCAGAACGTCTCCAACTGCAGGACGAGACATTCAAACCGGTACTTTTCGAACCGGAATTCATTGTGCCCGGCCAGGAGCGGCTCGGCGCATTCCCCAAGGACGTCGTCGTCTTGACTATTTCGACCGATCTCGTCCGGACGATGTATCGGCATCGTGAACATGGCTTCCTGGCCGATCCGGGCGGATTCTGGCTATCGACGGACATCAAGGACACCCTTGGTGACCTCGACACGGTGAAGTGGTTCGCTCGCACTTTTGAGAAGGTGGGCAAGATCGACCTCGAGGACTCGATGGCCAACATGGAGAAGATCATCACCCTGGTTCGACAGCAACTTGGAGCCGAGGTCATTGTCTTCAATTCACTCACGGTCGACCCAGGGCGACTCGTCTTTGACTACAAGTTGAGCCATAGCCCGCACCGCACCCGCCGTCGCGAGTTTGCGCTTGGCCTGATCGAATTGTCGCGCAAGATGGACTTCTCCATCGTCGATGTGGATCGCATCATCAAGGGTGTCGGGGTCTCCGGTCTGGGTGACTTCGTGAAGTTCATGCCGATGCACAAGAAAGCTCTCGGCGAAGAAGTGGTCCGTGTCCTCCGCGAGCGCGAGGTATTCAGCTAGCCGGAACGGTCGAAGAACTCGACCAGTTGCTCCCCAAGCACAGACTGCCCGGCGAGATTCGGGTGACAAGTCTCGCCGGGATCAAGATGCTCGACAAGGACCGGGCCGATGTCCGGACCGCGCTCGACCCCCGCTATTTCGGCGGCAGCCCAATCCGCCGCCTCGGCCCCGATAGCCGGCCCCTCCTCCCCGATAGTCCGACACACGTGACCCTCCTCGAAGGTATTAACACTCGATACCCAGATCGGGATTCCAGGATCGCGTTCCAGGATCTCTCCGACGATGTGCTCCAGCCAGACCTTGATCGCGGGGTTGAACTCGCCGCCGTGCTCGGTCGTGCGGATGCACAGCTGAACCCAGGCCCCGGAGTAGCCGGCAGCCGGCCGTCTCTCGTCGTACATGCCCCAGTATCTCTGATAGCGACCTGGTCCATCGTTGCCCCAGACACCAACCGACCCACCGGTGAGACCGCCCTGGGACAGGCTATCTAGCTCCGACACCACGTCATATCCCGCTGCGGCCATCGACGTGTTCGAGCACCCCACTACCCCGATCACCCCCGAAACCCGCGACTTGGTCGCCGGCACCGTTGTGGTTGTCGTCGTGGTGGCAGGAGGCAGCGTCGTGGTTGGCGGCGAACTTGTCGCAGTGGTTGGTGTCACGGTCGTCGCAACGGGTGCAACCGTTGTGGTGGCTGCCGTCTCGCCCGAGCAGGCAGCAGCAAAAAGGCCGACGACGACCGCAATCAGGAACCAACGCTTCAAACCTCACCTCCGACTTGGCGATCCTAACCGCCCGACCCACTATGGGCACCGGTCGACAAACACCGTGGTCCAAACCCCCGATGCGGGTATACAATCGCCGCACGCGAGCCAGGTAAGGGGGACTCACGCGTGACAGCAGACCTCGGCGTCGCTGATTCGATCGGCGCCAAATCCTCAGACATACCGATTTTCTATCCCGAGCCCGAGCAAACGTACTTCGGGATACTTGCCGAGCCGACAACCGAGAAGGCCAAGACCACCGGCGTGATCCTGCTCTCCGGAACGTTTGGCGGGACGACCACGCTCGGCCGCAATCGCATGTGGCTGAAAATGGCGCGCTCACTTGCTGATCGGGGCTACCCCGTACTTCGATTTGACTACACAGGAATTGGAGACAGCGTCGGTGACGCCGTCTGTTACGAACTCGAGAACCCGGCGGTCCCCGAGCTGCGAGCCGGCCTCGATCTCCTGAGCACTCGGGGAGTCACAGACTTCCTCGTTGTGGGTACTTGCTACGGGTCCCGCACCGCTCTTGCCGGTTCTGTTGGTGAGGAGCGGCTCCGCGGCATCCACCTCCTCGTCCCACCGGTGCGGACAGGCACCAAGGGTGTCGGAGGGGCAGATCACCTTGCCGAGTATGTCGGCACCGCCTCGCTGGCCAAGCGGGCGCTGTCTTTGCGTGTTCTGCGAAAACTGTTCGGCAGCAAGAAGGCCCGAATCGCAGCGCGACGTGTGCTCGCCAGAAAGACTGCTGGTTTGTTCGGTCGGCGACAGCCGGAACCCGCGGTGGGAGAGGCCTCGACGCGGGACGCCGCTCCCGGATTCCAGCGCCCATTGCGCCAGCTGCTCAGCGACGGCGTACCCGTTCACATGCTCTTTGGAACCGACGACTTCTTCTGGACTGAGTTTCAGGAGGCCAGAAGCGGACGCCTCGGAGAAGTGCTCGACCAACACCCCGATCTGCTCGAGATCGAGACCGTCCCTGGAATCGTACGCGGGTTCCTGTCGGTGCGAGTTCAAGATCTCGTCATCAACTCCGTAGTCAACTGGGTTGAAGGGAAAGCAACGTGAACCCCCGCAGCACTTCCATCCGCAACCATCCGGTGCTCGACATCACAGAAGAGATCGAGTACTTCGGCGACGGACCGCAGATGTTCTCATGTCTCCACCTGCCCAGGGGCGAGGTGCGTGGCGCAGTTGTAATCTGCAGCTCAACACACGCCGAGCTCCTCAAGGCCTACCACCTCGAGGTACAACTGGCACGTGCTCTGGCTGCCGGCGGCATTGCCGTGCAACGGTTCCAGTATCGCGGTGACGGCAACAGTGAGGGCAGCGACTCCGATCTGACCTTGCCCGCCATGGAACAAGCAGCCCGGGAGGCGCGAGACCGACTGCTCGACCGTTCCGGCACCACCAACCTGAGCTTCATGGGTGTCCGCCTGGGAGCCTTCCCTGCAACGAAACTAGCCGCAGAGTCACCCGGTGGATCACTCCTGTTGTGGGATCCCGTGCTCGATGCGGACGCATTCATGCGAGACGCCATTCGAAGCCACGCCATCTCGGCTCTAAAGGGAGAGGGCAAACCCGAACGAGTCGAGCAGGTTCTGGAGCGGCTCGCTCGGGAAGGTTCGGTCGAGCTTCTCGGGTATGAGATCACTGCTGAATTTCATTCGAGCATCAAAGGGAAGAAACTCGTCGACTATGTCCCCGCAGGATCAACCGTGTTGATCGTGCCGTTCGGCTCGCTGAACGTCGAGTCCCTCACCGAGACATGGCTTGCGGCGGGCGTCGCCGTGGAGGATCTGCAGGGAACCGGCCGCGAAGCATGGTGGCTCGATGAGCAGGCCTCCGAGGACAGGAATCAACGAGGCCGGGTCCTGGTGAAGCGGTCGGCCGAGTGGATGACGGCTGCAGTTACCCGGACTTAGCGAACAGCCGGCGCACTCTGCGGCGCAAGATCCGGAGAACGCTGCGTTCGGCTTTGGCGTTGGCATGCGGGAAAGCCTGCTCGGGTACGGGAACACCCAGGAACGAGCAGATCTTCTCCCACCCGTCCCCATCGGCGAGACGGAAAACGATCAGGTCGTCGGGTCGATCCTTGAAGTGCTCCAGGACGTCCCGATTGTGCTGCTCATAACGATTGCGATACACATCCTCGTTGCCCGCGGGATCTCCAGGTCCATAGATCCACCGCCGCATCGGAGTGGACTTCCCTCCAAAGTGCTGGACCACACTGGCCAGCCACCGATCGGTATCTCTTACAGTAAGGATGAACTTGGAGCCCGGGTAGGCGGCGTCAAGTTCCCGAAATACGATTGGCCAGGGGTTGTCCTGAACCGCATCCCAGTCTGCCGCAGTGGCAATGGCTCGATCAACCGCAACGGCACCGATGTCCTCGTCATGGACCCCGAACGGCCCGGCAACGCGATATCCGAGAATGCGCAAGGCAGCAGCAAGCGAGGTCGTTCCCGTCTTGTGAAAGCCAATGCCGAAAACCTTCTGCTGCATCGTGCCCTCCCCCGGCCCCTACCGTTTGATGCGGGACGTGATTATAGGGACCGCCCTGGTTCGAGTCGGTGGCGGCGATTCTCCCCTCGTCGCAATTGGGGCGGTGTTACGCTGCGGGCCGCCGGAATAGGGGTAGCCGAGAGGCTGCAAGCGATGGGGGAACGCCGATGAAAGTACGCCAACGAGCGGTCGATGCGCTCAAGGCGATCACCCCGGTCGGAGCGCGCAAGCGGCTGGTTCGCATTCGTCTCCGGTTGCGCGGGCTGACGTCGCGCTATCGGATGCTCCCGGACTTCGTGATCCTCGGCGGGCAACGCTGTGGCACCAGCTCGCTGTACAAGTATCTCGGCCGGCATCCCGAGATCGCGCCGTCGCTGCGCAAGGAGATCGAGTATTTCACTATCGATTTTGGACGTGGGGAAGGCTGGTATCGGGCTCACTTCCCTCTGCGAATGCGTCACACAATCGCTCGTCTGCGTGGCCGGTCGCTGCTCACTTTCGAAGCGACCCCGGACTACCTGTTTGACCCGCGCGCACCAGAGCGACTGAAGGCACTCCTCCCGAACGCCAAGCTGGTCGTGCTACTCCGTGACCCCGTTGATCGGGCGTACTCGCACTACCACCACATGGCGAGGCTTGGTTTCGAGGACATGACGTTTCCCGACGCCATTGCGGCCGAAGACGAACGTCTCGACGGACAGCTGACGGAGATGGAACGCGATCCTCTGTCCCGGGTACTGCCCTTCCGACGGTTCTCGTACGCAAGCCGCGGCCTTTATGCCGAACAGCTGGAGCGATGGTTTGCGCACTTCCCACGAGAACAGTTCTTGATCCTCGACAGCGGCGACTTCTTCTCCGACCCCAAAGCCGCCCTGCATCGCATCCTCGAGTTCGTCGGTGCGCCGACGTGGTCGCCTTCGGAGTTCCGCAACTACAGCTACACATCCAAGAAGACATCGAATCCGGATATTCCTCAGCCCACCGGCGGGGAGTTGATGGCCCGGTTCGCTCAGCCGAACCGGGAGCTCGAAGAGCTTCTCGGGATTGACTTGGACTGGGGCAAGTAGGCAAATCTCGGGCGTCTCGCGGTCCACCCGCTGCTACGCTCCGCGCCCGGACAGCCGGTAGGCAAGAGGCACTCCTGAGGGGGAGGGACGATGACAGAAACGATCCGTGTCGTAGCGTTTGGAGATGCCGCGCTACGCAACGCCCTTCTCGGGAAGGAAAGCGGAGGAGAGCACCTGGATCGAGGGCTCACCACCGCCGTCGCCGCCGCCCACCCCGGCTACGAAATCCAACTCGGGTTTCAAGAGTACGGCGGGCTGAGCGAACTGAAGGATGCGACAGCGGGTGACGAGGCAGATGTCGTCATCCTTTCGATGACCCCCGACACCATCGGCTTGGCCGCACGTTCGACCGATCCTCGCCAGGCAGTCATCGGCTTCCACGACGACTTGGTGGCTGTGGTCGATCGACTAAAAGTGAGTGGCGAAGTCCATGTGCTCGTATCAAACGTCTCAACGTTCGATCCGACCGACGAGACCTCCAGTCTTCACGGTCTTGACGAGGAGCCCGTTTCGATGCGAGCTCACCGGGTGAACCTTGCTCTTCTGCAGATCTCGCATGAAATCGGGATCTCGATCATCGACGTTGACCGCATCACAGCCGAAGCGGGCGGCGGGAAGGTCATCCCGACCGTATTGGAGCTCTCGCCAGAGGGATCGGCCCTCGTCAGAGACGAGACGGTCCGGGTGCTCGCGGACTACGGCTTCTTCGACGAACGGTCACTCGTAGCCCAGGTTGGCAACCGAGGGGGGAGCAAGTGAAACTCTCCCTCCAGATGCCGTCAGTCGGCCCGGCCCTTCAGGGCGGGCGGGTCATCAAGTGGTCCAAGGCGCCGGGCGAGCCTTTCGCATTCGGGGAAGAGCTCTGTGTTGTCTCGATCGAACAGGTTGTCGCTCTGCGCAAGACCCAGCAGGCAAGCATCCTGACATCGCGTCGCCGCAAGAAAAAGGTGCGGGAAGAGCTCGAAATGCGGGAGAGCGTTGGGCTTCACTTCCAGCTCGTTGCCTCCGAGTCGGGAGTCATGCACGAGCATCTCGTCCAGGAGGGGGCTGCAATGAAGGTAGGCGATATGCTCGCCGTCCTTGGCTCCGACGGTGACGAACCCGGCCCAGTGGCCGACATGTCGTCGCTATCTGCTATCCGGGTTGTCGCCAACCCCGTCGACCCCGAGGAGGGCTGACATGCCGGTGTCCAAAGGATTGAAACTCGGCCACCGCGCCCTGCGTAAGGTTGCCGGAGAGGACTCCAAGGTCGAACGCTTCCTCAAGCGTCGCTACATGAAACGCGCTCGTGGCCAGATGGCCACGGAATCGGGTCCGGGATGGACGCAGCGGGCGGGCAACGGGTTCGTCCTCATCGGGGAAACCGAGGAGTTCGATGGACCCCGCCGCGGCGTCGCCCTCCGGGGTGGCTGCGATCTCCCGTCGGTATTTACCGCGGCACCGTTGATTCGCGAGGGCATCAAGGGCAGCATCGCAATCTCGCGAGAGCGCACCGGCGGAACCGGAGCGCACGCAACCAGTCAGGTCGTACAGACCCTCACCGGAATCGCTCCAGAATCCACCGCCGAGCTTCGGGAGCGCCTCCAGGTCACCAACGACCAATTCGAGCCGACTTTCTTTGGCGACAAGCTGCAATATCCGCTGTCGCCGCGAATAGGCGATTTCCCCAGGAACGTGGTCGTGATGTCGGCGGCGACCGACGTGGTCCGCACCCTTTATCGGCACCGTGAGCACGGCTACGTAATCGATCCCGGCGGGTGGTGGCTCAACCAGGATCTTGGCGAAGTCCTCGGCGACCTGAGCAACGTCCAGTGGTTCCGCGGCGAGTTTGAGAAGGTCGGCAAAATCTCAGTCGACGACTTCATGACAAACGTGACGACCATCGTCACCGAGTTGCGGGCACGAGCTAACGCCGAACTGGTCATGTACTCGGCCCTTGTTATCGATCCCGAAGACCCGACACACAACTACCAGCTGGTGCGGCAAGCCAGCGTGACCCGCCGTCGTGAATTCCACATTGCGTTGATGGAGCTTTCGAAGCAACTGGACTTCCATGTCGTCGATGTCGACCGGATCCTCAAGCGGGAAGGCGTCGAGGAGCAGGTCGACTTCGCCCACTTCACCGCCGAAGGCATGAAGCCGATCGGGGCCGAGTTCCATCGCATTCTCAAAGAGCTCGAAATCCTTTAGGGAGCTGACGTGGTGCGACAGGACGTGTTCCCTGTGTTCGTCGGTAGCGGCCGTTCCGGCACAACGCTGCTGCGCACGATGTTCGACGCCCGCTCCGACCTCGCCATGGCCCACGAACCGCAGTTTGTAGGGACGGTTGTCCGCCAGGCGACCAGGCTCAATGCGGGCGGCTTCGATGTTGGCCGTTTTGTTGACACGATCTACAAGAACTCCAACTACCGGCGGATGGATCTCGACCGTTCGGAAGTGGAGGCCGCACTCGCAGCCAATCCCCCGACGAACCTTGCCGATGCGGTACGAGACATCTTCTCTATTTGGGCCGAAAAGCAGAAGAAGCCGCTGTACGGAGACAAGACCCCCGGTTACATCATCCAGATTCCCGAACTAGCCGATTGGTTCCCCGAAGCTCGCTTTGTGAACGTTATCCGGGACGGCCGGGACGTTGCGCTCAGCTATCTGGATCGGCCATGGGGACCATCGACACTGGCTGAGGGAGCCCTCTACTGGAGATCCCGCGTCAGTCGTGGCCGAACTGCCGGAGCGGCATTGGGACCCAGCCGGTACACCGAAGTTCGCTACGAGGACCTCGTTACCAACACCGAGTCCGAGGTGAAGCGGCTGTGCGAGTTCCTGGATCTGCCGTGGGAGCCCGAGATGCTGCGCTATCACGAGAAGGCCGCCAGGTTCGTGGCCGACTCCCACGAGCCCGATGCCTTCCGCAATGTCGCCAAGCCACCGACAAAGAGCAAGCGCGACTGGTCCGATGCCATGTCCGACAAGGACATTGCGGTCTTCGAGGCCATCGCCGGAGATCTACTGCGCGACCTCGGTTACGAGACCCGCAGCACGACAACCTCGATGAGTTCCCGCTTCCGCGCCGGCTGGGAACAGGCCAAGTGGTCGGCCAAGCGCGCCCGTGCGTTCGTCACTGCCCGTCTCAAGCGCTAACCGCCCCAGCCAATCCCGTTCTTGCGTACCTGGTGTCCACATATGGGCGTGGTCTACGCAAGAACGGAGAGGGTCTACCCGAACTCGATGCCCTGGGCCAGCGGCAGGTCGTCGCTCCAGTTGATGGTGACGGTCTGGCGACGCATGTAGGCCTTCCACGAGTCCGATCCGGATTCGCGACCACCACCGGTTTCCTTCTCACCACCAAAGGCACCGCCAATCTCAGCACCCGATGTACCGATGTTGACGTTGGCAATACCGCAGTCCGAGCCTTCAGCCGAGAGGAACCGCTCGGCCGACTTCATCGAGTCGGTGAAGATCGCTGATGACAGACCCTGTTTGACGCCGTTGTTGATGGCGACGGCCTCGCTCAGTTCATCGAACTCGATCACGTAGAGGATCGGAGCAAACGTCTCGACACCGAGGATCGGGGCATCGGCCGGCATCTTGATGATGGTCGGCTCCACGAAGAAGCCCTCCCGATCGAGCACGTTGCCACCGTAGAGCACCTCGCCACCCTGCTCCTGAGCGATCGCAACCGCAGCTGCAAACGTGTCGACCGCGCCCTGGTTGATCAGCGGCCCCATGAGGATGCCGTCGGCGAGCGGGTCGCCGATGGGAACAGTGGCATACGACTCGGCAAGCTTCTTGCTGACCTGCTCGGAGATGCCTCTCTGCATGATGATGCGGCGCAACGACGTGCAACGTTGTCCTGCGGTGCCCACCGCGGCAAACAAAGCGCCCCTCGTCACCAGATCCTCATCAGCGTCATCGAGCACGATGATGGCGTTGTTACCGCCAAGCTCGAGCAGCGAGCGGCCCAGCCGCTTCGCCACCGCGGTTCCCACCTTCTCGCCCATGTCACAAGAGCCGGTCGCCGAGATCAGCGGAATGCGACGATCGTTGATCATCGTGTCTCCGACCGTCCGCCCCGGACCGACCACGAGGTTGAAAACACCCTCAAAGCCGGTCCCTGCCATTACCTCGTGGGTGATGTTGGAGACCGCAACCGCAGTAAGCGGTGTAGAGCTCGATGGCTTCCAAATCATCGTGTCACCACAGACGGCGGCGATGAACGAATTCCAACTCCAGACGGCGGTCGGGAAGTTGAACGATGTGATGACGCCGATCGGTCCCAGCGGGTGCCACTGCTCGTACATGCGGTGGCGGGGACGCTCTGACGTCATCGTCAGGCCGTAGAGCTGGCGGGACAGGCCAACCGCAAAGTCGGCGATATCGATCATCTCCTGGACTTCACCGTCACCTTCCGGCTTGATCTTGCCCATCTCATAGGACACGAGCGAGCCCAGCGGATCTTTGTAGTCGCGGAGAGCGTTGCCGAGACGGCGGACGTATTCACCACGCTCGGGGGCGGGCAACATCCGCCACTCCTTGAAGACCTCGGCCGAGTTGGCGACCACGGTTTCGTAGTCGTCGACAGTCGCCTGCTTCACAGATGCAATCGCCACGCCCGTTGCCGGGTCATAGCTGGTCAGAAGATCGCCACCGGTGGCAATCCATCCCGCGGCGTAGGCTCCAGGGTTCTCTTCTTCCAACCCAAGTGCGCGCAGAATCTGATCACGGTTCACAGTGAATCCTCCTCGAAAGAACGACGTAGGAAGAACGCTAGTAGACCCGGAGCCGCTCGGGTCGATCACGCCACCGAGGCGATTCGAGCCGGCACACGGCCGCTGGTCAGGTGGTCTGTCGGTTGAGGAATCACCCTGCGACGACGACCGTCTTCTGGTTGACAAACTCGCGTATCCCGAGGTCGGCCAGTTCCCGACCGAATCCCGATGCCTTGATCCCGCCAAACGGGAGACGGGGGTCGGAGGCAACGAAGGTATTCACCACACAGGTGCCCGCCTCGAGTTGCTCCGCAGCGATCCGTTGCCCTCGCTTCAGATCGTTCGTGAATACCGCAGCACCGAGACCAAAGCGGGTGTCGTTGGCGACCGCGATTGCCTCGGCTTCGCTGTCAACCCGAATCACTGCGGCAACCGGTCCAAACAGCTCCTCCTCGTAGGCGGGCATTCCCGGGGACACATCGACCAAGATCGTTGGTGGATAGAACCACCCGGGACCGTCCGGCAACTCTCCTCCCAAAACGATGCGAGCCCCTGCTGCGACAGAGTCGCTCACCTGCCGGTGAAGGTCATCGCGCAGATCAGGTCGAGCCAGCGGGCCAACCTGAGTGTCGTCCGCCGACGGATCTCCCATTCTCAGGTCGGCCATCCTGTTGATGAACCGTTCGAGCCACTCGTCGTACACGGCCGAGTGCACGATGAACCGCTTGGCGGCGATACACGACTGGCCCGAGTTGATGACCCGGCTGATCGCACACGTGGCCGCGGCGAGTTCGACATCGGCGTCTTCGAGCACGATGTACGGATCTGATCCGCCGAGCTCGAGCACCGTCTTCTTCAGCAACGACCCAGCTTTGGCGGCCACGGCCACGCCCGCCGCCTCGGATCCGGTGAGCGTCACGGCGGCGATCGCCGGGTGCTCGAGCACGCCGTCCACGCCGTCGCTGGGGATCAGCAGCGTCTGGAACACCCCGGCCGGGAACCCGGCCTCGTGAAACGCATCGGCAATGGCCAGAGCGCAGCCGGGCACGTTGGACGAGTGCTTCAGCACTCCGACGTTGCCGGCCATGAGAGCAGGGGCGGCGAAACGGAAAACTTGCCAGAAGGGAAAGTTCCACGGCATGACCGCCAAAACGGCACCAAGCGGTTCGTGGTGGATGTACGAGGCGATGCGGCCGGTTTCGACGTGGTGGTCGGCGAGCATTCCCGGCGCGTGCTCGGCGTAGTAGCGGCACACCCAGGCACACTTGTCGATCTCAGACCGAGCTTCGCGAATCGGCTTGCCAACTTCGGCCGTCATCAGCCGACTCCATGACTCCCGATTTTCTTCGAGCACTTCAGCAACCCGGAGCATCAATCGGGCACGCACGGCGAACGAGTGGTGTCGCCATTCGCCAAAGGCAGCTGCGGCCGCACCAAGCGCTGCCGTTACCTCCTCGGTGGTCGCCAGCGGGTATGCCGCGATGGCCAGACCCGTGACCGGGTCAACCGACTCCGCTACTGAAGCCATGTCCCTCCTAGCGAGCGGCGATCAACTCGATCTCGACCTGGATACCTAGAGGCAACCCGGCGACCTCAACGGTGGAGCGCGCCGGCTTGCCATCGCCCACGTAGTTGCCGTAGATGGCGTTCACCTTCGGGAAATCGCCCATGTCGGTGAGAAAGATGGTGGTCTTGATGATGTCGTCGTAGCCGAGGCCGACATCAGACAGAATGGCACCGATGTTCTTCATCACCTGCTCGGCCTGTACTTCGACGCTTTCGTTGACGAGGTTCATCGCTCCCTGGCCCGAGACGAACACAAACCCGTTGGCTTCGGTGACAACCGAGTACGGGCCGACCGGGGCGGGGCCGCTGGGTGCGTCGAGGATCTTCTTCGGCATGGTGTAGCTCCTGTGATTGACTTCGCCCCAGGCTAACGCCGGCTCAGGCGTCGTCCGGCAGGATTACCGCATACACCGCAGGATCGTCGGGGTCGACATGCACCTCGACCTTGTTGCCGTGTTGCATGTAATACAGGGTCGGGTCCTCGTTCATCCACTCGCTGCGAAAGCGGACGATCGCGCCATCGATCTCCGTACGAGCCTTGACCCGGTATCGCACCTTCCCCTCCAAGTCCATCTGCGATGGCTCGGTGCCCATGAACGTTGCCTCGACCACGGTGCGGTTTGTTTCGACGGGCGGGCTCCAGGGGGCAGGAGCCGGTTCACCGGACACCCACGGTGGCTGTGTGGCCGGAGCCCCGTCTAGCCACGGCGGCGCCTGGTCGCGGGTCCGTGCGCGCTTGCGAATACCCCAGATGACACCGATCGCGATGAGCACCGGGATGACCATCAGAATGATCGGCAGCCAGAGCAGAATGAAGACGTTCCGCAGCCTCGAGTCGTCCGGATTGCCGGGGTCATAGAGGATGGTTCGGGTGTCACCGATGCTGGGGACGATCAAACCCCCAAAAGAGACGGCTCCTTGGTGGGTGTACGTCTGCCCATCGACGACGTACTGATACACCGGCGTATAGGAAGCATCGCCATCAGAGTCGGTGCTGTAGATCAGGTCAACGATGACACCGTCGGTGGTGTCATGGGTGAGGAGCCGGTCGAGGTTGGAAACCAGCAGCAGCCCCAGGCCGAACAGGATCGGCGCAAGGACTGCGAGAAATGCAACTCTGATGCACCCCGGACCACGCTTTGCCATGGGCGCAGCGTAGTGGCGGCGTTACAGAATCAGCAGAAGGACTGGCCGCAACCGCAGGAACGCTGCTCGTTCGGGTTGTTGATCGCAAACCCGGAACCCTGGAGACCGCCATCACGGAAGTCGACGGTGGCCCCACCGACCATCGCCGCGCTCTCGGCATCGACGACGACGCGCACACCGTCTGTTTCATTGACGATGTCGGTCTCGTCCACGGCCGAGTCGAAATACATGTCGTAGGAGAATCCGGAGCAGCCGCCGGGACGAACAGCGAGACGCAAGGCCAGAGACTCGTCACCTTCTGCGGTAATCAGTTCCAGGACCTTGGCGGCAGCTGAGGTCGTCAGCGTCACACCGGTCACGGTGGTGGTTTCGTCATTGGTGATCATATTGGTCTCCGGGTCGTCGCTGGCGTGCGGGATTGTACGTCCTCATTCGCACTATGGCCATAGGTTTTTTGACCGCTGCGGGCAGTCTACGCTTGTGCTCATGGTTCAGATGACGGAAATCCAGGCTGCCCTGCAGCGGGTCATCGACCCAGAGCTCGGTGCCGACATCGTTGATCTGGGGATGGTGAAAGACGTTCAAATCGACGGTGGCACTGTCATGGTCAAGGTGGCCCTGACAATCGCCGCGTGCCCGCTGCGGGACCAGATAGAGAACGAAGTGACGCGCAAGGTCAAAGCGGTGCCCGGGGTCGAAGACGTCAGAATCGAGATCGGAGCCATGAGCCAGGCTGAGCGAACCGCGCTGATGGAGCGAGCCCGCCTCCGCGCCCGCGAAGACGCTGAACCCACGATGATCCACCCCAACACCCGAGTCGTTGCAGTCAGCAGCGGCAAGGGAGGCGTCGGCAAGTCGTCGCTGAGTGCCAATCTGGCCCTCGCCATCTCGGCGCAGGGGCACAAGGTCGGTTTGCTCGATGCCGACATCTGGGGATTCTCGATTCCTCGCATCCTCGGTCTCGGTGGGACGCGACTCGAAGCAGGTAGTGACAAGCAGATCATCCCGGCAAAGGCCTATAACATCGACGTGGTTTCCACCGGTCTGCTCCTCGATGATGAGGACACTGCCCTCATGTGGCGCGGGCTCATGCTCTCGAAGGCCCTGGAGCAGTTCCTCCGCGATGTCGCCTGGCCCCAGGATCTCGACTACCTGCTGCTCGACATGCCGCCCGGGACCGGAGATGTGCAAATGGCCCTCGCCCGGCTGTTGCCACAGGCAGAGATGGTCGTGGTCACCACACCGCAACTAGCGGCGCAGAAGGTGGCCGCGCGCGTTGCAGATATGGCCCGGCGGTCCCACATGCCGGTTGTCGGCGTCATCGAGAACATGTCCGGCTTCACAACGCCGGATGGCGACCACTTCCCGCTCTTTGGGTCAGGTGGCGGGCAGGCGCTCGCCGACGATCTTGGCGTGGAGCTGCTCGGCGCAGTGCCCATCGATCCCCAGGTGGCCGAGGGCGGCGATTCCGGCAATCCGGTCGTGGACGCCGATCCGGAGTCGCCGTCGGCGATCGCCATCGTCAACGCAGCCAAAGCATTGACCGCCCTACTGCCACCCATCGCCGACGACGGGTGCTCTGCCCGGCTCAGCCTGGTGGCCGAGCAAATCGCCAAAATGGCCGACGCGTGACGTCCGAGGAGCTTCTCGCCTACTGCCTGGCGAAGCCGGGAGCATGGCCCGATGAACCTTGGGATGGCCACACCGTCGCCAAGGTTGATGAGAAGATCTTCGCCTTCCTGGGTGAGGCCGGTGTCGGGGTGAAATGCGGCACGAACCGCGACGAAGCCGACGAGTGGCTCCTTCGCTTCCCCAACGATGCATCGGTAATGGCGTACATCGGCCGCTCCGGCTGGAATGACCTCCGCAGCAACGGTGCGATTGACGACGACGAATTGCTGGCCGCCATCGACGACTCCTACCTTCTGGTCGTCTCCAAGCTGCCGAAACGCCGTCGCCCCGAAGGCTGGGATACACCGCCAACGAGCTGATTACCGTCACCGGCCGGCCAACCCACCAGTTCTTGCGTAGACCCGTACGAAATGTTGGACCTGGTTACGAAGGAACGGCTAGAGACACAGCCCGGCGACTAGGGGGTACGGGTTGACCGCACCGTTGCCACCGGGGCTGTGTTCGAAGTGGAGGTGGGGGACGGTGTATTGGGCGTTGCCCGTGTTGCCGACGTAGCCGATCAGTTCACCGACGGCGACCGATTGACCCGCATAGAGCCCGTCTGCCCATGCGTCGAGGTGGGCGTAGTAGTACTCGTCACCGCTGGCACCCTTCAAGTAGACGGTGATGCCACCCAGCCCGCTGTTACGCATTCGAAGGATTGACCCTGCCTCAATAGCAACGAGCGGTGTGCCACGCGCCGCAATCATGTCGACGCCCTTGTGCGTTCTCCCACCGGACCGGGGAGCCCCCCAGGTGTCGGTGAAAGCGACCGCCCCGTTGACAGGACAGGCCATCGACCCGTTCGGTGGCTGTGTTGTGGTTGGCGGCGGTGCTGTGGTTGTGGTCGTCGCACCTGAGGTAGTCGTCGTGGCTTCGCCTGGCCCGCCGGTTGTTGTGGGGGCGGCGAGGGTCGTGGTGGTCAAGGCGGCGAGACGTTGGCGCTCCGCCTCCTCGCGAGCAAGACGTTCGCGCTCCTCACGAATCCGTCGTTCCTCTTCCTGGCGCTCGAACGCAGCTACGACGGCGGTGTAGCGACTGTTGGCCTTGTCCAACTCCGCCAGGATGTCAGCGGCCATCACCTCGAGAGCAGCGTTGGTAGCCTCCTGATTCTCCAGCGCTTGTGCGATGGCGACCTGTTGCGACTCGTATGAATCCTCGAGGGCGTACAGCTTGATGACGGTGTCGGTTCCCGCTCGGGCGAGCCGGTCCAGGTAGCTCGAGCGCAGGCTCACGTCGTCAATCGAGACCGCTTCGAGAAGGTTGCCTTGCGAAGCGCCGGCATACATGTAGCGGTCTGTTGCAATTTCCTGGGCAGCAACGCGGGCAAAGGCAAGGTCTTGCTCCAGCTCCGATAGCTCGATACCAAGTGCGGTCAGCGACGATTCCAGATCACGAAGCCGGGCAACGGCGGTGTCGTATTCGATGGTCGCCGCCCCCAGCTCGGCGCTGATGGCGCGCCGCTCTGCGTCCGCGGCTGCGATGTCGTCGGGGGTGATCTCCGATTGAGCGCTGGCTGTCAACGCCGGGATAATCGCCAGGCAGAACACCAAGAGCGCGACGAAATAGCGGGCTGAAACCCCCCTCGTTCTCGAATCTCTGGCCATCGTCACGGTCTCTCCACCAGCCCGACAGTTGTTGCCCCGCGTGCACCGCCTGACCCCAAAGATACTCTGCCCTCGTTCTTGAGCTTCATCAGCTGGGTGTGCACCTGCATGGTTGCCGGCACCCGCAGTGTTGGGTCGAGGCCGACATACACGACATCGACAATGTCGCCGATCGTGGCTGCACCCGCTGTCACCGCGGCAAGCACCTGCTTTTCCCGCTCAATGCGATGGGCGATGTACTCGGCGATCACGTCCCCAGCATCGGGAAGCTCCGGGCCGTGGCCGGGATAGAGGTGAGAAGGATGGAGGTCGGCAACCTTCTCCAGCGAGCGCATGTACGCAGCCGCATCCTCGATGATGACGGTGGAGCCACCCATGATGTGGTCTCCGGTGAACAGGAACCCGCCGAGCCGGAAACAGAGATGATCCGATGTGTGTCCCGGCGTGTGGACCGCGACAAGCCGGCCGTCGCCGAAAGCGATTGCTGCTCCGTCCTCGACACGCTCCGTTGGCTCGAATCCATCGCCTGCGGCAAATCCGTAGACGGGAACATTCAGCTCCCGCCCCAGGCCGTTTGCAGCCGGCGCATGGTCGGGATGGGTATGGGTTACAACAACTCCGACTGGCTGGAAACCGGTGAGCGCCACCCGAATCGCGGCGATATGCCCCGCGATGATCGGTCCGGGATCCAGGATCACGGCTTGTCCGGCGGACTCAATGACATATGTGTTGGTGCCGGGACCGGTGTACGGACCGGGGTTTGGGGCGAGTACCCGCTCAACCGTCGTCATTCGCCACCTCCACGATGGGGCGCCCCTGCTCTGCCGCCGCCCGGGCAGCCCGAGCCAGTATCTCCGGGTCGGGTTCGACGTCCTCGAGGTCGGTGAACCCGGGATCGTCTGGCATGACAACCTCGAGTGCACCATCGTCCGCAACCCGCAAGCGCGGCTGAATGGGGACCACCTCGCGATGCTGCCATTCGTCGATCGCAGCGGACACGGAGTCGAACTCCCCCAACTGATGGAGGGTCCGTTGTGTCGGGAAGGGAACCAGCCAGTAACCCGCCTCCGCGCGTCGTAGTGCCTCGCCGGGCGACACGAACTCTGCCGCATCGACCTCACGTCCGTCGGGCTCGGGGACGACCCTCTCGTCGATGCCGATGATGAAGAACCGGGCATCGAACCGCACCGGAACCATCGTCGGCGTTATCCAGTTGGCGAAGTAGGCCGCCCTGGCGGCGCCGAAACGCCGGGATTGTTGGTGGGCTATCGAAAACACTGACTCCTCGCCGGGTAGCTCGACGAGGGGCGGTTCGGTTAGCCAGACTCCCGTTTCCTCAACGACCTCCCGGAACGCGGCCGCCAGCCACGGACCGATTTCGGAGTCGGTCGGCAGGTCCGCGAGAGTGGAGAGCGCCTCGGGCTGGTGATCCTCCTGGTCCACTACGCCGCCGGGAAACACCCAGGCCCCAGCCATGAAGCGGGCAGATTCGCTGCGTCGAACCATCAGTACCTCGAGGTCGTCATCCCCTTGATGGAGGACGCAAACGGTTGCCGACGGTCGCGGATCGCTGGTCACAGCACCGTTACGCGGTTGGACCAGCGTCGGACACCCCACTTGCGCAGGACCTCCCTGATCTGTGGCGAAAGGAGCGAGAACCCGATGATGTCGGTGAGGAATCCGGGCGTGAGTAGAAGCGCCCCTGCTACCAGGATCATGGCACCGTGGGCCAACGTCCTGGCAGGGAACTGCCCGGAGGCGAACTCCGTCTGCAAGCTGATGAGGACACCACGACCCTGCCGCGATACGAGGTTGGCGCCGATTACCGCGGTCAACAGGACGATTCCCATTGTCGGCCACAAGCCGATTCGTCCTCCGACCGCGATGAACAGCCCGATCTCGATCGGCGGGATCAGGATGAATGCCAAGAACAGAAGGGAACGAGGTCGCATGAGAGCCGAGGATACCGGTATGGGTAGGCTCTGCCACATGGAATTGAAGGACCTACCCCGGGTCGACGCCCTCGCTACAGAACTCGTGACGATCGGCCTGCCCCGCCAGCTGGCTGCTGCTATCGCCAGAACGGCCGTCGACGAGGCGCGCACCGAAATCCAGGCTGGGCGCGCTGCCGATCCAGTGGCAGCTGCGCGCTCCGCCGCCGACAGTGTCCTCACGGTGAAGCCACAGCGCGTCGTCAACGCCACCGGTGTCCTGCTTCATACCAATCTGGGACGGGCACCACAGGCGCCGGATACCGTAGGGCATCAACTCGCCATCGGTTACGGCAACGTCGAGTTGGATGTCACAACGGGGCAGCGCGGGGCCCGCGCTGCCTACGCCAACCGGCTACTCACTTCATTGACCGGGGCCGAGGCGGCGCTGGTCGTCAATAACAACGCCGCCGCACTCCTACTCGCTCTCGCCGCGATCGCCGGCACAGGAAACGCCGTTGTCTCGCGAGGTGAGGAAATCGAGATCGGGGGCTCCTTCCGCCTCCCGGAACTGATGGCGGCCGCCGGTGCCACGCTCGTGGAGGTCGGGACCACTAACCGCACCCGGGTTGGCGACTATGAGCGGGTGATCAAGGATGCCGCGGCCGTCCTCAAAGTCCACCCGTCGAACTACCGGCTCGAGGGCTTTGCAGAATCTGCTTCCTATGCCGACCTGGCTGAGCTTGCTACCAGTAGCGATGTGCCACTCATTGCCGATGTTGGTAGCGGCCTGCTGGATGCCAACGTGCCCTGGCTACCGGGAAGTCCACCGGCTTGGCTAGCCGAGGAACCTGGTGTGCGGCAGACACTCGACCTCGGTGCCGACATTGTTCTTTTCTCGGGGGACAAGCTCCTGGGTGGACCGCAGGCCGGAATCGCGGTGGGACGAGCCGACTTGATCGGACGCATGGCCAAGCATCCGCTGGCCCGAGCCCTCCGCATCGACGGATCTACGCATGCTTCTCTTGTTGCGACCCTGGAAATGTACGCCAACGACCGTGGCGCGGAGATTCCGTTCTGGTCGATGGTCGCATTGCCCTACGAAGAACTCGAACAGCGGCACGAGCATCTGCTCAGCGCCGTCAGCATGTCTGGCCGTGTGGTCGCCGGCGAATCGCTCCCCGGGGCGGGCTCGGTACCCGGCGAAACGATCCCCTCTCCGAATCTCCACCTGGACGGCAAAGCCGACGAGCTGTGGCAGCGGCTCCTGGCCGCATCGCCACCGATTCTCGCCAGACGTCGCGAAGGGGAGCTGATCGTCGACCTGCGCACGGTTGCTGTCGACGATGACCGGCACCTGGCGGAGACGCTGGGCTGACATGCCGATCATCGCTACCGCCGGGCACGTTGACCACGGCAAATCAACACTGATCGAGGCGTTGACGGGGCGAGACCCCGACCGTTGGGCCGAGGAGAAAGAGCGCGGACTGACGATCGACCTGGGGTTTGCCTGGCAGCGCATTGGCGAGTTCGACGTTGGCTTTGTCGACGTGCCAGGGCATGAACGCTTCATCAAGAACATGCTTGCCGGTGTGGGAGCAATCGATGTCGCCCTGTTCGTGGTGGCCGCCGACGAGGGTTGGATGCCACAGACCGAAGAACACTTCTCCGTCCTTGATCTGCTGGACACCCGGCATGGGGTCATTGCGATCACCCGTACCGATCTCGCTGATGCCGACACTCTCGACTTCGTCGAACTCGAGATCATCGAAAAGGTCGAGCACACCCCGCTGGCGGAGTGGCCGATCGTGCGAGTGTCGGCCGTTGCCGGCACCGGTATGACGGAACTCGTTGTGGCGTTGGCCGACCAGCTCACCGTCGCCGGACATCCTGCGGACAATGCCCGGCCGCGCCTCTGGATCGACCGCTCGTTTCACATCTCTGGGGCCGGCATGGTCGTCACAGGAACCCTGTCAGGGGGAACGCTGGCGACCGGGCAGGAGATGATGCTGTGGCCGGGAGCCGAGCCGGTGCGGGTGCGGGGCATGCAACACCACGACGCCCCGGTGGACACTCTTGTCCCCGGAACCCGGGCGGCGCTCAACATAACCGGGGCGGACACCGCTGCCCGGGGGATGCTGCTCGGCCGGGCTGAAGCGTTCGCCACGACCTCGGCATTTTTGGGGACGTTGCGCCAGGTGCGGAGCCTCGGAGAAGACCTGACAGCCCGGGGGGCGTATCACCTCCATGTGGGAAGCGGGTCCTGGCCGGTGCGTCTGCGAATGCTCGAGACCGATGCGTGCGTGATCAGGGCGACGGAAGGCATCCCGCTACAGGTCGGCGATCGTTTCATCCTGCGCGAGACGGGTCGCAAGGCAGTTGTCGCTGGAGGACGGGTACTCGATCCACACCCTCCCCAATCAGCGGCTGGGCTACGCGCCGCGATACCTGTGATGCAAGCTGTTGTTGACAGCGACGCCGACCAGATAGCCGATGCTCTACTGAGAATCCGCGGAACCGCCGGCCTTAACGAGCTACTGCGCGACTCAGGCGGAGGCCGGCCAGCGACCAGGTTCACAACCGCTGCCACCGCCATGGCCGATGACGCCGCAGCCGCTTTGCTCGACAGCGTGATCGCGGCCACAGCTTCGTTTCACCAAGAGAACCGACTGCGGCCCGGTATCCCCAAAGCCGTCCTGGGGTCTGCGCTGGATGTTGATACCGACGCAGTAGCGCTGATCGTCGCCGGTTCAGATCGGCTGGTTGATGACGGGGCAACCGTCCGGCTGTCCGACTTCGAGACCGGACTCTCTACCAACGAGGCCATCGCGTGGGCAACCGCCCAGAAGGCGCTCGCCGCGAGTCTTGCGGTGCCTCGTGCCAGCCAATTGGGTCTCGGAACTGAACTCATCCACGCCCTGATACGTGATGATCGGCTAGTCAGGGTGGCATCTGACCTCGTCTACCTACCCCAACAGATCGACAAGATCGTCGCCGCACTCCATACCGTCGACGGCAGCTTCACAGTTGCCGAATTCCGCGATCTGATTGGGGTCACCCGACGACAGGCCGTGCCGCTGCTCGAATGGCTCGACAAGCAAGGAACCACTCGTAGGAGCGGCGATACCCGTACGGTACGCAGGTAGAACGCCAGCCGCGCCCTTCCGCTCCCTCCACACGAGGAGCTCGCCGCGGAGGAGAACCTCGGGGGACTCAGCGACGAGTAACTGGCGACATTTCGCCAGCGGTGCCGCAACCGGCCGGTGCGGTGCGGGAGGCCGCCGACCTGACCAACGAAGCGCGCCTCGACGTTCCGTCCACCGTCATCTGCTCTGCCTACTCGTCGGAACAGGTAAAGGCTGCCGTGAACGAGGGATACGCCTGGCTCGGCGGTCTGGCGGAATTACGCAACGTGACGTATGTGGATCTCCCGACCGGCCACTGGCCGATGTGGTCGCGCCCCAATGACCTGGCGGCAATCCTCGGCGCGATCGCCAAGGGATAGTTCCTAGCGAGGCAGAACGGAAACGTGGCCTGCCCTGCGAGTAGAGCTAAACCGCGGCGGGGATTTGGCGGCCGGCGGCAGGGATCTGACGACGCTCGGTCTCGGTGAAGCCACCCCAGATGCCGTACTGCTCGGTCGACTCAATCGCATAGTCGAGACATGAAGCCTGAACCGGGCACACACGGCACACTGCCTTGGCCCGTAACTCACGGCGTTCACGCTCGTCCTTGCGCTCAGAGGTGGTGGGTGGAAAGAACAGATGAGAGTGATTTCCACGACAAAGGGCAACAGGTTGCCAAGAACGGTCCATCGGCGTCACAGACTCCTCCTCCACAAGAAGTGACACATACACAGCGGGCGCCCGACCATAAACACCTAATCCTCGCTACGCCAGGAATATATTGGCACTAACGTATCAGGATTTCGCGATCTCTTGCGGAGCCACTTGCAGTGTTATTCCTTCGACGGCGACGACTTCAACCTCAGCGCCGGGAGAGACTCCGGCAGCACGATGTGCCCGCGCCCTCCAGTTGGCACCGTCGATAACAACCACGCCGTCTGGAGACAACGCCGATTCGGCTGTTCCGGTGGCACCGATGAGGTGCTCCCGACCGATCGTCGGCGTCCCGAATCGGGACCGGACGATGGTCGTCATCGCAAATAGGTAGAACATCATGATGCCGACAATCGTCAGCAGCACCGACCAGAAGCTCGTTCCGATCTGTGGGCTACCGCCGACAAAGGCGACGCCACCCCACAGCATCAGAATCGTGCCCGCGATGCTCCGGATCCCCAATTCGTGGCGTTGAAAATCCCATGTGTACATGCCGATGCCCAGAATCGAAGCGGCGACCGCCCACCAGTTCATCGGCAGCGTTGCGAAGCCATACCCGGCGAGGAAGAGCGAAAGGACTGCAACACCGGCAGCGATTCCTGCGCCTGCGGCGTAGAACTCGAACGCAGCAGCGGCCAGACCGGCCAGCAGGAAGAAGAACGCAGCGTCCGGTCTCACACCGAGACGAAGAAAACGGGTTAGCAGAGTCGGCTTGAGAAAGCGTACGTTCACCGAGGATGCAATGGCCGTTGTACCGTCTTCCAGGGTGATCTCCTCGGCCGTTTCGAGGGTCACACTGCCGCCGTTGGTTGCGACACTCACGCCATCGAGGGCAGCAATAAACTGGCCAATAGTGGGCTGGACCACGGCAATCGTTTCCGTAGGCTGGAAGTCACTGGGGACCACGAACTCAGAGTCATCGAACGACTGGCTCAGCGCCCGCGGTCCGTCGCCACCGAAGTCGACTATCCCCTCCCACCCGGGTTCGGCGAATCCGATGCGCGCTCCTGGAGCAACTCCCACTACTGAAGACCAGTCGAGGAAATCCACTACGTGCCCGTGAGCGACCGCTCCTGAGGGACCCACCCAGGCCACAACCGGCGTGGCCGAAGTGCGGATGGCATTGATGAGCGGTGCGGAGTCCCCAGATGCGATCCCTGGGTTGTCGATCTTGAGCACAATCAATTGGGCGTCTTCGTTGCGGACGACGTCCTCGAGAAAGTCGAGACCGCGCTGATCGAGCGGACCGCGCACGTCAGCGACGGCCACAGCTCCGGGCGCGGGCTCCTGCGCCGCCGCGGGGACCACGGCGAGCACCGCGCTCACTGCAAAGAAAAGGAAGGAAAGACGTCTCAACACGGGGATGCATGGTACCCACCTCGCCTGCGTTGCGGCCGCACCGGTGCGCTACCCTTCCAGCCATGGCATCACGAATCATCGTTATCGCAGACGAAGCCTGGGCTCGCAACGACGTCCACGCTGCTCTGACGTCACCCGACTACTCGCTCGTCGACCATGACGACCCGAGCACGGCGGGCGAAATACTCGATGCGGAGAATCCAGAGGCCATCGTCATCGACCTCCAGGTCGGCAGCATGGGCGGCATGGCTATCGCTCGCGAACTTCATCAGAAAGCGGCCCTCGCCGAGCAAGCCAATGTTCCCGTTGTATTGCTTCTCGATCGGGCCGCCGATGCGTTCCTCGCCAAGAGGGCGGGAGTGGCCGGGTGGGTCACCAAGCCGTTCACCGCCCACGATCTACGCACCGCCGTAGAGAACGCAATATCGCAGTAGATGGACGCGACCAACATTACCTATATCGCAATCCTCACCGTTTGCGCCGTCGGCTCCGGCTTCTTCTCGGGATCGGAAACCGCCCTCATCGGCATCGGTAGGGAACGGGTCCATCAGGTGTCGACGCTCGGACGCCGCGGCAAACGGGTTGCCCAGCTGGTCGCTGATCCGGAACGCCTGCTTTCGACGCTTCTGGTTGCCAACAACCTGGTCAACATCCTCGGAGCCGCGGTCGCCACGACCCTATTCATCGCTCTCATCGGTGAGAAATGGGGTCCCTGGCTTTCGACTCTTGTCGTCACGGTCGTCGTTCTCATCGTCGGAGAGATCACGCCGAAAACGATTGCCGCCCGCTACCCGGAACGCTTCTCCCTCGCAGTTGCCCCGACAATCTGGAGGCTGTCGCTGGTCCTCAACCCGGTCGCTCGGCTGTTCTCTGCCGTCACTCGCGTGTTGCTCCGCCTCCTCCGTATTGCAAACGATGACGGTTCCCGTGGTGTCACAGAGGCCGACATCAAGGCGCTGGCCGAACTGAGCGCAGCCGGCGGCGAGATAGAGGCCGCCGAGCGCGAGATCATCGACTCGCTGTTCACTCTTGCCGACCGCCCGGTGCGTGATGTAATGACGCCGCGTGTCGATATCGTCACACTGGGCAATCCCGTGACTATCGAGAACGTACGCGATGCCGTAACCAATGCCGCGCACTCGCGATTTCCCGTAACCGGGGGTGATCTCGACGACCTAGTTGGCATTCTCTATGTGAAGGATGTGCTCCGCCTTCCGGGCGATCCGTCACCATCGGCAATTGCGGCGCTCATCCGGAAGCCGACCTATGTGCCCGAGTCGACGCCGATTCTCCAGGTCCTCCAGGACATGCGACACCGTCGCTTCACCATGGCTCTGATCCTCGATGAGCACGGCGGGATCGAAGGGATCGTCACCATCAAGGATCTGGTCTCGGAGTTGGTTGGCGAACTCCAGGACGAATACGACCCCGGCCTGCCTTCGATCGTCCAGGTCGGTCCCGGCCGGTGGATGGCTGATGGCAGACTCGGCCTCGACGTCTTCAGCGACGAGATCAAACACGATTTCCCCGAGGGGCCGTACTCGACCCTCGGCGGCCTATTCCTGTCGGTTGCGGGGCATATACCTTCCGACGGACACCAACTGACGATTGAGGATTACCGGCTCGTCGTCATGCGGATGGACCGCAACAGAATCGACCGCATCCGCGTCGAGAAACTCACCTAGGTCATTGCGGGCTATTCGCGGTCCCGTGGCATGGCTACAATCTCCCCACTCGGGACGTAGCGCAGCTTGGTAGCGCGCATCGTTCGGGACGATGAGGTCGCCGGTTCAAATCCGGCCGTCCCGACCAAGGCCGGCAGCGCAAGTTGCCGGCCTTCCTCATTTCCCAGTCGCCCGACCCTTCCGTACGAGGTTCGCTCGTCCGGGAATCGAACAGGCAAAGAGAAACCAGGACGGGACTGCGGGTGAGCTAGCCGCGGGGGCGGCTGATGGAGGCCTTTAGAGCTTGCAGTTCGTCTTGGAGTCGCCGCTGGAAACCGCGCCGGACCATGGGCCCAAACAACAGGTTGGCGAGCCGGGTTGCAACGCTCTCGGGGCCGGTCTCTACGTTGCTGGTGACCTCAGTCGCATCCCCGACTGCACGGAACTCGAGAGTGCCTCGGAACGGAAATGAGAACGGGCCGCGCTCGGAGGTAGCCGAGAATCTCACCGGAGGCTCGAACTCGACGACCTTGAAGTTGATCGCGGCGCTTCGGATACCTTCGGCGTAGTCGGCCGAGAACCGGGCTCCAGACTTGACTTTCTTGGACACGAGACGCGCCCTACGAACACCAGAGACCCAGCGAGGCATGTTTTCGACATTGCTGACGTAGGCGAAGACTTCGTCGATAGGCCTGTCGATAAGGATGGAGGTTTTGGTGTTCATGCTGTCCCTCACACGGCACTTCAGAGATTACATCACCTATCGGCATAGGGGGCGGGTTGCATTAGCGCCTATAGCCAATCAGCAGGGATCGGACGGCTGGGTGCGGTTATTGTCGCCGGATGGACCAGGCAATTCCGCCCGAGACCTCGCACAAGAACGATGGCACTTGGATGATCGCGGTCGGCGCAATAGTTGCATCGATCGGTGCGTACGCGTTCCAAGTTGTGGGGGGACGCTCGCTTGGGGCAGATGGCTTCGCTCCGGTAGCCACGGTCTGGACCATCGGTTTCCTCGTCTACACCATCGTGATGTTGCCGGTCGAGCAGATGACCACGCGAACGGTCACCCTCAGAGCGGGTGAAGCGCTTGCCCCACATACCCGCAGACAGATCGCGATCGCCCTGATATCAGGCGGACTCATCGGCGTAGCCGTGGCCGCAGTAGGTCGCGATCGCTTCTTCGAAGGCAGCGCAGCGTTCATCGCGGCAATGGCATTGCTGATGCTGAGCCGCGCCTTGATGACCATCGCGCGCGGTGTCATGGCGGGCCGACGGCGCTTCTCCGCATACGGCATCTCGATGATGCTGGAAGCCGTCGCATTGGTGACGTTAGGCGTCATCTTTGCGGTGCTCGATGTTGGAGCCTTCTGGTTCGGCGCGTCGTTGGGCGCAGCTCCGCTGACCCTCTTGCTGGTTCGGCCCTATCTGGTCCGCCGCGACCCAGGCCGATCCCCTGCCCCCATACCGGAGACGACGGGTCTTCTACAGCTTCTCGTCGTAGCTGCTGCACTCTCGCAGTTGATCCTGGCCTCCGGCCCGCTGGTAGTGGGCCTGGTGGGTGGGACGGCCGCAGAGGTCAGTGTGTTCTTCATCACGTTCACCCTGCTGCGAGGTCCAATCACGGCCTCGTACGGTCTGGCGACACGTTTCCTGGCGGCAATGGCCACCGCGCTAAGCGATAACAGGCCGGAAGAACTCCACGCCTGGGCGTCACGGCTTGGCGTCATCGGCGCCGCCGCCTCCGCTCTGGCGGGAGTTGGCAGCTACTACATACTCCCCTCAATCATCGAGGTCCTCTACGGCGTCGAATTCCGCCCATCTGCCCTTGTCGGTGGGCTTGGGGGCGCAGGCGCGGTGGCGGCTCTTGCCGTGGTCTTCGTTACCCAGATTCTGATTGCGCGCGGAAAGACGAGGGACCTTGCGGCCGGATGGCTCATCGCCGCTGCCGCCGCCGGAACCGTCCTTGTGGTCGGAAACACGGACCCGCTGACCCGCGTGGCCTACGCATTTGCCGTGGGAGAAGTGACGGCGTTCACGGCCATCTCGGTAATCGCATACCGAACCTCCTAGACAAAGCCGAGTACCCACGGCTCGAAGCGCAGAGAGGTTTCCTTCTAGAGGAGTTCGGCCAGTTGGACCGCGTTGAGCGCGGCGCCCTTGCGCAGGTTGTCGCCGACGGTCCACAGGCTGATGCCACCCTCTTCGCCGACGGTAGGTCGCACCCGCCCGATCAGGACATCGTCGATGCCTGCGGAGTCGAGCGGCGTCGGGACCTTGGAATCGTCCCACAGTTGTGCACCGGGAGCATCCGCCAGAAGCTCCTTGGCTTCGCCGACCGACACCGGCCGGTCGAAGAACATCGTGGCCGCGATGCCATGACCGACCATCACCGGCACGCGCACACAGAACGGCTCAACCTTGATGTCCGGTGATTCCAGGATCTTGCGGGTCTCGTTGACCAGCTTCCACTCCTCGTCCGTGTAGCCCTGCTCGGTGAAGCCACCGGCGTGCGGCACGACGTTGAAACCGATCGGTCTGCTGTAGAGGTCGCTCCCGGGATCGGACCAGCCACCCTGAGACAGCAATTCACGGTCCTTGCCCAGAACGTCGAGCTCATGGGTGAGCACCTCTTTGCCGGTTTGGCCGGAACCAGAAACCGCTTGGTAAGAGGTGGCGCTCATGGCGCGCAGACAAGCCGCGCGATGAAGGCGTCCTG
>CBDUNF010000006.1:0-39416 GCA_965368515.1 uncultured bacterium
GGTAGCTACCCACGCCTAGGTCTTCTACCTGTCGGCAGGTTGTCGCCTTTCCCAAATCACCGCCAGGAGATTCTCAGCTGGTGGCTCCGGGCGGGATATCGCCGAAGTACTCCTCGATGCGGGCATCGGCTTCATCCCCGAATAGGATCTCAGCAACTTCGCGCAAGCCTTCTGCATTTCGAACGTCAGCCTCCGGGACCACCTGGGTGATCTTGGAGCGGCGTCGCAGGAAATCCTCGAGCTTGGTGATCATCTCGGTGCCGGCAGCGACATGAAGTTCGACCCGGAGATAGTCGGCGTTCTCCATGATGTCTCGTCCCATCGAAGGGTCGAGTCGAATCTCGTCGAGCATCTCAAAGGCGCGGCGCCCGTAACGCCGCCAGAGACGATCGGACAAAGGCTCCACATCCGGTTTGTGGCGCAGGTCGTCGAGCTTCATGAGGCGCGCCTGGCGGAAGAACTCATCGCGAGTCGCCTTGGCGGGCTCGCCGTACCAGTTTTGCGTGTCTTCCTCGAGGGGCACACCGAGGTCCTCAACAGCGTCGGCAACCTCTTCGCCAACGTTGAGGCAGTCGGTTAGTTTGCCGCCGAAGATCGAAATGACCTTGCGCCCGAAGTCGGCTTCGATTTCGTGTTTCCGCGACAGCTTGGTCCAGTCCACGTCTCGCTTGTCGCCACCGCCGGTCTTAACGACCAGCGGTCTGACTCCGGAACGATCAGCGATGATGTCGGAATTGGTCAACGGATTGGCGAGGTCGAGGCGCTCGTTGATCTGACCGAGCAAGAACTCCCTGTCGTCGTCGTTCACCTCCGTATAGGGGTCATCGACGCGAGTGTCCGTGGTGCCGATCACCGAGCGGCGGCCCATCGGGATCACGTAGAAGAGTCGCTGAGTGTCATCGAAGAATGCGAGCACCCTCTCGTTGTCGGTGATCCGAGGAACGATCAGGTGGATGCCCTTCGAGTACACCACCCGGTGCTTCGTCTTGAGCCCGAACTCCCGATTGAGTCCGTCGATGAACGGGCCGCCGGCGTTGATGATCATTCGGGCGTTGCAGGTGAATTCCTCGCCGCCGCCATCGGTGTCCCGCAGCGTCGCCTTCCAGCCGCTGTCGGTGCGTTCGGCATCGACCAACTCGACGTAGTTGGCTGCGGTCGCCCCGACGTCCATCGCAGAGCGGACGAAGCTGAAGACAAACCTGGAATCGTTGTCCGGAAGGTAGGCGTCGTAGTACTCGATACCGCCGCGCACATCAGACACATCGACAACCGGCTCTTCCTTCTTGATCTTGTCGGCTCCGAGCAGGCGGGGCCGATGCGTCTTGAAGCTGCCGATGCCCCAGTAGGCCAAGCTTCCGAGGATCGCCAACCACGGTGGGAAAGGGGAGCCGTGATCGAGGGCTGCAAGAAACGGGATCGGCTTGACGTTGTCGGGGTATGCCTTGATGAGGCGATTTCTCGAAACGCAGAGTTTGCGGACTAGGAAGAATTCGTAGCTCTCGAGGTACTTGAAGCCACCCCAGACCAGATTTGATGATGTCTGGCTGGTGAATGCGCCAAAATCGCCACGGTCGACGAGGGCGACCGAAGCGCCCCGTCCGGCAAGGACGGCGGCGGAAACGGCACCATTGATGCCGCCACCTACGATCAGAACGTCGAATGATCCATTGTTCAGCCTGCTGAGGCTCTGTGTTCGTAGTGCCATAAATGAGAGCTTACCTCTGCAGGATTGGTACCGATTCCACGGGTTTCTCGAGACGGATATATGCGATCTCGCACCGGCGTAGTCGGCAAGGGGGGTGGGTGTGCGGCGGGCTCCTGTTACGCTGCCGCGAGCTGGCACCAAAGTGGAGGGATCCTCGTGGAAATCGAGATCGGTATTGCGAAATCGGGCCGTCGTGCCTGGGGGTTCGACGACATTGCGATCGTGCCGTCTCGGCGGACCCGGGATCCGGAAGACGTCAACCTCTCGTGGGAGATCGACGCATTCACCTTCGACCTGCCGATGATGGGCGCCGCGATGGACTCAGCGGTGAGCCCGTCGACTGCCATCCAAATCGGAAAACTCGGTGGGTTGGGCGTACTGAACCTCGAAGGACTTTGGACCCGCTATGAAGATCCGGCCCCGATCTCTGCGGAAATCGGAGCGGCGCCGGCCGACGGCGCTACCGCCGTCATTCAGAGGTTGTACCAGGAGCCGGTGAAACCGGAACTAATCAGCAAGAGGGTTGCCGAGATAAAGGCCGGAGGAGTCCTCGCTGCCGCCAGCCTCACTCCGCAAAACGTTGAGCGTTGGCACCGTCACGCTCTTGACGCCGGGTTGGATGTGCTGGTGATCCAAGGGACGGTTGTGTCGGCCGAACATGTGTCGACGCGCTCCGAGCCCTTGGACATGTTCAAATTCATCGCTGATGTCGGTGTTCCGGTCATAGCCGGTGGAGTCGCTTCGTACTCTGGTGCTCTTCACATCATGAGGACTGGCGCCGTTGGGGTCCTCGTCGGGGTGGGACCCGGCGCCGCCTGCACGTCGCGTGGAGTGCTGGGGATTGGGGTCCCTCAGGCTACGGCCATCGCCGATGCTGCGGGAGCGAGAACCAGATACCTGGAAGAGACGGGCCGGTACGTACATGTGATCGCTGATGGTGGGATGAGGACCGGTGGCGATATCGCCAAGGCGATTGCCTGCGGAGCCGACGCAGTAATGCTCGGCTCTCCGCTGACGGCCGCGGTAGAAGCGCCTGCCGAGGGCAATCACTGGGGGATGGCCACCTTTCACCCCACTCTGCCGCGCGGAACGAGAGTCAAGACAGGCGAGTTGGGATCGCTCGAGGAGATCCTGGTGGGGCCTGCTCATGAGAACGACGGCCGGAGGAACCTGTTTGGCGCCCTTCGCGTGTCGATGGCGACAACCGGCTACGCCAACGTCAAGGAGTTTCAGAAGGCAGAGGTGATGGTGGCGCCGGCGCTCCAAACCGAAGGCAAGGTTCTTCAGAAGACGCAACGTGTGGGGATGGGATAGAGATGGCGGGACCGGCCGGGCAAGCCTCCTCAGGTGACTTCGACAAGGTTCTCGTCGTTGACTTTGGCGCGCAGTATGCGCAGCTAATCGCCCGTCGGGTGCGGGAAGCGCACGTCTTTTCTGAGATCGTGCCTCGCAACATCTCGGCTGCGGCGGTGCAAGAAATAGCACCTGCCGGCATCATTCTTTCCGGGGGTCCAGCTTCTGTCTATGCAGAAGATGCCTATGACCTGGATCCGAAGATACTCGAGCTTGGCATTCCCACGTTGGGCATTTGCTACGGGCACCAGGTTATCGCCCACAGTCTCGGGGGCGAGGTCTCCCGGAACGACGTTGCCGAGTACGGCCGGGCCACGCTGACTGTTGCCGGGCAGTCACTCCTTCTGCGCGATCTGCCAGAAGAACAAGCTGTATGGATGAGCCACCGGGATGCGGTTGCCGAACCACCGGTCGGCTTTGAGGTAGTCGCATCGACCGCCGACTCCCCGGTGGCAGCGATGGAGGATCGGCGTCGGAATATCTACGGAGTCCAGTTCCACCCCGAGGTCGGGCACACCGAGCGTGGACAAGAAATGCTGAAGCACTTCCTATACGAGGCCTGCAAGGCACGTCCGCTGTGGACCCACGCCGGAATCATCGAACAGTCTGTTGAGGCGGTGCGTGCCGGAGTCGATAGTGGCAAGGTGCTTTGTGGTCTTTCGGGCGGTGTCGACTCATCCGTTGCGGCCGCCCTGGTACACAAAGCGATCGGCGAGCAGTTGGTCTGTGTCTTTGTGGACCATGGGCTGCTGCGTAAGGACGAGGCGATCCAGGTCGAGGCGACATTCCGCTCCAATTTCCACGTGAACCTGGTTCACATCAAGGCGGAGGATCGCTTTCTCGACGCGCTGGCCGGGGTCACCGATCCCGAGGAGAAGCGAAAGATCATCGGCGAGACCTTTATCAGGGTCTTTGAGGAAGTCGCCGGCGACGTCGACGACGCACGTTTCTTGGTGCAGGGGACGTTGTATCCCGATGTGATCGAGTCGGGTACCGCGGACGCGGCCAAAATCAAGAGCCACCACAACGTCGGCGGGCTGCCCCAGGACATGGAGCTGAGCCTCATCGAACCCTTGCGGGACCTGTTCAAAGATGAGGTCCGTGCAGTTGGAGAAGAGCTCGGTCTTCCCGAAGAGATCGTTTGGCGGCAGCCTTTCCCCGGGCCGGGCCTTGCCGTCCGAATCATCGGCGAGGTCACCAAAGAGCGCCTCGATATTCTCCGGGCCGCGGATGCCATAGTCCTAGAAGAAGTGCGGCGGGCCGGTCTCTACAACGAGCTCTGGCAGAGTTTCGCAGTTCTTCCTGCGATTCGATCGGTCGGGGTCCAGGGTGATGGGCGTACCTATGCCTATCCAATAGTGATTCGTGCGGTCACCAGCGAGGACGCCATGACGGCAGATTGGGCGCGAATTCCATACGAAGTTTTGGAGAGAATCTCATCCCGAATCATCAATGAAGTGCAGGGAATCAATAGGGTGGCTTATGACATCTCATCCAAGCCGCCCGCAACCATCGAATGGGAGTAGACCACCGCAGCAATGGCTCAAGTGACTAGTTGCTGCAGTCGATAGCCACAGGACGCGGGTGTAAGAAGGGCTACGTACGTGAGTTGGAGCGCAGACCCAGAGCTTCTCCAGATGTTCCTCGATGAGGTAACGGAGCGATCCGCGCGCCTGATCGAGGGCGGCAAAGCCATGCAGAAGGGCGGCGTCGACGATGAGATGTCGGGCGTCATGCTGCTGGAGGGCCACACCATCAAGGGCACCGCCCGTGTGATGGGTTTCGAAGCGATTTCCGATGCCGGAAAGATGATCGAGGACTTGTGGCGCGGTGTGAAATCGGGGGAGATAGAGCCGTATCCGAACCTGGGCCGATGTCTGGTGGCGCTGGCGGGGACCTTGGAGGCAGCCACAGATGCTGACCCCGACGCCGGCAGTCCCGAGATGGTTGAGGCGATGGAGAAGCTCGACCGGGCAACCGGCTTCATGCTCTCCGAGGGTGTGGACTCTTCGGCGGCTCCCTCGGCACCGGCACCTGCTGCGTCTCCTCCCCCTGACTTTGCGTCCCAACCTGAATCAGCCCCACCGCAAGCTGAGCCCCAAACCCAGATCGCTGATGTAGTCCACCTGCCCGGGGCGCTTCGTAGTGAGCCCGAACCGGCGGTTGAGGAGCCGCCCCGCGTCGCTGCCCCCGCTCCCGCACCGACGCCAGAACCAGCTCCGATGGAACCGGTCACATCGACCCCGGAGCCCGTGGCACAAGCGCCTGCTCCGGAGCGCCATGCCCCTGTGGCTCCACCAGTGCCCCCGGTGGTCACCCCGCCTCGTCGGGACACTCCGCATGCTCAGCTCCAGGAGGATCCCCCGACTCTTCCGCCCAAGGCTGACAGAATCGAATCGCTGGCTGGTCCGCTCGATCAAGGTGATACCCCTGAGTTCATCGGATCGGTGTCCGTTGACGAAGACCCAGAGCTATACGGCCCGGATCTTGGTGGACTCCTTGGTGCCCTTGAGAATTGGGCGTCCGGTCAGACCATCCAGGTGAGCGCCGGCCGTTTGTATCGACTCATCAACTATGTCGCCAGCATGCGGGTTGAGCTCGACAGCATGCTGGCCGAGATGCGCTATTCCCCGCAGGTAACGCTCGACATGATCGAGCACATGACAGACCTGGTCCGGGCAACCTCTGCGCTCGAGATGAACGCGATGGAGCTCGGAGCGGTGCCGGTTCGGCAGATGACCAACACGTTGCCGCAGCTGGTCCGCTATCTCGCAAAGAAGCTGGGCAAGGAAGTCAGGTTTGAGATCTCCGCTGCGGACGATCTCGACGTCGACCGGCAGGTGCTGGACAAGATCTCCGATCCGGTGCGCCAACTCATCGTCAATGCAATCAACCACGGCATCGAGTCCCCGCAGCAACGCGAAGCCGCAGGCAAGCCGGCTACGGGGGTCATCTCGGTGTCTCTGGCTCGGCGCGGAGCAAGCTTCGAGATCGTGGTCACAGATGACGGCGCCGGCATCGACTATCGAGCCGTTCATCAGCTGGCCGTTGCCCAGGGACTTGCCACAGCCGACGGCCCGATTGATGTCGAGAGCCTGCGCCCCATCCTCTTCTTCCCAGGGTTCACAACAAAGGCCGGAGACGAGCTGAACAGTGTCGGTGCGGGGCTTGCCAACGTTGCAGACGCTGTCGAGTCCCTTTACGGAAGAATCCGGATCGACTCTCACGATGGTGTTGGCACAACCGTCACGCTGGTGGTGCCGACGGTGCGCGATCTCCAGCGGGTCCTGATCATCGACTCGGGAGGCACGCGATGGGGTATCCCCGAAGCGGTCGTAGACGAGATGATTCCGATCGAAGCAGCGAAGATCTCATCAGCGGGTGACCGAGAGACGGTCATCGTCAATGGCCAGGAGTTGCCGTTGGCGCCGATCGCCAGCGTGGTCGGAGCTGTCGACACGCGATCGCCTGTACAGGTGGTCGCTTTGTCGCATCGGGCCGGAAACGCCGCGGTATCGGTCAACGAGGTGCTCGGGATCCGAGAGGTTGCGGCCAAGGAGCTCGGACCAGTCGTCGCCGGGCCGTCTCACATCACCGGCGCCGCGCTGATGGGTGGTGGCGACGTTGTTCTGGTCCTCGATGCAGGTGCCGTCGTTCAGATGTGCCAGGCCGTGCCCTCGCCGGTCGCCCCGCGCGCCCGCGTGTTGGTCGTCGATGATTCACAGGGCGCCCGGGCCGTAATCGCAGGGTCGCTGGCTTCGAGCGGATTCAGCACCAGCGTTGCCGAGAGCGGCTTCGAGGCTCTCGAAGTTCTGGCAGAGCAGCACATTGATGCGCTTGTGGTCGATTTCTCGATGCCCGCCCAGGACGGCGTCGAGCTGGTGCGCAAAGTCAGGCAATCCGGCATTCAGATCCCAATCGTGATGTTGTCCGGGGTCGCCAAAGCAGAGGATCAGCAGCGGGCACTCGATGCCGGCGTCAACGCGTTCTTCGAGAAGGCCGACTTCCGCGAAGGGGCCCTGGCCGCCCAGCTGCGTGAACTACTGGGTTACTGACCCACCCCTGACGGTCATCCTTGCCCCGGCTGCATCGGCGGTAGCTTTGCCCCGAAGAGGGACGGAATGAACAACTCGTCTGCTGCTGCAGGGGCCGCAGACGGGCTACATACGTGTAGTTCTCGTGCACGTATACTCGTGGACCATGCCCGATTCCCCCCTTCTCGAAGGTCTCAACCCTGCGCAACGTCAGGCGGTCGCCGCCATCGACGGTCCTCTGCTTGTGGTTGCGGGCGCCGGTTCCGGGAAGACGAGGGTATTGACGAGGCGGGTGGCTCACCTCATTCGTGACCACAACGTGTCGCCGTATGCGGTCCTAGCGATCACCTTCACCAACAAGGCCGCGGCTGAGATGAAGGACCGGGTGGAGGCTCTGGTGGGCAGCGTGGGCCGGGACATGTGGGTGTCGACGTTCCACTCGGCTTGCTCGCGGATTCTGCGCCGCGAAGCGCACCATCTCGGATACCGATCGGCATTCTCCATCTATGACTCGGCCGACTCGCTGCGACTCGTAACGATGTGCGTGAAGGACCTTGACCTTGATCCGAAACGCTTCCCGCCGCGCAGCATCCGGGCCGCAATCTCGAATGCCAAGAACGAGCTCATCGACTACGAGAGTTTCGCCGCATCAGATTCGGGCTTCTATCACGAGAAGATCGCCGACGTGTATCGGCTGTACCAGCAGCGCATGGTCGAAGCGTCGGCTCTCGACTTCGACGACCTGCTGATGCTGACCGTCGATCTGTTCAGAGTGCATCCAGAAATCCTCGAGCGCTACCAGGACCGGTTCCAGTACGTGCTCGTCGACGAGTACCAGGACACGAACCACGCCCAGTACGTTCTCGTTCGCCTCTTGACCGCCAAGAACAGAAACCTCTGCGTGGTTGGCGATGGCGACCAGAGCATCTACCGCTTCCGTGGCGCCGACATCCGCAACATCAACGAGTTCGAAAAGGACTTCCCGGATGCTCAGATTGTCATGCTGGAACAGAACTACCGGTCGACCGAGACGATTCTCCAAGCGGCGAACGCGGTCATAGCTAACAACCCCAACCGCAAGCCAAAACGGCTGTGGACGGAGTTCGGCCACGGCGACAAGATCGTTAGCTACGAAGCGGAGAATGAGCACGATGAGGCTGCTTTCGTCGCCGACGCTATATCGGAGCTGCGGGCTCAGGGTCGTAACGCTCGAGACATCGCCATCTTCTACCGAACCAATGCCCAGAGTCGCGTTCTCGAGGAAACCTTCGTGAACCATGGCCAGCCGTATCAGGTGGTGGGTGGGGTTAAGTACTACGACCGGCGGGAGGTCAAAGATGTTCTCGCATATTTGCGAGTGATGGCCAACCCGGATGACACGGTTGCGGCCAAGCGCATCATCAATGTCCCCAAGCGATCGATCGGTGCAACCAGCGTTGCGCATGCGGATCGGCATGCCGAGGACAAGGGCGTTCCGTTCTTCGAATCGCTCAGGAGCTCGGCGGACAATGCCAGGCTCACGGGTCGAGCACAGAAGGCGATGCTCGAATTCGTCGGCCTGATCGACCATCTCACCTTCCTGGCCGAGCAGGGTCCGGCGGCAGCTCTGGAGGCAATACTTTCGGAGAGCGGCTATCTGGACATGGTGCGTAGCGAGCGCTCGATCGAGGCGATGGGCCGGGAGGAGAACCTGCGCGAGCTGGTTTCAGCCGCTGCCGACTTCGAGGAGAACGGACCCCTGGCGTACGGCCGAGACGATTGGGCCGGCCTCGACGGCTTACGCAAAGTGGAGCTGTTCTTAGAGACGATCAGCCTGGTCACTGATGTGGATAGCTTTGAGGACACTGACGTTGTGACGCTGATGACCTTGCACAACGCCAAAGGGTTGGAGTTTCCCGTCGTGTTCATCGTCGGCATGGAGGACGGGGTCTTCCCCCACATGCGTTCCCTCGGCGATCCCGCCGAGCTCGAGGAGGAACGGCGGCTCTGCTACGTGGGTATCACCCGTGCGATGGAACGGCTATTCCTGAGTCGAGCTTGGGCAAGGAACATGTTCGGCTCGAACAACTACAACCCACCCAGCCGATTCCTCAAGGAGCTGCCCGCCAACCTCGTCGAGCAGGCACGCAAGCAGAAACGGACTTCGAAGTTCGACACCAGCACCGCTCGCCCCACGGTCCGTGCTGCCGAACTCGAGGTAGGGGACAGGGTCCGCCACGCCAAGTGGGGAGAGGGCACCATCCGCCGGGTGGCAGGGGTCGAGGCCGTCGTCGACTTCGTTGGGCTCGGGTCGAAGCATCTTCACCTCGAGCTGGCACCGTTGGAGAAGGTCTAAAGCGCACCAACCGTCCAACCCGGGCGGTCCCGTCATACTATTGTCAGCGCGACATGCCGATCCGAATTCTCATAGCCAAGCCGGGACTCGACGGCCACGATCGTGGCGCCAAGGTCGTTTCTCGTGCATTGCGGGACGCCGGCTGTGAGGTCATCTATTCGGGTCTTCACCAAACCGCAGAACAGATCGTGGAGACCGCGATCCAAGAAGACGTCGATGGGGTCGGGCTCTCGGTGTTGTCTGGGGCTCATATGACGCTGTTTCCTCGCATCGTGGATTTGCTGCGACAGCGCGATGCCGAGGATATTGTCGTTTTTGGGGGCGGCATTATTCCCGATGACGATATCTCGCTGCTGCGGGAGGCCGGGCTGGAGATGATCTTCACACCGGGTACCCCACTGGCAGAGATCACCGATTGGGTAGAAGCCCGATTCCCTGCAACTGACTGACATCACAATTGACCCGTCCCGCGATGTGGTGGGGGACGCAAAGGAGGAGCCAACTTGAAGATCCATGAGTTCCAGGCGAAGGAACTGATGAAAGCTCGTGGCATCCCCGTTCCGGCGGGACACGAGGTGACGTCAGTCGCCGATGCGATCGACGCGGTCGCCCCGCTCGTTGAATCGACGGGTAACCCGGTCGTTGTCGTCAAGTCGCAGATCCACGCCGGGGGCCGGGGCAAGGGGCGATTCAAGGAGTACCCGGAACTGGGTGGGGTCAATGTCGTACTCGACGGCATCGATGGCGGCATCGAGGCCGCCAAGACCAAGGTCGGCGAATTGGCCGGTCATATGCTCGGATCGACGCTGGTCACCGTGCAGACCGGTCCCGAGGGCAAACAGGTCCGGCGGCTCTATGTGGAGCAAGGCGTCGACATCGCTCGCGAACTCTATCTTTCTGTTCTGCTCGACCGCGCCACCAGCCGGAACGTTGTAATGGCTTCAACTGAGGGCGGCACCGAGATCGAGCAGGTCGCCGCAGAGACTCCGGAGAAGATCCTGAAGGCAGAGATCGACCCCGGCCTTGGTCTTCTCGACTTCCAAGCGAGGGAAATCGCCTTCGGCCTCGGTCTCGAGGGAGTGGCGCTCAAGAATGGCATCCGCTTCATCAAGGCGCTCGCATCTGCAGCCGTTGAGCTCGACACCGACCTCATCGAGATCAACCCGCTAGTCGTGACTACGGACGGCGCAGTTATCGCTCTCGATGGCAAGATGAGCTTCGAAGCCAATGCTCTGTATCGCCACCCAGAGGTCCAGGACATGCGTGATCTCAGTGAGGAGAATGCTGCCGAGATCGAGGCGTCTGGCTACGGTTTGAGCTTCATCAAGCTCGATGGAACTATTGGTTGCATGGTCAACGGTGCTGGTCTGGCGATGGCCACGATGGACATAATCAAGTACGTCGGCGGGGAGCCGGCCAACTTCCTGGATGTCGGCGGTGGTGCCGAGAAGGATCAGGTCGCGGCCGCATTCAAGATCATCACGCGGGACCCCGGCGTCAAGGGGATCTTCGTCAACATCTTCGGTGGCATCATGAAGTGCGACACCATTGCCCAGGGGGTGGTCGACGCCGTCTCTGAGGTTGGGCTGAGAATGCCCCTGGTCGTTCGCCTCGAGGGCACCAACGTCGAACTTGGCAAACGGATTCTCGATGAATCAGGCTTGAACATCCTGAGCGCCGCCGACATGAAGGATGGTGCACAGAAGATCCTGGAGGCCACCCGATCATGAGCGTTCTCATCAACAAGGACACCAAGGTCATCGTCCAGGGTATGGGCAAGACCGGTCGATTTCACACTGACAAAGCCATCGCATACGGAACACAGATGGTTGGTGCCGTCCATCCGTCGCGGGCCGGCCAGGTCGAGCTGTTCGAAGGTGACGTCGACAGTTCCGGCGTCGCAGACCGCCCCGACACATATCGGGTGGAGTTGCCGATCTTTCGAACCGTTCGGGAGGCAGTCGCTGCAACCGGGGCCACCGTCAGCGTCGTGTACGTGCCACCCCCGTTTGCCGCTGACGCGATCATGGAAGCTGCCGACGCAGGTCTGGGACTAATCGTCTGTATTACCGAGGGAATCCCTGTAGCCGACATGGTCAAAGCTAAGAGCTACCTCGAATCACGCGACAGCCGGCTGGTAGGACCGAACTGTCCCGGGGTCATCACCCCCGGTGAGTGCAAGATCGGCATCATGCCGGGGTATATCCACCAGGCGGGAAAGATCGGTGTTGTGAGTCGGTCGGGAACCCTTACCTACGAGGCAGTCCACCAATTGACTCAGGTAGGACTCGGCCAGACGACGGCAATCGGTATCGGCGGTGACCCGGTCAACGGTACCGATTTCATCGATTGTCTGAGCCTGTTCAACGACGACCCCGCAACCGAAGGCGTGATCATGATCGGCGAGATCGGCGGAACCGCTGAGGAGGATGCGGCGGCGTGGATCTCGGAGAACATGACTAAGCCTGTTGCGGGTTTCATCGCCGGGACAACTGCACCAGCCGGAAAGCGGATGGGTCATGCAGGAGCAATCATTTCCGGTGGCAAAGGCACAGCCGCTGACAAGATCGGCGCCCTGGAGGCCGCCGGGGTTGTGGTAGCTCCGACGCCGACCGACATGGGGGCGGCGATGGTTGAGGCAATGGGTCGGTAGCGACAACTGCTGGCATTCAGCGTCGGCCTATGCTGCCGACAGGATGTCCCGGCATCCGGACAAGTCAAGGGGTCGCAATGAACCGAACCAAGGTCCGCCGTGCGCTGCTTTCGGTGAGCGACAAGACCGGGCTGCTGGAGTTCGCCGGGCGGTTGGTCGCTGCCGGAATCGAGCTGGTGGCCTCAGGCGGCACCGCGGATACGATCCGAGCCGGCGGGCTACCGGTTACGCCGGTGGATGCCATTACCGGCTCCGGAGAAATGCTTGGGGGTCGGGTCAAGACCCTGCATCCGGCAATTCATGGGGCGATTCTCGCTGATCTCGGTAACTCTGATCACCGCAAACAGCTCTACGACCAGGACATGATCCCGATCCAGCTCGTGGTGGTCAATCTGTACCCGTTCGAAGAGGGTGTGGCCGCCGGTGGTCTCAGCGAGGATGAGGCCATTGAGCTGATCGACATCGGCGGACCGACAATGGTCCGGGCGGCTGCCAAGAACCACAAATGGGTCGGAATCGTCACCTCACCGGATCAATACGACGAGGTTGCTGCGGCGATTGCCGGCGGTGGACTCGATGATCAGCTACGGCGGGATCTAGCCCGCTCGGCCTTCTTCCGTACCGCCCGCTACGACGCCGCCATTGTGGGGTGGCTCGAGGGCCGCAGCGGCGATGTCCCGCAACGGATGGTGCTGGCTTTCGATCGGGTCTCTGAGCTCCGGTACGGCGAGAACCCTCATCAGAGTGCCGCGTTGTACGCCGAACGTGGGAAGTCCGGCTGGTGGTTGTCAATGGATCAGCTCCAGGGCAAGGCCATGTCTTTCAACAACTACCTCGACACCGAGGCCGCATGGCGACTGGCAAACGAGTTTGTCGACCCAACGGCAGTGATCGTCAAGCATGCCAACCCTTGTGGCGTTGCCAGCCGAAACTCCATCCAGGAGGCCTTCATCACTGCATGGGAGTGTGATCCGCTTTCAGCGTTTGGTGGTGTGATCGCCGTGAATGGAACCCTCGACGAACCGGCAGCCCGCCTCATCGTGGAGAACTTCGTTGAGGTCGTCGTGGCACCTGCGGTAACAGACGGAGCAGCAGAGATCCTGGCCCGGAAGAAGAACCTGCGTGTTCTGGTAGCTCCAGCTCCAGCGAATGCGGACCTTGACCTGCGTCGCATCGAAGATGGCTTTGTTGCGCAACGTCGCGACACAGTCGGACTGCCCGGCTCCGGAAAGGTGCCGGATGGTTGGGAGTCTGTAGGCGAACGCCCGCTGAGCGCCGACCTGCTCGACGAACTGCGGTTCGCGTGGACTGTTGTTGCCCACACGAAGTCCAATGCGATCGTCGTGGTCAAGGACCGAGCTGCGGTTGGTATCGGGGCGGGTGACCAATCCCGCGTCGGTGCAGCGCGCCGGGCTCTGGCTCAGGCAGGCGACCGGGCTTACGGTGCGGTGGTCGCGTCTGACGGGTTCTTTCCGTTCCGTGACGGTGTGGAGCAGTTGGGCGCCGCGGGCGTGGTCGCTGTCGTCGAGCCGGGGGGCTCGATGCGTGACGAGGAAGTAGTCACTGCGGCCAACGAATACCATATGACAATCGTTTTCACCAACAAGAGGCACTTCAAGCATTGAGCGCACAGATACTGTCCGGCAAAGAGGTTGCTGCGGTAGTGCGCGGTGAAGTCGCCGAGAGGGTCGCTGCGTTGCGAGCTGGTGGCAAGAGAGTCGGCCTTGCCACCGTTCAGGTTGGGGAGGACCCGGCCTCGCAGGTCTACGTCAGAAGCAAACACCGTGCCGCCGAGAAGGCTGGAATGCTCTCTTTCGATCACCACCTGCCCGCTACGGCCACCCAGGAGCAGGTCGAGAATCTCGTGCGGTCGCTCAATGTCGCCCCCGATGTCGATGGCATGATCGTGCAGCTTCCGCTTCCGCAGGGTCTCGATGGAAATCGGGCTGTGGCGGCCATCGCCCCCGAAAAAGACGCCGATGGCCTCCACCCCTACAACCTGGGTTTGCTCGCCCTCGAACGCGGCCATCTCCGCCCGGCCACACCAAGCGGAATCATGAGGATCCTCGAGCACTACGAGATCGCGACAAGCGGCAAGCTGGCGGTCATCGTTGGACGGTCGTTTCTCGTCGGCAAGCCGATGGCGCTGCTGCTGGGCGCCAAGGGGATTGATGCCACGGTGGTGCAGGCGCATTCGCGTACCCGTGATCTCGAAGAGCTGACTCGGATGGCCGACATCCTGATCGCCGCCATCGGGAGCCCACGGTTCATCAGGGGATCACAGATCAAGCCGGGTGCTGTTGTCATCGATGTGGGCGTCAATCGAACCGATGACGGATTGGTCGGCGACGTGGACTTTGACGAGGCACTAGCCGTCGCTCGTGCGATCACTCCCGTGCCCGGGGGAGTGGGGTTGATGACAGTGGCCACCCTCCTCGCCAACACGGTGCGGGCTGCAGAACTGGCAACTTCGTAGCTTTTTATCTTCACGATTTCGAATCTGTCGACTTCTTTTCAACTACGCTCGTAAAAAGCGAGATTCTGGAGGAAATGGCCGATGGCCACACCGATAAAGATGGGCCCGAACGGGCTAGAGGTAGCCGACGAACCGATCATTCCCTTTATCGAGGGTGACGGCATAGGCCCCGATATCTGGGCAGCCGCCCAAGCCGTGTTTGATGCCGCGGTCGAGAAGGCATACGGGGCGAAGCGGAAGGTCGCATGGACCGAGGTGCTGGCGGGCCAGAAAGCGTTCGATCAAACCGGGCAATGGCTGCCGGATGAGACCGTTGACACATTCCGGAGCCATCTGGTTGGGATCAAGGGTCCGCTAACAACTCCGGTCGGTGGCGGGATTCGCAGCCTGAATGTGGCACTGCGGCAGATTCTCGACCTGTATGTGTGCCTGCGACCCGTGCGGTGGTACAAGGGGGTTCCCTCCCCGGTCAAACAGCCCGAGCTAGTCGACATGGTCATCTTTCGCGAGAACACCGAAGACGTGTACGCCGGCAAGGAGCTGGAAGCCGGCTCCGAAGGTGTCAAACAGCTGCTGGACTTCCTTGATGAGGCTTTTGGTTGGGAGATCAACGCAGACAGCGGGCTCGGCATCAAGCCAATATCGGAGACCGGATCGAAGCGACTCGTTCGAGCCGCCATTCAGTACGCCCTCGACAACAATCGTCGCTCCGTGACATTGGTGCACAAGGGCAACATCATGAAGTTCACCGAAGGTGCGTTCCGCAATTGGGGCTACGAGGTGGTTCGGGACGAGTTCTCCGATGTCGCGGTGTCCTGGGAGGACTGCGGTGGCGATCCCGGTGACAAGCTGCTGGTACAGGACGTCATCGCCGATGCCTTCTTACAACAGATCCTGACCCGCCCCGCTGAGTACGACGTTGTTGCAACGATGAATCTGAACGGCGACTACATGTCCGACGCTCTTGCCGCCCAGGTAGGTGGCATAGGAATCGCCCCCGGCGGCAACATCAATTACGTCACCGGACATGCGATCTTCGAGGCAACCCACGGAACGGCACCGAAGTACACGGGGATGGACAAGGTCAATCCGGGGTCGGTCATCCTCTCCGGTGAGATCATGTTCCGCTACCTGGGCTGGCACGAGGCAGCCGATCTCATCGTGAAGGGGCTCGAGGCAGCCATTGGCGACAAGATCGTCACGTACGACTTCGCCAGGCTGATGGATGGGGCGACCGAGGTCAAGACGTCAGAGTTCGGTGCTGCCGTAATCGAGCGGATGTAAGCAAAGGAGTTTCACAACTATGAGCAGAATCACCGTTGTAGGCGCAGGCAAATACGGTTCGACAACTGTGCAGCGACTCGCCGAGTGGGACATTGTCGATGAGGTCGTTATGGCTGATATCGTCGAGGGCCTACCACAAGGACTGGCGCTGGACATGAACCAGAGTCGTCCGGTAATGGGTAACCGCACCTTGGTCATCGGGACGAACGACTATGCAGACACCGCTGGTAGCGACGTCGTAATCATTACCGCGGGTCTGCCTCGCAAGCCTGGGATGTCTCGGATGGACCTGCTCGAGGTCAATGCCAAGATCGTCAAGAGCGTTGTCACCGAGATCGTCCGCTACTCCCCGGATGCCGTCTTGATCATCGTGACTAATCCCCTTGATCAGATGACAACACTGGCGGCCGAGGTTTCTGGATTCCCCAAGGGCCGAGTGTTCGGCCAAGCAGGCATCCTCGATAGTTCCCGTTTCGCACATTTCATCTCTGAAGAGACCGGTGCCGACATCCAATCTGTCGAAGCGTTCACCCTCGGCAGCCATGGGGAGACGATGGTGCCGGTGCCGTCGTTGTGCCGGGTTGACGGCAAACCGCTCACTGAGGTGCTTTCGCCGGGGACCATCGATGATCTTGTCGATCGGACTCGTAAAGGTGGCGCAGAGATCGTCGGACTGCTCAAGACGGGGAGCGCCTACTACGCCCCTTCGGCGGCAGCCGCTTGCATGGCCAAGGCGGTAATCGAGGACTCGGGCAAGCACATGCCGGTGTGTGCCTGGATGTCCGGCGAATACGGGATCGACGGTGTCTATCTCGGTGTGATGGCCGAGGTTGGATCCGCTGGTGTCCGCCACGTCGTTGTTGAGCCGATCACCGACGAGGAGCAGGAAGCTCTGGTGGAGGCGGCCGCTGCCGTCAAGGCAAAGGTGGCCGACTTGGAGCAGATCGACGTATAGCAAGCATGTCTGCAATTGAGAAAGGGACGGGTGCGCACCCGTCCCTTTCTAGTTGGCTATGAAGAAGTTTCAGTTAGCGGATCGAGCCTCGCGCTGGTGCTGTTGCGCAAGTTCGAGGGCAGCCTGAATCTCGGCTGCGCTGGCCTCGGCAGCAGCCCGCTGCCGCTCTGCTCGCTCCCGATTGATGATGATGTCGCGACGTTTGGCCCACAACGACACAGCACCGACGAATGCGATCAGCATGCCGAACACCGCCAGGAAATACCCCGACGTGATCTGGGTGTCCTTGTACTGGCCGGCCAGACCCGCAACTCCACTCTCTTCGAGCTGAGCCTGGATCAGATTCATCCGGGAGGCGGCGGCGGACAATGCAATCGCCAATCCGCCGCCAACAGTCGAGAAGATCAGCATTCGATTAGCCGAGAGAGCGGCATGCTTGCCGGTAACCGCTAGGCCGACCAGGATCGCGCTGGCGACGGCGATCCAAACCCAGGCGTCTGCAGATCGCGATTCTCCAAGCAGCAGCAGATTCAAGACCAATGCTCCGACGACGATGATCCCGATCCGCATGGCGGAGTCAAACGCCGAGTTCAGCTTTGGTAGGAACGCCTTGACTGCGTTTGCGATGACGAAGCCGCCGAGCAACGCCGCGGCAGAGCCGATGACACCGCCACCCATGGTCCGCTCGTCGGTTCCGTAGATAATCGCGACTCCAACTGCCCCGGCACCCATCAGAACTGCGAGGAGCCTGCTGTACAGCGGCTCAAGGGAGAACTCGAGAATCGTGAGCACACCGACGCCGAAAACGAGCGCTCCGATGGTGAAGGCAACCGATCCATGGATTGACTCGTAGCCGCGCAGAGACCACGGCGCGACGATGTAAGAGGTCTGTGGGTGCATGCGGGCCAGTTCCCACACGATCGAGCCCATCGTTATCGCCGCCCCGAGGAGCAGCAATATCTGTGGCCGGTAGCGTTTCAACTCGGTGCCTTTCCTCCGGATCGGGCTACTTTACCGACATTGCCGTCGGTCGTCTCGTTCGCCAGGTGCCCTGCGTCGGATTGCCCGAGCCTAGTTGTGTCCAACACCGACGACCAGGGAGGTGGTCGTGGTCGTTCCAGCGGTCGCAGCGATCTATGGCGGGGCAAGGGTGGCGACGTCTTCGCCTTGGGCAGCAGAGCCATCGGCATCGCCAACCGGTGATCGGCTCACAGCGGTAGCCACCACTCTCGGTGCAGGCCTGCGGCGCCGGGTACTGGCCCGCACCCGAGCATCCTTGGGCTGTGGGCCGTGCGTCGGTATCGTCTACGCCGGAGGTACAGGGACAGGAGCGGGTTCGTGAACAAGGCGGATCTAGTAGATGAAGTAGCCGCTCGCACCGGGCAAACCAAGGTGGCCGTCGCCGCAGCCGTCGAGGCCATGATGGAAACCATCATCGAATCGGTCGGTCAGGCAGAGAGTGTCACGCTGAGCGGCTTTGGGACGTTTGAATCAAAGCAACGCCGCGCCCGGACCGGTCGTAACCCGCGTACCGGAGTCGAAGTTCCCATTCCACCCAAGACTGTGCCCGTCTTTCGACCGGGGAACACCTTCAAGGACCGTGTAGCTGCCGATTGACCAGAAGGCTCAGCCGGCGTCGATCTCCAGGTCGGCGACGGTTGCCGCCCACTTGTTGATGACACCCTGGTTCATCATGAGAACGGCCATGTTGCCGGCAACCTTGATCTTCCCCGTCATGAACGCCATTTGTGTATTCAGCTCTCCGGTGAACAAGGCAAGCGCTGTTTCGTGGGTGCTGCTGATCGAGACATCGGCTGAGTCGAGTTCTCCGATAGCCATCGTCGCCGAGCCGTCACCGACCGTGAGGTAGTAATCCACATCTCCACTCGGCGCCTCGGTCACATGAAACTGCAGCCCCATGTCGATGTTGGCGATCGAGTTGACGAAGTCGTCGTTAGCGTTGAGAGCGGCGGTCGCCGCGGCAAGATGCTCATCGCTCAGGAACTGCACACCCATTAGAGAATCCTTTGATCGGGGAGTGACGCATTGTAGACGAATCAGATCAAATTTGAGCGTTCGATACAATTACATGGATGGTCCGGGTAGTTGACCCGGACCATCCCCGCTGAGGCTAGGCCTGTCCGGCTTTTCTTCTGTCTTTGAACTTCGCCACCATGTAGTCACGGTTCATGAAGGCAATGTTGTTGATGCTGATGCTCTTGGGGCAGGCTTCCTCGCATTCACCGTGGTTGGTGCATGAGCCGAAGAACTCCTCCATCTTCTCAACCATCGCCATGGTCCGTTCGTAGCGCTCCGGCTGTCCCTGGGGGAGCAGGTTGAGGTGTGCCAGCTTCGCCGCTGTGAACAACTGACCTGCGCTGTTGGGACAGGCGGCGATACAGGCGGCACAACCGATGCAGGAAGCTGCGTCCATCGCCGACTCGGCTGCCTCCTTGGGCACCGGAATCAGGTTGGCGTCGGGGGCACCACCGGTGTTGACGCTGATGTAGCCCCCGGCCTCAACGATGCGATCGAGCGCTGAGCGATCGACGACGAGGTCTTTGACCACCGGCATTCCGGTGGATCGCCACGGTTCGATCACGATGCGGTCCCCATCGCTGAACTTGCGCATATGCAACTGACAGGTTGCTGTCCCCTTCTGGTCACCGTGGGGATGACCGTTGATCATTACGCCACACATACCGCAGATCCCTTCGCGGCAGTCATGGTCGAATTCGATCGGGATGTCACCCGCCTCGACCAGCCGTTCGTTGACGACGTCGAGCATCTCTAGAAACGAGGAGTCCGGACTTATCCCTTTGGCGTCGTACTCCTTGAATTCTCCTGGCTTGTTGGGGCCGTCCTGGCGCCACACCTTGAGTGTGAGATCCATTACTTGTAGCTCCTTTGCGCCAGGGCGACGTACTCGAACTCAAGCGGCTCCTTGATATGGGTGGGCGGCTTGTCGAGCCCATTCCATACCCATGCTGAGGAGTGCGCCTGATTGACGTCATCTCGCTTCGCTTCGCCGTCTTCGGTCTGATGCTCGATCCGGAAGTGGCCGCCGCAGGACTCCTCTCGTTCCAGAGCGTCGCGGCACATCAACTCAGCGAGTTCAAAGAAGTCGATCAGTCGGGTCGCTTTGGCAAGCTCTGTGTTGTAGCTGTCGTTGGTCCCCGGGACCTTGACGTTGCTCCAAAACTCCTTGCGAAGGGCTGGGATTTCGGTCAGTGCCTTTTCGAGGCCGGGTCGGCTTCTTGCCAGGCCGCAATGCTCCATCATGATCTTGCCGAGCTCCCTGTGGAACGAATCCACGGTCCTCGTACCGTTGATCGAAAGCAGCTTCTCCATCCGGCCCGAAACCTCGGCTTCGGTCTTCTGGAAGGCCTCGTGATCGGTTGCGACCGGGGTTGTGTTGAGCCAATCCGCCAGGTAGTCGGCGATGGTGTAGGGAAGCACGAAGTAGCCGTCGGCGAGGCCCTGCATCAGGGCGCTCGCACCGAGACGATTGGCTCCGTGGTCGGAGAAGTTGGCTTCACCTATGGCGTACAGCCCGGGGACGTTGGTCATCAGGTTGTAATCGACCCACAGACCGCCCATCGTGTAGTGGGGGGCCGGGTAGATGCGCATCGGCACGACATACGGGTCCTCATCGGTAATCCGCTCGTACATCTCGAACAGGTTGCCGTATCGAGCTTCGATGACGTCCTTGCCGAGACGATCGATCGCTTCGGAGAAGTCGAGATAGACGCCGTTCTTGAGCGGCCCAACCCCGCGATTCTCGTCGATCATGCGCATCGCGGCACGCGAGGCGACGTCACGGGGCGCCAGGTTGCCGAACGACGGGTAGATACGCTCGAGGTAGTAATCGCGTTCGGTCTCGGGTATGTCGTTGGCTGCCCGAGTGTCGTCGGGGTCAACAGGCACCCAGATCCGTCCGTCGTTGCGCAGAGACTCCGACATCAATGTGAGCTTGGATTGATGCTCGTCGTGAACGGGGATACAGGTTGGATGGATCTGTGTGAAACACGGATTCGAGAAATAGGCGCCCTTCCGGTGAGCCCGCCATGCTGCCGTGGCGTTGCATGCCATGGCGTTGGTGGAAAGGAAGAACACGTTGCTGTATCCACCGGTGGCGAGCACGACGGCGTGTGCCGAGTGCGATGTCACCTCGCCGTTGACCATGTCGCGCACAACCACGCCAACGGCGCGACCGTCGTGAACCACGACGTCGAGCATCTCGGTCCGGTTGTACAGCTTGACATTGCCAAGCGCGATCTGGCGCGCCAGAGCCTGATAGGCGCCCAGCAGCAATTGTTGACCGGTCTGGCCCCTGGCGTAGAACGTACGGGAAACCTGGGCTCCACCAAACGAACGGTTATCGAGCAAGCCGCCGTATTCGCGTGCAAACGGCACACCCTGGGCGGTGCACTGGTCGATGATCTCGTTGGAGACCTCGGCCAGTCGGTACACGTTCGCCTCTCGAGATCGGTAGTCGCCGCCCTTTACCGTGTCGTAGAACAACCGGTAGATGCTGTCGCCGTCGTTGGTGTAGTTCTTGGCGGCGTTGATCCCGCCCTGGGCGGCGATGGAATGTGCTCGTCGGGGTGAGTCGTGGTAGGTGAATACCGTCACTTTGTAGCCGAGTTCACCAAGCGAAGCAGCGGCCGAAGCACCGGCAAGTCCGGTGCCGATGATGATGATTTCGTACTTCCGTTTGTTGGCCGGGTTGACCAACTTGCTGTCAAAGCGGTGATTTGTCCATTTTTCTTGGATCGGTCCCTCCGGGACCTTCGCATCGAGAGTCGTCACGAGGCCTCCTTAGGAAACGATGCCGAGTTGGATTGCAATGGGGAAGCTGAGGTTGCCGAGAACGATCACGGCGGTGAATCCCCAGGCGAGATACCTGCGCCATTTGTTGTACACCCTGTTGTTGGCGCCGATGCTCTGGAACAAGCTCCAAACGCCGTGGAGGATGTGTAACCCGAGAGCGAGGTTGGCAACGATGTACAAGATCGCAACAGGGGTCCGTTCAAAACTGGCAATCATGTTGTTGTAGACGTCGCCGCTGACGAAGTCGGGATTGGTGGTACCGATGGTCAGGTCGGCGAGATGGAATGCGATAAACAGCAGCACGATGACGCCCGAGTAACGCATTGTTCGGGATGCGTAGTTGGCCGCCAGGTACTCGCGCGGCACGTCGTAGCGGACCCGGCCGCGTGCCTGTAAGTTCTTGCGGGTCAAGGCATATGCGGCATGTACGTGAATCGCAAAAGCGATCGTCAGGCCGATTCTCATGATCCAGAGCAAGTGCTCTTCAGGGACCAGATGTCCGCCGAGTTCGCGGAGAGCGTGCCCGTATTCGTTGATCGACTCGGGACCGAGATAGATCTTCATGTTGCCGAGCATGTGTGCGGCGATATAGCCGAGCAGGATCACTCCGCTCACCGCCATTGCCCACTTCTTGGCGACGTCCGAGCGATAGAACTCGAGGACCCAAGGCAGTTTCCTGGCCGGTTTGGTGTCCTCGCGGCGGCCGGTAGTGGTCACCGTTTACCTCCTTCTCCACGTATGCGTCCCATTATTGCCGACCGCAGCCTCCCGTGCGAAAGATGCGGTCACACGAATATCTGCCCGTCGCGGCGAGGGGTGGGATCGGCGGGGACTGGCTCGATCTTGCCTCCTGCCCACTGCCACAAGGGTTTTCGGGGTTGACAGCCGCGCGCGGCCTTGGTTGAATCACATTTACGTAATTACAAATGTGTAGGGAGATAACGTTGTTCGCCCGTTTGCTCGAGGTGCTGGACACAGAAGACCTTTCTTGGCATGACCTTGCCAACTGTCGGGGTGCCGACCCTGATCTCTTCTTTCCAGAGCGGGGTGCCTCGACCCGCACCGCTAAGTCGATCTGCCGCCAATGCGCCGTCAGAGACGAGTGCTTGGAGTTCGCCATTGTCTCAAGCGAGAAGTTTGGGATCTGGGGAGCGATGTCAGAACGAGAGCGCAGGAAGATTCGTAGAGAACGTGCCGACGAAATGAAGCGTCGCAAGGTCTCGTAGTCGTCGGTATGTTTTGAGTTGCCAAAGCGCATGGTCTCTGATCTAGGCCAGGAGGGGACAGAGTGCAGCAACCCAAACATGAGTTTCATGTCGTCGGCGACCAGATAACGATCTCCTTTGAGGTGCCGTTGCCCGCGTCGGGTTCGGATGAGGTACTGACCGCGCTGCTGTCGCATCACGCTCTGGAAATCATCGACGATCGAAAACGGCGGGGTCAACCGCTCGACGACATTCCCACCGCACGGATTTCGGCCAACCGTCTCGGTGAGGAAGTCGAAGTGGCTGTCCTGGATCTCGACCAGCCCGATGAGATACTCGACACGGAGATTCCCGGCTTGTGGCCGCTGCGAATGAGGGCCGACTACGACCCGCTGGCCAAGTTCGGCGAGAAGCTCGAGGACGACAAGCTTTCGCTGTCCCACAAGCGACGTGGGGAATTGTTGCCGCTTGGTGAAGAGATCCAGCTCACTGTGGGCTTGGCAGCCGGATTGCGCTCGATGGGGGTCGACCCCGAGCGGATGACGGTCACCGAGTTAGGTCTCGGGTTGTTGCGACTGGCCGGCTACGTTGTCAGGGACCGTGACGACACAACGTATCTTGCCTCTGGCCACGGCGGGACAACACTCGTCTACTGCGTTGATCACGAGATCGGCGACTATCCGGAGTTGTCGGAGCGGGCCATCGCCGCGTTCCTGGTGGCGTATGCAAGCGCCCGCACCGAGCGGGCGATGCTCATCACAGACAAATACGGACCCTATGCGATCTATGCGAAGGAACGTGCCAACCCCAACACACTGTTCATCTCCAGGGAGCGGCTGCAGGGCTTCGTGGATGCCGTCGCCCTCGGCTGAGGTCTTAATTGGCGGAAGGGGCGAGTAGACTCCAGGCCAGCCTGGATCCGATACTGGCGGGTGAGACATTCGTGTCCGACGTCCGTGGACCAGGCGGAACAAGGAGTCAAACGTGCTTAAGAATTTCAACGGGTGGGAGATCATCATCGTCTTGCTGATCATCGTCCTGCTCTTTGGTGCCAGGAAACTGCCGGATCTTGCCCGCTCGATCGGTGCGTCCGCCAAGGAGTTCCGCAAGGGTCTCGACAGTGGCATGGACGAGGATGAAAAGGACTCGTAGAGTCCGTTCATCCTCGATGAGGCGTGTTTGGAATCTATGATTCCAGACACGTTTGAACAAATGCGAGCGCAGCTCGCATTTCTTCTGATATTGCGGACAAACGCATAGCGGCCTTGTCCGTTGGACGAAGCGAGCACGCTCGCTTCGTCATGATCGTTTCTGAAGTCTGCGAGCGGAGCTCGCATCTCTTCCGATGTCCGACGAGCTATCTCTAGTGAAGATTGCAAGGCACTGAGCTGAAGAATACGAGCGATAGCGAGGATTGTTCTAACGGAGTGAGGCTTTGCCTGAATCCGCGGGAACTGATTTCCGTTTTACTGCGTTGTCTGTTCTAGGAAGCCGGGGAAGGCTATGGCCGAGGAACGAAACCCAACCTGGGAAGACGTGGCGCGGATTTATGGGCGCAAGATCTACAACTTTGCCTATCGCCTCACGGGCAATCCCGACGACGCGGCTGACCTGGTGCAGGAAGTTCTGTTGCGAGTCCGCAAAGGACTCGCTTCGTATGTGCCCGGCTCCTTCGACGGCTGGCTGTGGCGGATCACCCGCAACGCGTTCCTCGATGGGGTACGCAAGAAGAACCGTCGGCCAACCAGTCCTCTCCCCGACGACGATAGAAATATGCTCGCCACCAGCCCTTCGCCCGATGAGGTTCTCGCGTCAGTCCGCTTGTCGGAGGACATCCAGAGCGCACTGCTCAAGCTCCCGCTCGACTTTCGGGAGTGCGTCGTCCTCTGCGATGTTGTTGGACTCACGTACGAGGAAATCGCCGAGGCGATCGAGTCACCGGTCGGCACCGTGCGCAGTCGGATCCACCGCGGGCGCAAGATGCTCAGGGAGTTGTTGACATGGCCTCTGTGAAGTCATCTGCGAAGTATTCGTCTTCGTGCGAAACCGCTGAGCTCATCACCGCTTATCTCGATGCTCAGTTGCAGCCGGGAGAGCTGGACCTTGTTGTTGAGCACCTCGGAGAGTGCACCGACTGCATCGCTGAGTTCCACAATCTGAAGGAAATGCGGGCTGCACTGCGCACACTGCCGTTCCTTGAAATCCCCGATCGGCTGCTGCCGGACACGCATCCCGGCGAACAGCTCTCGGCCTATCTAGATGGGCAGCTCGATACGACCGAACACGACTTCGTCATCTCTCACATCGACTTCTGCACTGACTGCCGACTCGAATTGCACGAGTTGGACTCGGCCCGTACTGCGATTCGCTCGCTACCAGGACTAGAGGCGCCTGAGTTTCTGGCCGTCCATCGTGAACGTGTCGAGCGAGAGCGCTTCACCAGGCGTCGGGTGGTCGCCGCCGGAGTCGGGATCGCAGCTGCCGCTGCTTTGGTGTTTACGGCGTTCGGGCCCTCGACCGAGATCGGTGAACTAGACCTCGATCCACTGTTCGATCAGCATCAGGCGCGAGTATCGGTCGAGAGCGGCTTCAACTCGGTGCCCGTGTTTGCACCGACCGGGGCGCAGCCGTGAGCGTCACCATGAAACGTGTCCTCACAACGGTTTCGCTCACCGGGCTCATACTGATGCTGACTGCTGCCGTGGCCAGCGCCGACGAGTTGGAGGACCTGCTCGCCGACGCCGCAGAGGCCAACTATGCCGGGGAGCAGGCGACTTGGTGCAGCTTCGGCGGTAAGACGGAGTTCTCAGTGGTCTCGGTGGAGCACTCGAGCTCGTTGCTCATGGTTGAGTCTGCAGGGTCGTCGCAAGTGCTGGGCGGGGGCCGTGCTTCCTCCAGCGGAACCGAAAATGGAGTTGCCTTGTCAGACTGGTCGTCGGTCGACGTCGCCGACCGATATAAGACCGCTGGGACAGGATCAGAAGTCAGACTCGGTCGCGATGTTGTTGTCGTTACCGTCAACGAAGAGGGCGAAATGCGGGCCCGCATCTGGTTTGACAAAGCCACCGGTGCCGCCCTCGGCTCCGAGGTATACGACAGCGCGGGAGAGCTTTTTCGACTCAGCTGGATGCTTGACTTCGACCCGAATCCGCGACGGATCTATACGGTCTCTGGACAAGGAGCGTCCACATACGACGTCGTGGTGACGGCTGATTCCGTGGCGCTGGCCGACGAGGTTGCCGGCTATGAGCGAGTCGACACGTATGCCGGCCCGAGCGATTCGGTCCATGCGTTCTACTCAGACGGCCTGTTCTCGTTCTCGGTCTTCCTGATCGATGGCGAGGGGGCCACCGGCCCGTTTGTCGAGGCTGACGTCATGGAAACCGATTCGGGTAGCTATCGGTGGATCCTGACCCCGTCAGATCTCTGGGTGCAGTGGAGCGGCGGTGGCGTCACCTATGTGCTGGCCGGCGATCTTCCCCCAGATCATCTGGAGGAGGTCTTGGCTGAACTGCCCAGTCCATCTCGCGGCAACATCTTGTCTCGGATCTGGCAGGGCATCTTCGGCTAGTCCGGTTTTGGCGTGACAGGGCCCAAAATGCTGGACGCGGTTACGCGGGAACGCTGCGGGAGCCGTCGGTCACCGCAAGCATCGCCTGGTCGACTACTCCCTCCAATGCGTTGGGCACCGCCTTGCCGACCACACGGAGTCCCTGGATTACCACCACGACGAAACGGGCGAGGGCGGCTGGGTCGGGGTGGTCGATCGCTCCCAAACCGGCGGCGACTCGGAGTGCTTGCTCAATCCGGCCGGCCAGACCCTCCATCACCGCGGCGACCTGCTCCCCGGTGGCAGCATCGTTTGCCGCTCGCTCGCAGGTTGCGTTGACCACAAAACAGCCGCGCTGGTCAGGGGAGTGCAGTGCCTCTTTGACGATCTCATTGAGCCTGTCTCGAATGATCTCGATCGCGTCCTCGGGTCTGGATTCGAGCTCCGCAGTAAAGGCTGCACCGGCCTGCGCTCGATAGTGTTGCAAGGCCTCCTGGTACAAGTTCTGCTTGGAACCCCAACGCCGGTAGAGGGAAGGCCGGGTGATACCCAGATGAGCGATCAGGGTGTCGATCGATGTCGTCTCGTAGCCATTCAGCCAGAACAGGTCCATCGCCTGCTCGAGGACGCGGGTCGGTTCGAATGATCTCGGTCGGGGCACTTGGCTTCCACTTCTGCTGGGACTTGCTTATCCGACGGGTCGCAGTGTAGCGTACCGGACTGATCGGTACGCAATGATGAAGGAGAACCGCATGGCCCGTCTAGAACCTGTTGACATGGGGGCGGTTTCCGGGCTCGAGGAGATCGACGCCTTCTACAACAAGATGTTCGGCTTTGTTCCCAACGGGCTACGCATCATGGCTCGTCGTCCCGACATCGTCATGGGGTTCATCCAGTTGCGCCGTGCGGTCGTTGATCCGGCGACCAGCGAGGTTCCCGTCGAATTCAAGGAACTCATCGGCCATATCGCCAGCAAGACTGCCGGCTGTCGGTACTGCCAGGCCCACACGATATTCGGAGCCGGGCGAGCCGGCGTCTCCGCGGCTCGCCTTGAGGCGATCTGGGAATATCAGACCAGCGATCTCTTTACCACGGCCGAGCGTGCCGCTCTTGACCTGGCCGTGGCCGCTTCTTCGGTACCCAATGGTGTGACCGACGGTTTGATGGAGCGGGTCGCTGAGTTCTGGGACGAGGGCCAGATTGTCGAGATCATGGCGGTCATTGCAATGTATGGCTTCCTCAACCGATGGAACGACAGCTTCGCCACCCCGCTTGAGCAGGCCTCACTCGACGCAGCAACCGCGACACTTGGCGATTCGGGTTGGCATCCAGGAAACCACGCCTAACGGCCGATTTCGCGTCGGGCGACCACCATGTTGTGGACCTCGTCTGGGCCGTCGGCGATTCGCAGCGTTCGCGCCATCGCGTACATCCTGGCCAGCGGGACATCCTGAGCAACTCCGGCACCCCCAAAAACCTGTATGGCATGGTCGATGACCCACAACGCCGTGCGGGGGGCGACGACTTTGATCGCCGAAATCTCGCGGCGAGCCTCCCGATTGCCGACCGTGTCCAGCAGCCAGGCGGTGCGCAGCACCAGAAGGCGGGCCTGCTCGAGACGCCATCTCGCCTCGGCAATCCAATCCTGGACCACACCCTGCTCGGAGATCGCCCCACCGAAGGCGGTACGGGTCTTTGCTCGCTCCACCATGAGATCAAACGCCCGTTCCGCCATTCCGAGGACTCGCATGCAGTGATGAATGCGTCCCGGGCCTAGCCGGGCCTGAGCGATCATGTACCCATCGCCCTCGGCTGCAATCACGTTGGCCGCAGGCACCCGGACGTCTGTGAATGAAATCTCGCCGTGTCCACCCCGCTCGTGGAACCCAAAGACGGACAGATCCCGCTCGATGACCACGCCCGGGGTATCCATGGGAACCAGGATCATGGAATACCGACCCTTGGGCGGAGCGTCAGGATTGGTCACCCCCATGAAAATGGCAACCCTGCAATCGGTGCTGATCGCACCTGTCGCCCACCACTTCGTGCCGTTGATCAGATAGCTATCCCCATCTCGCATTGCCGTCGCTTCGAGATTGCGCGGGTCGGATGACGCTACGGCAGGCTCGGTCATGGCGAAGCAGGAGCGGATCTCGCCTTCGAGCAGTGGGACGAGCCACTGTTGTTGCTGGTCTTCGGTGCCGAAGTCGGCGAGGACCTCCATGTTGCCGGTGTCGGGAGCTGAGCAGTTGGTCGCTTCAGGTGCGAGTTCTATCGAGCGACCCATGATCTCAGCGAGCGGAGCGTACTCAACGTTGCGGAGACCGACGCCCCATTCGTCGCCCGGGATGAACAAGTTCCACAGACCCTGGTCCCTGGCAGCCGTCTTGAGCCTGTTGAGTGTCGGAGTGGCCTCGGGCCCGGCGGCTCCGCGCTGTTGCTCATGGCTGGGTTCCGCCGGATACACATGGTCGTCCATGAAGGCGGTCAGCTTCTCTTGATACGCCTGGCTTCGCTCGCTGTGTGAGAAGTCCAAGTTGCCCTCCCGGCTCCGTGGCTCATGACCATAGAGGGACGAATAGAAGAAGGGACGGCTGATTGCCGTCCCTTCTCGAGAATCGCAGGCTACTTGGCTCAGATCTTGGCGAGCGCCTCGATGTAGGCATCGAACTCGCGTCCGATTCCGAGAGCCTCGGTGTTGATGACCTCGCGGACAACGCCATCGGCATCGAGCACGAAGGTGTAGCGATTTGCAGCGCCGACGGTGTCATTGAAGGCACCGTACGCCTGTGCGGTTGCACCGTGTGGCCAGTAGTCGGCGAGCACCGGGAACTCGAATCCATTCTCCGTCGCCCACTTGGCCGCTACGGGAACGGCGTGAACGGTGATGACGGCAACGTTGGCGTCGAGATCCTTGAGCCGGGCGAGGTTATCGCGGATCGTGCAACCCTCGTCGTCACAGATTCCTGTGAACGGGAACGGGATGAACACGATGAGGCTCTTGGATCCCTTGAGAGACTCCGAAGAGACCATGTTCTTGTTTTGATCGGGAAGTTCGAACGACGGGGCGGGGCTACCTAGCACTGGGAGGTCCTTTCTAATTGGCAGTCAGGAACATAGCTCGGTGGGGGTTGCTTGCAGACGCATCTCAATCCAGTAGGACGCGGGCGGCCCATCCGACAGGATCGGTGAGTTCGGCAAGTTGCGGGAGTTTTTCTGGATCTTCCCAAAGCCGTTGCAGGGTTTCGGCTCCCCACCTGCGCTCGATCTCATTGCAGAAATCGGCCGCATCACCGGCGCGGTGCCGATCAACGCTGAGCCCCAACAGCTGTTGCAGGAACTGCTCGGCTTCGTTCGGTTCGCTGCGACGAAGGCGAACAGCCGACTCGATCTCGCTGAGCTGCGGCATCAGATCGGCGGCTGCGGCTCGTACCGCATAGTCGCCGAACCCCTCAACGAACGCCAGGAATGCCTGGATGGGTTCGAGTGCGACGGGATCATGGGAGCTGCCCAGCATCCTGGCTAGTCCACCCGGCTCGTCTACAAGACCCTCTAGAGCGCTGGTGTCGCCGAGACTCGACGGATCCTGCATGCTGCCCAGCATGTCCATCAGGCCGGACGGGTCGAACTCCACCGTGCCAAAGAAGTCGCTGATCGCCTTGATGAAGTAGGCGCGCACCCAATCGACGTTGAGGATGGCGTGATTGGTGACCTCGCGGAGCACCGCCCACATACGAATCTGGTGTGACTCAATGTCATGGTCTCTGGCGAACCCCTCAACATTGGGGACAACGAGGAAGAGGCTGTCGTGGTCAAGAGCCGGGAGGCCGGTGTCGAACTGTCCGAGCACACGGTGGCTCATGAACCCGATCATTGTGCCTGCCTGAACGCCAAGAATGACCGGGGTCATCGGGGCCAGGAAGGGACCCGCCATACCGGCACCGGATGCGCCGGCGAACTTGTCCGCCAATGGTTCGATCAGATATCGAAAGCTCTGCTCGTTGCGTTCAGCCCAGGTATGGCGGTCGACCGGATTGATGATCTGGGTTGTCGAAACATCGAGGCTGAGACGGTCCGCCAGCCGCAACTGGGCGGCGAGAGTCAGCTCTTGGTATTCCTCGGCGATCTTTGGCTCGATCGGTTCGGCTGCACCCGCCAGCGATGCCGTGATCTCCTTGCCCAGTTTCCAGTTGACTGGACCTGGTGTCTGCAGCAGCTCGAAGAGCCTGTCAAAAAGATTGTCACTCATGCCAGTCTCCTAAAGGTCTTCCGGTCGCACCCCGAGCACAACGGGGATATCAAGCTGTTCAGAACCGCGTGTTACTGAAATCGTAACTTCGTCACCAGCGCGATACCGCCGCAGTCCGCTGATCAGATCGTCTGGAATCGAGACCGCGTTCCCGTCATAGGCAATGATCAGATCGTCGAGCAGGACCCCGGCATCGGAAGCCGAGGAGGGCTCGATCGCAAACGAGGTGACGTAGGCGCCGGCCGGGGATTGCGAGCCGTCCTCGTTTTCAGCAAATGCCGTCCCGAGCCCGACTCCCAAGAACGGATGTTGGACCGCACCGGTCTCGATGATTTCGTCGGTGATGCGAGTGACCAATTCGACGGGGATGGCGAATCCGATCCCCTCTGCACCGGAGCTGCTCACACCGATCGCCGATGTGATGCCGAGCAGCCGCCCGTTGCCGTCAACCAGGGCGCCCCCGCTCGACCCCTGGGTGATCGGGGCGTCGGTCTGCAGCATGTCAAACAGCACATCAGCCCCTGCCGGTCCGGTCCGGACCTGCCGACCGAACGCGGAAACGACCCCGACTGTTAGCGACGGGCCGCCGTCAAGGCCGAGGGGGCTCCCGACGGCTATCGCAACCTGTCCGATCTCCGCAGTCGCAGTTGACCCCATCTCGACCGGAACCAACCCGGTTGCCGCGATTCGCAGAACCGCCAGGTCCGTCCGGCGGTCAGAGCCAACCATCTCGGCGCGGTAGACACGGCCATCACCAAAGATCACCTGATAGTCCTGTGCGTTGGCCACGACGTGGTGATTCGTCGCAATAAGCCCGTCGGGGGTCAGGACGACACCCGAGCCCGAGCCGAGCAATTCGAAGTTTTCTCCGTCCTGAATCCCGACGTCGACGGTGACGATTGAAGGCACCACCTTGCGGGCAACGGCAGCTGCGCTTGTCTGGTTACCTTCGGTAATGACTTCACGGAGATCCCCGCCTGATGACGCGGTGCCTCCGAGCATCCCGGTCGCCCAGAGGACTACTGCAAGCAGTGCCGCTCCGCCCAAACCACCGAGAAGCGGGGCGAGCCAACGGCGACGTGTCGATCGATCGGGCTCAGGGAGCGGCGTGAGCTCGGATTGTTCCGGTTGTTGACTGGCGTAGGGGAATAGTGGGGGAGAGACCGGAGGCGTTGCCGATTGTGCCGGTGCCGACGGTGCGGTCGGCTCGGCAACCGGGAGAGGTGCGGGCGGGCGGTAAGCGTCCCAACGCTCGGGGTTATTGTTGTCCACGGAGATGATTGTATGACTTCAGAAGAACAACAGGGACGTGACACCGATCTAGTTGTTGTTGCGCCCGAGCCGATCGACGCTTCCACGCTGGTCGAATTCGTGAGTACACCGCAGTGTGGAGCAATCGCGCTCTTCCTGGGCACGGTCCGAGATCATTCCAAAGGCAAGGCTGGTGTCACCCACCTCGAGTACGAAGCGTACGACGGTGTTGTTGTCGGCAAGATCGCTGAGATCGTTGCTGAGGCCCGCACCAAGTGGGAAGTGGAGCGGGTCGCCGCAGTCCACCGGATTGGATCACTCGCCGTGGGCGAGTCGAGCGTGGCGGTCGCCGTTGGCTCCGGCCATCGTGGAGAAGCGTTTGCAGCGGCTCGCTACGTCATCGACGAGCTCAAGGCCCGAGTGCCGATCTGGAAGAAGGAACACTGGCCGGGCGGAGCCGAATGGGTTCGTGAGGATCTCGAGCACCAGCGCTGAGCATGGCGCAGTACATCCCTTGCCAGCAGTGTGGCCGCATGGTCAACCGAATCCTCGAGGTCTGCCCGTATTGTGCCGGAGACCCCGGCGGGGACGGCAGTGGCGATCCGCTCGATCTCGGAGATGGGGCGCCGTCGCGCCTTTCGTTCATTCCATTGCAGGCTGTCGGTCTACTCGTGCAGCTCCTGCTTGGGGTGTTTATTGCGGCGAGTGTCGTCGCGCTGTTGACCGCGATTCCATACAGATCCGCTTTGCTCGACGTGGCTTCAGGGTCAGCGCCCGGCGGCAACCTTGGTCTGGCCGAAGACCGCTACGACACTGCGTTCATCCTGGTTACGTTCGCCTACGTGGCGACTGCGGCTGCCTTTATGACCTGGTTTTGGAGGGCGTACTCGAATCTGGGCTTCTTGGAGAGGGCCCGGTCTCGGAAGCCGGGTTGGGCGATCGGTGGCTGGTTCATCCCGATCTTCGGCATGATCATTCCGTACGGGATTGGAGCCGAGATCTGGACGCAGAGTCGCCCAGACCGGGGTCCGGTTCGAGAGCGCCGCGACTCGAACATGGAGCCGGTTATCTCGTGGTGGGCTCTGTTCATCATCATGTCATTGGTGAATCTCATACAGGCATTCATGCTGGCAGAGGACTACGACGCGTCGGATCTGGCTGCCTATGTCGGTGTTGACATCGTGGCATCTGTGGTGGCTATCGCAGCTGCCGGCGCCGCGATACGGTTTGTGCGTCTTGCGACGCGCAGGCAAGAGGAACTGCTGGTGCTGCGCCGGTCGGGCGTTTCCTAGCTTGCGGTTCTGCCCACAACCATCTCGGCAGCCTCGCGGACCATCGGGTTCCTGTCGACTGCCGCACGGCGCAGCGCAGCTTCGACTTCTTGTCCATCGAAGACCGAAAGTGCCGGCACGCACCGACGACGGATCTGGGGTGGAGCAGCGTCGATGAGTTCGATCAGGGACGGCACGGCTCGCTCATCAGCAATAGCACCGAGGGCCGCGACTGCTGCCTCACGGACCAGGCGGTCCTCGTCGGCGTCGGTTGCGGTGGCGATGAGTAACTCGACGGCGTCCCGATTGGCGATTTCGCCGAGGGCCGTTGTCGCCGCTTCTCGGACCTGAGCGCTTGGATCATCAGTCGCGGCAATGATTGTCTCGAGCTTGGCCGATCCGCTTCTGCCGAGGACCTCCGCGCATTCACGCCGCACTAGGGGATCAGGGTCGGTGGCTAGCATCGTGGCGAGGACGGACCAGAGGTCCGGGTGTGAGTGCGCCGCAGCCACGGCCACCCGCCGCAGCGACGGGTCAGCTGCGTCGAGAGCTGCGGCGGGATCCTGGATGAGTCGTGAGAGTCTGGTCCGACGGTTCATACGCCGAGCCTATCTGCAGCGGTGCCGATTGTTGTGATCCGGCGGTGTTTGGCCGGAGAGGCCGATTATCCAATAATCCGTTGACAGGGTGTTCACTGGCTCATTACGCTCCCGCCCACCGAACGAACGATCGTTCGTTCGGTAGAGGGAGATCAAGTGAGTCCGATCGACGCGAGCGCGCCTGTCGCGGCAACAACGGGTGGAACCCGAAGCCGTGAGGACGTTGTCGCCGCTGCAAGTCGGTTGTTCGCCAAGCGGGGATTCCACGGGACTTCAATGCGTGACCTCGGCGAGGAATTGGGTTTGCTTGGTTCCTCCATCTATTCCCACGTTCGGGGTAAGAACGAATTGCTGGTCGAGGTAATCACACGCGGTGCGGCGTTCTTCAATGGGGTCGTCGCCGATGCCAATAGCTCAGATGGTATGGCAGTTGATCGGCTCCGACAGCTGGTATTCGGGCACGTGAACGTAGTCGTTACCCACCTGGACGAATCCCGGACTTTCCTTTTCGAGTCGCGGTTTCTTCCAGAAGCCGACAGGCAGCGAATCATCGAGATGCGTGACGCCTATGAAGCCGCGTACCGGGAGACGATCCAGGCCGCCGTCGACGAGGGGTCGCTTCTCCCGAGGATCGATCCGGGTATCACGGCAATCTTCATCCTGTCTGTGCTCAACGCGTTGATCCGCTGGTATCGGCCCTCCGGGGACCGTGACGCCGACCAGATCGCCAACGAGATGTGGTCGTTTGTTGCCCATGGAATCCTCTCCGGTGACCGGTCATGACCAGCACGATCCTCACTACTCGGCTCGACGGCTTGTGCACGATCACGCTGAATCGTCCCGATCGGCTCAATGCATTCACCAAAGACATGCTCGAAGACTTCAAAGGCATGCTCCAGGAGGCCGCAGGCGATTCGGCGGTTCGAGCAGTGTTGATTACCGGGGCAGGTCGCGGGTTTTGCGCCGGCCAGGACCTCAACGACCGGTCGGTGGCTCCAGGGGGGGCCGCTCCAGATCTCGGTGAGTCACTTGAAGACCGCTACAACCCTGTGATCCGGCTCATGCGGACGATGCCGAAACCGGTCGTCGTTGCAGTCAACGGAGTTGCGGCCGGTGCTGGTGCCAATCTGGCGCTCGCCGGCGACCTTGTCTATGCCGCCCGGTCGGCGAAGTTCATCCAGTCTTTCGCCAAGATCGGCCTCGTTCCCGATTCAGGCGGCACGTTCTTCCTGCCACGCACGGTTGGCTCGGCGCGAGCAATGGGGCTGGCGCTGCTCGGCGAAAGCCTCAGCGCCTCCCAGGCCGCGGAGTGGGGGCTCATCTGGGAAGTCGTTGCAGATGAGGATCTGGGCACGGTCAGCAGCGACGTCGCCCTTGCCCTCGCCAGCGGCCCAACCGCCGGCTTCGCCAAGACGAAACAAGCCATCAATGCATCAGGCGGAAACGCTTTGGATGTTCAGCTCGATCTGGAGCGAGATTTGCAGCGAGCTGCCGGGGACTCAGACGACTACGCCGAGGGGGTTGCCGCGTTCCTGGCAAAACGGACCCCGGTGTTCAAGGGACGATGATGACCAGAGGGATCGCAGAAGGGAGCCCGGTTGCGGTCGTCGGCGCCGGAACCATGGGTTCGGGCATCGCCCAGATCGCGGCAGCCGCGGGTCACCCGGTGTTTCTATTCGACTCTGCCGATGGAGCTGTGGATCGTGCTCTGTCAGCCCTGCGAGAGCGCATGGACAGATCAGTTGCCAAGGGGCGACGCACTGCCGAGGAAGCAAACGAGATTCTCGAGATGGTGGTCGGCTGCGGATGGCTGGCTGAGTGCGCCCCGGCCGCGCTGATCGTCGAGGCGGTCGTCGAGGATCTTGCCATCAAGCGGAAAGCGCTTGCCGAGATCGAGAAGCTGGCGGCACCCGACGCCATCATCGCGACCAACACGTCCTCGCTCTCGGTTACGGCAATCGCCGCAGGAATGGTGCGACCTGATCGCTTCGTTGGCATGCACTTCTTCAACCCGGCACCGGCGATGCCCCTCGTCGAGATAATCTCGGGAGCGGCGACCACACCTGCGGTGGCCCAGGCTGCCGCCGATACCGTCGCGGATTGGGGCAAAGTCCCGGTCCAGTGCGCCTCCACCCCTGGTTTCATTGTGAATCGTGTGGCTCGACCGTTCTACGGCGAGGCGTTGCGGTTGGCGGCGGACGGAGTGGGCGACTTCGCCACAATCGACGGGGTCATGACCGGATCAGGCGGATTCCGGATGGGACCGTTTGCACTCATGGATCTGGTGGGACTCGACGTGAATCTCGCCGTGTCCAAGTCTGTCTTTGCCCAATCCTTCCACGACGCCCGTTTTGCCCCGCATGTTTTGCAGCAGAGCCTGGTGGATGCCGGCCGACTCGGGCGAAAGTCCGGGCAGGGCTTCTACGCCTATGGCACTGACGAACCGCAGCCTGTCCCGGCGACGATGGCCGCCGAGGAGCCCCCGGCGAACGTCGAAGCCCACGGCGACCTTGGCTGGGCGGCCGGCCTCGTCCACCGCCTCCTCGCCGCCGGCGTTGAGGTCGATGCGGTCGCCGCCGGCGGTCCTGGTCATCTGATCTTCGATGGAGTCCACCTCGTGCCTACTGACGGTCGTACTGCTACCGAACTGGCGGCGCAACAGGTCCTCGGAACCAACCGCGTTGTTGTTTTCGATCTTGTCCACGACTGGGACGCCGTCAGTCGGATCGGAGTAGCCGTTGCCGACCAGGCTGACGATGGCACTCTCGAGCGGGCCGCAGCCCTATTCCAGGCGATCGGATGTGAGGTGAGTCGCCTTGACGACAGCCACGGCCTTGCGGTGATGCGGACTGTGGTGCAGATTGCCGCGGTTGCCGCCGACACGGTCGCACACGGAATTGCGTCTGCTCCCGATGTCGACACCGCCATGCGTCTGGGCACCAACTACCCATCCGGTCCGCTGGAATGGGCCGATCGAATCGGTCTTGACCATGTCGCCGCAGTGCTGCGCAACCTTCGATCTGGATTTGGTGAGGACCGATACCGGGTTCCGAGCCTCATTGGGCGTCTCGCTGCGACAGGTCGCCCGCTGCGTGCGGAGGCGAACGATGGCTGAGGCGTTCATCTGCGATTCGATTCGCACCCCGGTCGGCAGGTTCGGCGGAGCGCTGGCACAGGTACGTCCCGACGATCTGCTCGCTCTCACCATGCGGACGGTTATGGAGCGCAATCAGGGCGTCGACTGGTCATTGACCGACGACGTGATGATGGGTGCGGCAAACCAGGCGGGCGAGGACAACCGCAACGTCGGCCGTATGGCGGTCCTCCTCTCCGGTATGGCGACCGACGTGCCGGGCACAACCCTGAACCGTCTCTGCGGATCCGGTATGGAAGCCGTCGGCTATGCGGCTCGTTCGATCAAGGCAGGCGAGGCCGACCTCATCCTGGCGGGTGGGGTCGAGTCGATGAGCCGGGCTCCGAAGGTCATGCCAAAAGCAGAGAGTGCCTACAGCCGATCCAGCGAGATCTACGACACGACTATCGGATGGCGATTCACCAATCCCCGCCTTGCCGAGTTGTTTGGCAAAGACGAGATGCCGGGAACCGCCGAGAATGTTGCGCAGGAGTTCGACATCTCCCGAGACGATCAGGACGCGTTTGCGGTCCGGAGCCAGCAACGGACTGCGGCCGCAATTGCTTCGGGCCGATTGGCCGATGAGATTGTGCCCGTCGCGGTGCCGCAGCGGAGGGCCGACCCGGTCATGGTCGACACCGATGAGCACCCCCGCCCCGACACCACGGCCGAGAAGTTGGCAAGGCTGCAACCGTTATTCCCGGGCGGCACCGTGACCGCGGGCAATGCATCGGGGATCAATGACGGCGCAGCGACTGTGCTGGTCGCTTCCGAGCGAGCAGTTGAGTCCTACGGGCTCACGGCCCGCGCTCGCATCATCGGCATGGCGACGGCCGGGGTGCCACCCCGGATCATGGGTATAGGCCCGGTCCCGGCGACCAGGAAGATTCTCGATAGAACCGGTATTGCACTCGATGAGATTGGTGTGATCGAACTCAACGAAGCGTTTGCCTCGCAGTCTCTGGCGTGTCTGCGTCAGCTGGGATTGCCCGACGACGTAGAGCACGTCAATCCGAACGGCGGCGCCATAGCCATTGGTCATCCATTGGGCATGACCGGGGCTCGGCTGGTCACCACCGCAACACGACAGCTTCATACAACCAATGAGAAGTACGCCTTGACCACGATGTGTATCGGCGTCGGACAAGGTATCAGCATGCTTCTCGAAAGGACTTGACAGGACGATGATGGACTTCTTTGCAAAGCACGAAGAGACCCTGAAGCGAGCGGTCGCCGCGATAGGCAACCGCGAGTATTGGAGTCCGTATCCGGAGAGCCCGCGCGCATACGGCGAAGACGCTCCGCAGGCAGGGGAGCAGGCGTTTCAGGCCAGGCTCGGTCGGCACTTCTCGCTTGACCAGCCGTCGAGCGGATCGTCGGCTGGTGCTGAGTCCTCACCCTACGGGGTTGCCATCGGCGTCACGTATCCGACCGCCGAACCGGACGCTCTGATTGAAGCCGCGTCGGCCGCGATGAGGACGTGGGGCAAAGCCAGCCCGACGGATCGAGTCGGCGTATGCCTCGAGATTCTCGACCGGCTCAAGAACAACAGCTTCGAGATGGCACATGCGGTCATGCAGACGACCGGCCAGGCATTCCTGATGGCCTTCCAGGCCGGTGGGCCGCATGCGCTGGATCGTGGATTAGAGGCGGTCGCCTATGCATACGCGGAACTGACGAGACTGCCTCGTGGCGAGATGCGTTGGGAGAAGCCACAGGGCAAGCGTGATCCGCTGCAGATCGACAAACAATGGCGAATCCGGCCGCGCGGTGTTGCGGTCACGATCGGGGTGTCAACGTTCCCGACCTGGAACGGTTACCCCGGCATTTTTGCCAGCCTCGCCACGGGGAACCCGGTCATCGTGAAGCCACATCCGGGCACGATCCTGCCGCTTGCTCTCTTCGTCGAGACCGCTCGGGCCGTGCTCGCGGAGGCAGGCTTTGATCCGAACACAGTGCTGCTGGCGGTCGATACCCCTGACGAACCTATCGCCAAGCACCTTGTTATGAACCCTGCAGTCGGGATGGTGGACTACACCGGCGGGAACAGCTTCGGTGAGTGGCTCGAGAAGAACGTGACTCACGCCCTCGTCTTCACGGAGAAGGCCGGCGTCAACTCGGTGGTAATCGACTCCGCCGCCGACCTCAAGGGCGTCTTCAGAAACCTATCAGTGTCGCTGACCATGTATTCGGGGCAGATGTGCACGACCCCGCAGAACGTCTACATCCCCAAATCCGGCGTCACCGTCGGAGACGAGAACGTCTCGTTTGACGAGGTTGCGTCGGGTCTCGCCGGTGCGATAGGTGGTCTCCTTTCGGATGACCAGAGGGCAGGCGACATCCTCGGCTCGATCAAGGGCGGAGACATCGCCGGCCGCATCGCCGATGCGTCGTCATCTGGAGACGTGTTGCTGGAATCGAGAAAGATCAACCATCCGAACTTTGCCGATGCCGATGTGCGTTCGCCGGTCATCGTGAAGGTGGACGCGGCTGATCGTGACACCTACATGCGAGAGATGTTTGGCCCGGT